>NZ_JBHIOR010000001.1:0-305709 GCF_042195605.1 Bartonella sp. AP88HLJMH | reverse complement strand
ATTATAATAATGACAATAAATATCGGAATGTATATAACAGTAAAAAGAGTCATATTAAAATGAAGTCGATCATTCTTATAATTTTGATTGCAAACCTTTTATCGGCTTGTGCATTAGCACCAAAGCTAAAACAGCCCAATGATAGGAACCGCGTGCCTATTAATAAAACAATCCCTGCCGAAATCAAGCGAGGAGACAGATGAAAACAAAACAAGCAAAACCAGTGAAAGCCGAACAACTTAGAAGTTATTATGAAGAAAGCCGTGGCTTAGAACGTGATCTTATCAATGAATTTATAAGGTCGCGCAGAACGGCATGGCGTGTTGCGAGTACTGTGGGTCTTTTTGGCTTATTCGGTATGATATGTGGAGTTGTTGGATTTTCTCAACCAGCTCCAACTCCCTTAGTATTGCGCGTTGATAATACGACGGGTGCAGTTGATGTTATCTCAATCATGCGTGAACACGAAGAAAGCTATGGTGAAGTTGTAGATAGATATTGGCTAAACCAATATGTACTTAACCGCGAAACTTACGACTACGATACTATTCAACTGAACTATGACACAACAGCACTTTTAAGTGCGGCATCTGTTCAACAAGAATATTATAAAATCTATGATGGAGAAAATGCACGGGACAAAGTGCTTTCCAACAAAGCACGTATTACAGTTAAAGTACGATCAATCCAGCCTAATGGACTCGGTCAAGCAACTGTACGTTTTACGACTCAGCAACTTGACAGCAACGGTGCTGCTACTGGACCAAAACAGCACCAAATTGCAACAATTGGTTACACCTATGTTGGTGCACCCATGAAATCATCTGATCGATTGCTTAACCCCCTTGGTTTTCAAGTAACAAGTTACCGTTCTGACCCAGAAATACTGTTGAATGATTAAGGAATTGATTGTTATGAAAAAACTTGCGTTCGTTGTTCTATTGTCTTCGTTTTCTTCTCTTTATACGGTACCTGTGCAGGCGCTCAAAAGTCCATCAAATTCACAATATGATCATCGCATTCGCTATATAACATATAACGAAGCCGATGTGGTTCAAATTGAAACAGTTCTTGGTGTGGCAACACATATTATTCTTGAAGAAGGTGAACAGTACATAACTCATGCCTTTGGCGATTCTGAAGCCTATGCCTTTGCTCATAAAGGGCGGCATATTTTTATTAAACCAAAAGCAGAACTTGCCAATACCAATCTCATCGTTGTAACCGACAAACGGAGTTATAAATTCCGACTACAATTTCGGAATGACCGTGCGGGATCAACATATGAATTGGCTTTCCATTATCCCGATTCAAACGATGAAAAGTCAGAAGAAAACAATCGGCGCCTTGCGATTGAACGTGGTTTTCACCAAAGCGTCAACGGCTATAATCTCAGTTATACCATGAGTGGTCACCAAGATATTGCTCCGATAAATGCTTGGGACAATGGGCGTATTACTTACTTCAAATTTCCCGCTAACATGGATATGCCATCGATTTATGTCGTAGATGCTGAAGGTAATGAAAGCTTAATACCACGCACCGTTATCGGCAGTTCTAATGATATTATCGCCGTTCATAAGGTCAATCCTAAATGGCTTATACGGCTTGGTAAACGCGCTCTAGCTGTTTTTAATGAAGCCTATGACCCCAATGGCGTACCAAACACAACAGGGACAGTATCTTCGGTGGTTTATCGTATCAATAAAGGAGGAAAATGATGTTTGACAATAAGGAAGGAGAGGGAAAAGGTACAAAACTGGACAACGTCGAACAAAAACATATTGAAGGTACCTATGGAGGGTCCGAACTAGGTTCTGAACGTCGTCCAACAATTCCAGGTACCCGTGCATTGTTAATGGTAGGACTTATTGTCATAGTAGCGATACCGATTGCCTTGACTTGGAAAGCTTTTAAAATGCGTAATACCGTGGAGGTTGAGGAAGAAAAACCACAACAAATAGTACAGCAAATTATACCAAACTATGTCCCTCGGATTATAGAAGAGCCAAAGATTGTAGAAGAAGCAGAAAAATCAACACAAACAGAAGATTCAAACTTGGATATTCCACCGGCATTGAGTAAACTTCTTCAAACAGCCATTCCTCCACATATGCTCCAAGATTCTGAAGAATTAGCACGCAAACGTATGCTCAGTTCTAGCCTTAACAACGGTGGTAGCGAAGGATCTACAGATACAAATAATAAAGCATCGAATAATGATAGAGGTAATGGCGTATTATTTGATAACCTTCAGCCCGTGCGTTTAGGTCAATCACATGCGATGCAACTTCGTAACCGTGACTTTTTGATTACACAAGGAACGCAAATAGATTGTACGTTAGAAACAAAAATCATTACATCACAACCCGGAATGACGACGTGTCATTTAACACGCGATATTTATTCCACGAGTGGACGTGTTGTTTTGCTTGACCGTGGTTCTAAAGTTGTTGGTTTTTACCAAAGTGGCATACAACAAGGACAAACGCGCGTGTTTGTGCAATGGTTACGCATTGAAACGCCTTCTGGTGTTGTTGTCAATCTTGACTCACCAGGCACAGGTCCTCTGGGTGAAGCGGGTATTGGTGGCTGGGTTGACAGACATTTTTGGGAACGATTTGGTAGTGCAATTATGGTAAGCATTATCGGTGATTTAGGAGAATGGGTAAGAGGAAAAGTTGGTAAAAGCAGCAAAGAAAATAAAGATAACTCACAAAATAAAGGAGCTCAGAATGCTGAATCTATAGCAGTCGATGTTCTTCAAAATTCCATCAATATCACACCAACACTTTACAAAAACCAAGGCGAACGAGTAAATATTTTTGTTGCTCGTGATCTGGATTTCAGCGATGTCTACAGTCTCGTCACACGTTAACCCGATACAAAAAGATCAAGCAGTTTTTCAGCTTCTGCAACCGCTTGATTGTTTTTTAGAAGATCCCACGATCACTGAATTATCGATTTGCCGCCCCTGTGAAGTATGGACGAAAAGCTTTAAGGGTTGGCAAGTACATAGCGTACCAGAGTTAACAACCACTTTTTTGCAAACGCTTATTACAGCTATTATCGTTTATAACGGTATGGCTCCCAGAAGTATTAATTATGTGCTCTTGCCTGGTGGACAACGTGGTACAATTATACAAACACCAGCTGTTGTTGATGGTGCTCTTTCCTTTGTAATTCGTAAACATTCTCTCATAGTTAAAACGTTAGAAGAACTCAAAGAAGAAGGGGCATTTGACGATTTTTCTGATGTAAGTTTTAATAAGCCTTCAGCAAAAGAAGCCAATAACTTGTTATCGAGGCAGGACTTCACACGGTTGGAACCATTTGAAGTTCAACTCTTACAAAGTAAACGTGAGGGAAAAATTCTTGAATTTTTGGAAGAATGCGTCCTTCACAAACGCAACATTATTATTGCAGGCAAAACAGGATCTGGTAAAACAACATTTGCGCGCTCTTTAATTGAAAAGGTCCCTGTAGAGGAGCGTATTATCACAATTGAAGATGTTCATGAGCTTTTTCTACCCAATCATCCCAATCATGTACATATGATTTATGGTAACAATGTAGGCCGTGTTTCAGCTGAAGAATGCCTAGATGCGTGTATGCGTCAGTCGCCTGACAGAATTTTTCTCGCTGAATTGCGAGGCAATGAAGCATGGGAATATCTCAATTCGCTCAACACTGGTCATCCCGGATCGATTACAACAACGCATGCCAACAGCGCTTTGCAAACATTTGAGCGATGTGCCACCTTGATTAAAAGATCAGAAATTGGCCGGCAACTCGAGTTAGAAATGATAAAAATCGTTCTCTATACAACAGTTGACGTAGTGTTGTTCTTTAAAGATAGAAAACTCTCTGAAGTCTTTTACGACCCGATTTTTGCTAAATCAAAAATCGCTTAAGGTGAGCTTCCTCTCTCGGTAATATGAAGCAAACAAAAATAGCCGTAACTAATTGTTACGGCTATTTATTTAACTTTTCCTATTCTCTTTGCTTCTCCGATGGATTTTCTACACTCTTCATGAAGAAAAAAAGAAAAAAGTTAATAGACAACAACTCTACGAGAAAACCAAATTATACATAAGGCTCTCTTTATTCTCTTGCCTTTGATCATTCTTTCCATTTACCTTTTGAAAAAGTATCTTTGATGCAAAAAAGAAAAAATAGTTGCAAAATAAATATTTAAACAAAAGAAAAGAATAAATTTTGATTCGCCTATCAATGAAAGCTTCGTAAAATAGGTACTTTCGATCATCACAAATAATTATCGTCATCAAGACCAAAACTTATCGTTTAAAAATTCTAAGCGCTATTTTCAAGTGATTAATAAATATGTTTTTTAACCAAACAATCTCCAAATACGGAAAACCTCATACGAAATAAATTATCATTTCGATTTAGCATCCATAAACCACGTTCTATTTGGTAATAAAAAGTATAGTGGTATATAGACGTCTTCTTCGGACGAAGAAAGATTCTTAACCTCCAGTTGTTCGTAAACAACCAAATTTCTCTTAGGCAAGCTTTGCTAACCATATCACGTGGCTTATGTCCCTCTCCTAAAGACGATATCCATAGATTCCATAAGGTAAGCTCTACTCTGAATATTCCTGCTCTCTTCTCTGCACCACAAAAAGCAAAAATTCCTAAAAGAACAGATCTACAATCACTCTTCTTAAGCCACGTCACATTGACTTATAAAGAGTTTTCATTATTTTGCGTGTTGGATAAAAGATCTTAGTACCGTAGGATTCTCTCATTTCAAAGCTGTTTATTAACCAAAACCATGTCTCTTGCACATTATAAGTAAATAAAGCCGTATAGAATGAAACTGTACAAAAAGCACTAAAAATGCCTTTTATAAACCATCCAAAATGCCCCAAATTGTCACAATATTGGGAGTTTGCAAAGTGTCTAATGGCACCCAACTTGCTCTTTTATGAAGTGTAAAAATGGAGATGCTCTATAAATTTTATATTGTTCATCGGGGCTTTACCATTATACCATCCACGAGCTCTGTAATGAAATAAGCTTAGGCACCTTAAAGAAAGGTTTCTTAAAAACAAGCGTGCAAATTGACAAGCAAAGTGTATTTGGCTCGGGACGTTCTGTTTTACATAAGGGTTTTGATCTTATTAAAGAACGAGAGAAACAAAAGCGTGAAGCAATGCGTAATCTCTATTATTTAAAAGACATTACTCTAGATGCTTTTGAAAGTCGTAAAGCAGAATTAAAAATGATGCTAAAATGGAAACTGGTTTGCACCTTTACAGCTTCATATTCTCCTCAAATTAGGAGGCTGTATAGCGACTTTCAAAGATTACGTCAACAGAGATACATAATACTCTTAACTCCCATCTGATAAGTGAAAGCTGCAACAGCAAAAGCTCTTTTAGAAAAACAACGCCATAAAGTCATTAATAAACCGGCAATGAATTGGAGAAATGTTCCAGATTTTTATCAAACACTCTGCAAAGCAACAATAATGATACAACTGGCTTTGCATCTGCTTATTTTTACAGGTGTTCGTACCCATCTCTTGCATCAATTCGTGAAGATCAGATTGAAGAGGATATATGAACAATTCTTGGCTCGAGAATACGAACGGTCTGCGTGATACTACAGGAGATTTCGCATGCCATTATGATCACAAATATTAAAAATTTTAAAATAAGCACGCTTGTTTTTTCGCAATGATTTCTGTTTTCTGTAACCGGTCGTAGTCCTTATTAAGGTGAATTTCCCATCACAATATATAAGAGAGATTAGACTAAAAACCTGTCCACGTAGATTTCTCTCTCATTTACGTAATTGGCTAACAGACTCCACCTACCACACCTCAAAGGACGAAGCCTCTTAACACGCAAACTAATCTGCAAACAATCCGCCCCCTCGCCTAGCAGATTTCACCTTCTAACCACTCTAATTACCACATCCTAAACACGATAGTATTTTATGGCACAACAGAATAAATACCAAAACAATGACTGATTATACCGTTAATACTTGGACACCTCTTTTTCATGTTAAGAAATATCTTTTATGCTGAAAAATAAAAAACACTTTTACTGCTTAAACAACTTTCTTAAGCATACATACAAGAACAATGAAATACCCTAACATAATAAATAAGATCTAAACCTAGAAATCTCTATTTTTATAGATAAAAACATATAAAATCAAAACCTCCGAAACTCGTCAAAATACAACATATTTTCTTTGATGATTGAATTTATTCAACTCAAACGAACCTACAAACACCGCTTATTCCACATTCGCAACATGTGTTCTTAGAATTCTTACTATCATTTTCTAAATTTTTAGAGAAACCTATAAATTTGCTATTTTTCAAACGTCTTATCTGCTCTTTAATGAATTTAAATCTATGACGTTACAATAATTTTAAATTACTTCCCCCTTAACTGTATGATCTATCTCTACAATAGAGAGGGATTTTACGTTCTCCATTCTTTGAGAACTATAAATTTTGTTTTTTAATGCGATTAACAATCCAATCTTTAAAATAAAAAATATGACCTTTATATATATAATGATATTATCAAAAATTCCTAATCCTTGAATATTAGCAATGTTTTCGATATTACAATAAATGTGTCGTAAAATGACGAATTGTCATAATGATCACTCCTTTGTATTTCATTTAGATAATTTACATGCGTTTAATATTTGTATCAGCATTTATTTTTGTGCTATATTTATACAGAGTAATCATTTTTTATAAAAAATGATTACTTAAATCTGCATCAAAGTATAAATTATGATGCGAATTTAATAAAAATAAAAACACATGGCATATTGATTTTATTGTTTTTACATAGAACGCTATTTAAAGTATAGTTTACTCGAAAGACTAATGCCTTTTTAAAGGCAATAATAACTATACTAACCGCCTCATAGAAGCCAATAAATTTTTAGAGATTAAGCCTCAAAGAGGCACAAAAACACGCACAATTTTCTATTTTTCTTTTTACTGTTCGTTAATCGGTCAAATTTCAAAGATAATATTCAACTATGAGTTTTCTGCTCAGCCATTGCAAGGATTGCTTCTACAAGGATTGCTTAATTTTTAGAGATTACTTCGCTTTTAGAATGATTATAGCTACTGCGCCCCCATAAGCAGCCGATCTTCTTTTAGAGATTTAATTGCTAAAAGGAGATACAATTTCCCACCTTGCGCTTTATTTTGATCAATCAGTAAATTTTCAAAGGCGGCGTTCAACCATGAGTTTTTTAATTTCAGCAATCGCTTTCGCTGGATTTAATCCCTTTGGACAAGTTTGCGCACAATTCATAATCGTATGGCAACGATAAAGGCGGAAAGGATCTTCTAAATTATCAAGACGTTCACCACACATCTCATCACGTGAATCCGCAATCCAGCGATAAGCTTGAAGCAAAACAGCGGGCCCCAAATAACGATCACCGTTCCACCAATAACTTGGACATGAAGTCTGACAACACGCACACAAAATACATTCATAAAGGCCATCGATTTTTTGGCGATCGGAGTGACTTTGTAACCATTCTTTTGCAGGTTCAGGAGAAACTGTTTGCAACCAAGGCTCAATGACTCGGTGTTGTGCATAAAAACGCTTTAAATCAGGAACCAAATCTTTAACAACCGGCATGGAAGGCAACGGATAGACCTTAATGGGATGTTTTACATCATCCATCCCTTTGGTACAAGCTAATGTATTGGTTCCATCAATATTCATAGCACATGAACCACAGATGCCTTCACGGCATGATCGACGAAGTGTCAAAGTTGGATCAATATGGTTTTTAATAAACAAAAGCCCATCAAGAATCATAGGACCACAAGCAGAACGATCCACATAATAAGTATCTAAATGAGGATTTTTCTCATCATCAGGCGACCAACGATACACGTGAAATTCCGTCAGCTTTGTAGCACCTTCAGGTTTAGGCCAAACCTTTCCCGGTTTTACTTGAGAATTTTTGGGAAGCTTAATTTGTACCATATTTCATTCTCCCCTTAATAAACCCGTTTTTTAGGTGCAATGCGCTTTAAATCGATCCCACCATCAGCTTCAGATGTTAACGGGTCCACATGGACAGGTCGATATGATAATGTCACCTTACCCTCTTTTGACAAATGTGAAATCGTATGTTTACGCCAGTTTTTATCATCACGCTCTGGATAATCTTCACGAGCGTGAGCGCCACGGCTTTCTGAACGTGCTTCGGCAGAATGAACAGTCATGATTGCATTCGCCATAAGATTTTCAAGCTCTAATGTTTCAACCAAATCAGAATTCCATATCAGAGAACGATCTGTGACTTTGAGATCCGACAATTCCCCCCAGATTTTATTCATCCGTTGACATCCCTGTTTCAAAGAATCTTCTGTACGGAAGACTGCTGCGTCTTCTTGCATCGTGCGTTGCATTTTTTCACGCAATACAGCTGTTGGTATTGCCCCTTGTGCAAAACGTAAACGATCAAAACGCGCTATAATTTCGTCAACAGCTTCTTCATTGATGGGTGGAATTTCTGCATTCCGATCAATAACTTCACCCGCGCGAATGGCAGCAGCACGACCAAACACCACAAGATCAATTAATGAATTTGACCCCAAGCGGTTAGCACCATGAACAGAAGCACATCCTGCTTCTCCTACCGCCATCAGCCCTGGTTGAATACGATCAGGCGAATCAGCCGTTGGATTGAGAACTTCCCCGTAGTAATTGGTAGGAATCCCACCCATATTATAATGAACCGTTGGCAAGATGGGGATAGGCTCTTTTGTTACATCCACCCCTGCAAATATCCGTGCTGATTCTGAAATCCCTGGTAAACGCTCATGCAAGATTGCAGGATCAATATGATTGAGAACCAAATGAATATGATCCTTCTTAGGTCCAACGCCACGCCCTTCACGAATTTCAAGTGTGATACAACGCGAAACCAAGTCACGTGAAGCCAAATCCTTAAAGGAAGGTGCATAACGCTCCATAAAGCGTTCACCTTCAGAATTGATTAAATAGCCTCCTTCACCACGAGCTCCTTCTGTAATTAAGCAGCCAGAACCGTAAATCCCTGTCGGATGGAATTGCACAAACTCCATATCCTGAAGTGGCAATCCAGCGCGTGCGATCATTCCACCACCATCACCCGTACAGGTATGCGCCGATGTCGCAGAAAAATAAGCCCGTCCATAACCACCGGTTGCAAGAACAACCATTTTGGCAGAAAAACGATGTATTGTACCATCATCGAGATTCCATGCCACAACCCCCGTACAAACCCCATCCGTCATGATGAGATCGAGTGCAAAATATTCAATAAAAAATTGCGCATTATGCTTTAAGCTTTGTCCATAAAGCGTATGCAAAATGGCATGGCCTGTACGGTCAGCTGCTGCGCAAGTACGCTGAACAGGCGGACCTTCACCAAATTGTGTCGTATGTCCGCCAAAAGGACGCTGATAAATTTTGCCTTCTTGCGTTCGCGAAAAAGGAACGCCATAATGTTCTAATTCATACACAGCAGCAGGAGCATTACGCACCAAATATTCCATTGCATCGGTATCGCCCAACCAATCAGAACCTTTCACGGTATCATATAAATGCCACTGCCAATTGTCAGGTCCCATATTTGAAAGCGATGCAGCAATTCCCCCTTGTGCTGCAACCGTATGTGAGCGCGTTGGAAAAACCTTCGTAATACAAGCTGTCTTTAATCCTTGTTCTGCCATACCCAGTGTCGCACGTAATCCTGCACCACCTGCCCCAACAACAACAACATCAAATTTATGATCTACAGTGCGATAAGGGGCGTTACCTGCTTTAGCACCCAGAGATGATCCTGTACCCGCCATACTTGTTTAACCCCCTAATGCAATTTTCAAAAGAGAAAAAATAATGATACCACCTATGAGAAAACAAAATAAAATATTTAACGTCAAAAAGAATATCCGAAAACCTTCACGTGGAATATAATCTTCAATCACTACCTGCATACCAAGTTTCATATGATAAAGGACCGAAAAAGTCATCAATCCCATCAAAATAGCAACAATAGGATGTGCAAGTCTTGCACGCACAATACTATAGTCCTTTCCCACAAGCGAAAGAATAAGAACAATAAAAAATATCAAAAGTGGTAGATTGATAAACCCCGTCAAACGTTCTAGCCAAAAATGCTCTGTTCCTTCATGAGCACTGCCACGCCCCCGTACTTTTCCAAGTTCCGTTCGAAAATCTTTTTTCATGTCTCTTTTCACCCCCAGCTAAACAACGGTATATCCAATAATCCAAATCGCAAAAGTAACAATAAGAGAAATAAACACTGTCGCCCAAGCAGTGACTGTTGCCTTTTCTTTTGCCAAAAGGCAAGGCTTCAGATCCCAAACAATGTGGCGAACACCACCAACCATGTGATGAACCCCTGCCAAAGTATAAAGAAACAAAATACACAATCCAAACCAAGAACTATACATTTCGTAAACTGTTCTAAATGTCTCCTCGCCACACGCAATAGCAATTAACCAAACAGCAAGAAAAACCGTTCCAACATAAAGTGCCATACCCGTAATGCGGTGCGCAATGGACATGGCCATAGTAATTGTCCAACGATAAATACTTATATGAGGGGAACGAGGGCGCTCTTTTATCCTAGTTGTCTCTATCATAAAATATCCTGACCTGGTTTATCATAAAATATCCTGACCTGGTTTTTGCAACCGCAATGAACGAAAAAGTTCGCGCAAAACGACTAAACATACTCTCTCGTTTTTACTTGTTTGGCATCTCAAGATACCGATATTACAGGTCGGTTGTCTCAAATAACGGATTAAAGGTCACGCATAAAAAAACCGATTACTCCCCGGATATGATCCGCAAAACTCGCCTTAATCTAATACACTTTTATCTTCACGTCAAAGGTCTAAAATCTTTTCCAAATATAAACAGACATTTTTTCAGATTAAACTTATCCTTTTGAGTATCCACGATATATGCAATGGTCTCTTAAATTGCACCCATGATTAAGAATAAAAAGAGGAAAAATTGATAGATTAAACATTTTTATGTCCCCTCCAAGCCTTTTAAAAGGCAAAACGAATCAAGAAAGACACAAATAAGCGGCATAAAAGCCGCTTTTGCATAAAGTTTAGCCGATATAATCTTTACTCAGAAACTTGCTTTTCAACATCTGTGCTGACAGATGCTGCTTCTACTTTCTCAACAACCTTTTCAGCTTTTTTCCGATAATCTCTCTTTTCAGCGATACGTGCAGCTTTACCTCTCAAGCCACGTAGATAATAGAGTTTTGCACGGCGCACTTTACCACGGCGCACCAGCTCAACACCTTCAATCAAAGGAGAATAAACAGGAAATACCCTCTCCACCCCTTCGCCATAAGAAATCTTGCGTACTGTAAAGGTCTCATTCAACCCACCGCCTGAACGCGCAATACAGACACCTTCATAAGCCTGAACACGCGTCCGTGTACCTTCTGTCACACGCACCATAACACGGACTGTATCTCCTGGCTGAAATGCTGGAAATTGACGCTTTTCTTCAATTTTTGCACATTGTTCAGCTTCAAGCTGTGCGATAATATTCATTTCTTTTATCCTTCATGTTCTTTATCGAACAGTCAGAGCGCTCAACTCTTACCAAAAAAGCCTTTATTAAGAATAAGGAGCTCTTTAGGCTATGTCTTACACAGGAGCGAATACACCATTCCTTCATTTTAATTTTGGAACTACAGAAAACCTTTTATAAAAAACTCTCTAAAAAGAGAGCCATGCAATACACCACCTTATCATATGAATCAAGTTTTCTGATGATTTTTATTATAACGCGCATAAAGATCAGGGCGACGTTGACGTGTTAACAATTCGGCTTGGCTTTGACGCCAATCTGCGATCGCTTTGTGATGACCTGAGAGCAATACAGGCGGAATACCCCGCCCTTCGAAAAGAGAAGGGCGGGTATATTGCGGATGTTCCAGCAAGTCATTTTCAAAACTTTCACACCTTGCAGAAGCTGCATTCCCCATCACTCCAGGCAGAAGACGTATAATAGCATCTAAGATAACCAATGCAGCTGTTTCACCCCCAGAAAGAATATAATCACCAATAGAAACTTCTTCTAATTCTCGTGCTTCTATGACTCGCTCATCAACCCCTTCAAAACGTCCACAAACTAACGTTACACCCGTATCACGAGCCAAGCTATGCGCGTAAGCTTGGTCAAAAGGACGCCCACGTGGACTCATCAACAATCTTGGCGAATCCTGTGGACAGCAATCAAGAGCAGCCGCCAATACATCCGCCCGCATTACCATACCAGCTCCCCCACCAGCAGGTTTATCATCAACGCTATGGTGTTTGTCTAAAGCAAAATCCCTAATCTGTACCGTCTCCAGTGACCAAATTCCACGCTCTAAAGCTTGCCCTGCTAAAGAATACCCTAAAAAACCAGGAAACATTTCAGGATAAAGGGTTAAAACGCGCGCCTGAAATTTCATTTTATTTCTTATCCTTATTTTCTTAAACAGACTCTTAATAGCAAAATAGCACAAACAAGACTTTTAACGCTATAGCGTTAATCTGAGTCTTCTTGATCTGCGCCATATTCAATACGATCCTTCTAAATACTTGCACTAAAAAAGACTCTAAAAATTCAGGACTATTTCGAGATAAAGCGCTTACAATATCTGCTCAAAAGAGCATTTTTAATATTTTCACACATTCCACTTTTTATTGACGAAATTCATCTGTTGTTTTTTACCTTCATCTTTATTTTTAGATTCAAGCTATTTCCTTTTTATCATTGTCTCCCCCATCAATTAAACCAGCGGCCATGGGATCAACAACAAGAAAACCAGAATCCATACAAATTTCTGGTACCGCCGCCTTACTAAAGGGAATAAGAACTCTTTTACCTGTATTCAAACGTATTTCAAGCAAATCACCAGCCCCGAAATTAAAAAAACCACACACTTCACCTAAGATTTTCCCCCCACAATCTTGGACACACAAGCCTATTAAATCGACTTGATAAAACTCATCCTCCATCAAATCATCAATTAATTGATCACGCGTCACATAAAGGCGAATACCTTTTAAAGACTCAGCCGCATTACGATTTTCTACCCCTTTAAAACGTACAATCGCCTTATTTTTTTGTATGCGAAGAGTTACAATTTCATAAGAACGCCCCATATCATCATAAAGAGTGCTGTAAAACTTGAAACGCTGTGGCTCAGCACTTAGAATTTTAACAAAAACATCTCCTTTTATACCATGAGGCATACCAATAATGGCAAGATAGACTTTATTTTTAAGCTTTTCTTTATTATACTTCATGCAAAAATATTATCTCTCAAAAATGAACCCTTCAATCTTATAGTTTTCTATTCAATCTTGTTGCCATATGAGACAATCTTCTAAAAGACCTTTCTTGGTAACAAAAAACAAATTAATAAAGGAGAAAGTCTTATGGCAAATATTATGCTATTTTACAAAGATATCACACCAATCAACAAAATTTCCCATAAAAATCTAAAATTTGCTCCTCCAACTGATATGTCTTTTGCCAAGGATACTCATTGGGTTCCTTTAGCAAGTACTGAATATTTTCAAGCAGCGCTAGACTATCCTATTTTATTTATGTGCGCCGAAGATGAACAAAAAAAACGGCACTACACATCCGCAGCTCTTGTCGGTCTTTCTAATGACGAAAATGACTATATCGCTTCTGATAAAAGTTGGAAAAACAATACTTATGTTCCAGCTTTTGTCCGTCGCTATCCTTTTGTTTTGGCACAAATTAGCAATGAAAAAGAACTTTCTGTCTGCTTTGATCAACAGTCCGGTATGTTTAATGAAGTTGCAGGAACAGAACTTTTTAATTCCGATGGCTCTATTTCTCCTTTTATGGAAGAACGTATTCGCTTTCTTGAAAGTTTTAAAATCGCTATGGAGAAAACCTCTGAGTTTATTGATGCTCTTGTAGAAATGGATCTTCTAAGCCAAAAATCCATCAATGTGAAAAACGATAAAGGTCTCTCAGCGCAATTGGAACATTTTTGGGTTGTTGATGAAGAAAAATTGAATAAATTATCAGCAAGCCAACTTGCCAAACTTCATAAAAATGGCTTTTTAGGATTAATTTTTGCGCATTTGATGTCAACACACAATCTTGTGAAAATACTCTCTCTCAAAGGTGAAAAGCAACTTATCAATCGTGAAGAGCAACCCCAAAACAAGAATGGTCATTCTAACGATGAAAAAGCTAAAAAGAAAGAAACTCTCAACTAGATAATGCCCATCAAAAACGACAAGAGAAAAGATGAAAATATTCCTCTCATTCCAGCAGACCATGCAATTTTAAACGCAAGGAAAAATTGGTTAGAGTGTCTTACCCAAACACGTCGTATGTCAGCACAAACAGTGCAAGCCTATGAACGTGATACGCGGCAATTTTTGTCTTTTCTCTGTCAACACTTAAGCCATACACCAACCCTTACAGATCTTGCTCATTTACGCATCAGTGACTTGCGTGCTTATCTTGCTTATCGGCGTACAAACAATGTAAGTGCGCGCTCTTTAAGCCGAGGGGTGGCAGGCATCCGTTCTTTTTTCAAATACTTATCACGTGAAGGAATCGTCAATGTTCCCGCGGCTCAACTTATCCGAAGCCCCAAACACCCCAAATTGCTCCCAAAACCTTTAGCGATAAAATCAGCACTTCACATAGTCAAACAAGAAAATCAACTGGAAAATGAACCTTGGATTAGCGCTCGTAATGCTGCTGTCCTCATGCTTCTCTATGGCTGTGGAATGCGAATATCAGAAGCCTTAAGCCTCACACCAGAACAATTTTCTGATCCTGAAAAAACAAGTTTATTTATAACAGGAAAAGGCGGCAAAACACGCCTTGTTCCTCTCATCAAAATTGTTTACGAAGCTGTACAAAATTATCTCAAATGTTGCCCATATCCTTTAGTGGATAACCAACCCATATTTCGTGGGGCGCGAGGCGGTCCCCTACAGCCCGCCATTATTCAGAAAACTGTACGCAACTTACGAGCAAGCCTTGGTTTACCAGAAACTGCAACGCCTCATACACTGCGCCATTCTTTTGCCACCCATCTTTTATCACGGGGGGGAGATTTGCGCACGATTCAAGAACTTCTTGGGCACGCTAGTCTTTCCACCACACAAATCTATACCCACGTCGATACAGACCATTTGTTAAAAATCTATCAAAAGGCCCATCCCCGTTCCAAAAACGTCTCATCAAAAAATTAGAGTGTTTCAACCTCAAGTGCCAAAGCATGAACACAAGTAGCTAACTCTTCTTGTAAAACTTTATAAATCGCTCGATGTATTTCTACGCGTGTCATATTAGAAAAAGAAGAAGATAAAATTTTCACTCGAAAATGTGTTTCTCCTTTACCATCAAAAGCATGTTCATTATGAGGATGCCCCTCATGAAGATGACTTTCGTTAATCACTTCAAGCTTTTGCGGATGAAAAGCATCCTGAAGCTTTCTCTGAATTATTGTTTCTATAAACATTTTTCATTCCTCAAACAAAATGAACGTGCAAAAATACACCTTTTTCATAATAGAATAAGTGTGAAAACAAATTTTTCAAAAGTCAATTCTTGTAAAATTAATCAATTTTGCATAAACCAATAATATGACAATAACATCTAAATTATTCGATTCAATTCGCATAAGCTCAAATAAAAAACAAAAAGCTGAGCCAGAAGCACAACAGTGTCAGTGGGAAGGTTGTGAAAAAACAGGGTCCCATAAAGCACCAGCAGGTCGAAATCACGAAGGACAATATTTATATTTTTGTATTGAACACGTACGCGCCTATAATAAAAATTTTAATTACTTCTCTGGTCTTAGCAATAAAGATATCGCAAAATTTCAAAAGGATGCTCTCACAGGACATCGTCCGACATGGCCTACAGATCTGAGCAATGGTACATCGAAAAAAACAGCCGCGAATTATGCAAAGATTCGCTCTGGCACAGCTGCCTATCAAAATCGCATGCGCGATCCCTTCACGCTTTTTACTGGGCAGCATTCAAGCAATAAGTTCTCACGAAAATTAAAGCCCTTAGAAGCAAAAGCTTTTGATACACTGGGACTACAGGCAAACGCTTCAGCAGAAGACATCAAAATGAAATATAAAGAGTTGGTAAAAAAGCACCATCCTGATTCCAATGGTGGTAATCGTGCTTCAGAAGAGCGCTTTCGTGATGTTTTACATGCTTACAATTTGCTAAAAAAGTCTGGTTTGTGCTGAAAACATGCGCTTATATGAGTCTATTTTCATTTAGACCATCATTATTTGCGCAAAATGTTACTTTTTTTGCAAAACATTATAGAATACGTAAAAAAATCTTTCTTCAATATCTAAGGCTCTCATTATAGAGCATTGCATAAATACTTTAACTCTTGTATCGTTTCTAATGAATAAATAGCGTCCTCTCCCTTCCAGAAACATAATGACAAATCTTACCGTTGAAAATTTGCCCGATATTACACTTTGTGCTCGCGATCTATTTCATATTGAAACAGATCTGAAAGTCCCTGCTTTTAGCACAAAAAGTCCCCATGTTCCTGATATCGATCCTGATTATCTTTTTGATCAGCAAACAACTTTAGCGATTCTCGCAGGTTTTACCTTTAACCGCCGTGTAATGGTTTCTGGCTATCACGGTACAGGGAAATCAACGCATATTGAACAAGTTGCTGCACGTCTTAACTGGCCTTGTCTTCGAATTAATCTCGATAGTCATGTAAGTCGTATCGATCTTGTAGGAAAAGATGCTATCGTTTTAAAAGATGGCTTACAAATCACTGAATTTAAAGAGGGCATTTTGCCATGGGCTTATCAAAATAATATTGCTCTTGTTTTCGACGAATATGATGCGGGGCGTCCCGATGTTATGTTTGTCATCCAACGCGTTCTTGAAACCTCTGGAAAACTAAGCTTACTTGATCAAAGCCGTGTCATCTCTCCACACCCAGCATTTCGTCTTTTTGCAACGGCAAACACCATTGGTCTTGGTGATACAACCGGTCTCTATCATGGTACCCAACAGATCAATCAAGCTCAAATGGACCGCTGGTCTATTGTTACGATACTCAATTATTTACCCCATGATAAAGAGGTTAATATCATTTGTTCAAAGGTCAAATCTTTTCAAACGGCTGAGGGAAAAAAGACAATTTCACAAAT
The DNA here is from genome assembly GCF_042195605.1 of Bartonella sp. AP88HLJMH. Classification (NCBI taxonomy): domain Bacteria; kingdom Pseudomonadati; phylum Pseudomonadota; class Alphaproteobacteria; order Hyphomicrobiales; family Bartonellaceae; genus Bartonella; species Bartonella sp. AP88HLJMH. The sequence continues at coordinate 288,437 of NZ_JBHIOR010000001.1, read as the reverse complement.
GGTTCATGTTGCTGATATGGTACGCCAATCTTTTATCAATGGAGATCTTTCAACTGTCATGAGTCCACGTACCGTCATTACTTGGGCAGAAAATACAACAATTTTTCAAGATGTCGGCTTTGCCTTCCGATTAACCTTTCTCAATAAATGTGATGAACTCGAACGTGCCACTGTTGCAGAATTTTATCAACGCGCCTTTGGACAAGAGCTTCCCGAATCACTCATTCATGGTGTTTCGCCTTAAGGAATCTGTCACTCATGGCTACCGATATTGGCGACAACAAAAATCCGGCAAAAGATTCTTCCAACAACACTCTTAATGCTGAAGCTTTTAAAAAAGCACTTTCCACCTGTATGCGTGCAATTGCAGGCACAAACAACCTTGAAGTTTCCTTTAGTCATAACCGACCATCTTTAAGCGAAAGTTGCGCGCGTTTACCAGAATTACCTCAATACGCAACGAATAAAGACATCACTATTACCCGCGGACTAGGTGATTCCATGGCTCTGCGCAAAGCATGGCATGACAACCGCATTCACATGCAATTTTCTCCACCAGAATCAGAAGCACGTGCTATCTTTGATGCCCTCGAACAAACACGTGTTGAAGCAATTGGTACTTTAACCATGGAGGGACTTGCAAAAAATCTTGATGTCATGCTCGCCGATAAATACAAAAGAGCCCATTATCATAAAATTAGCAACCAAAGTGAAGCCCCCATCCAAGAAGCGATTGCACTTTTATTGCGTGAAAAAATAACAAAGCGCGCAGCTCCAAGAGAAGCGGGTTCTGTCTTAGAATTGTGGCGTAAAGAACTCGAACAAAAAGCAGCAGCAGAACTCAATGAACTCCCACATCATATTTACAACCAACAAGCTTTTGCACAGATTGTTCGCCAAATGCTTGTTACACTCAAAATGACAGTGCAACAAGCTGAAGCTTCTAACAGTGAAAACAATAAAAAATTAAAAAATGCGTGTGAACCTCAAGACCAAGGAGAAGAAGAGAGTAAAAACAAAAAACACGCTCAAAGTGAAGAACAAACCAGCACTGAACAAGAAAGTGATGTGCAAGATGATGGAAAAACACAAGCGACACAATCAAACAACAATGATCAAGCTGACGGCGAGCAAAAAAATGGACCTTGGCAAGAAAAGCCGAGCAAACCCAAACACCTTTTTTCTGATTCGGAACAAATGCAAAGACTTGGCAATTATAAAATCTTCACCCGTCAATTTGATGAAATTTTGGAAGCAACAGATTTTTGTTCTGAAAACGAGTTAGATCACTTACGCCGTTATCTTGATAAGCAAATCAATCATCTGCAAAACATCGTTGGACGTTTAGCAAACCGTCTCCAGCGCCGCTTGATGGCGCAACAAAATCGCAACTGGAACTTTGACCTTGAAGAAGGATATCTTGATACAACACGGCTTCCACGTCTAATTATTGACCCCATGCAACCCCTTTCTTTTAAAATGGAAAGCAACACCCAATTTCGGGACACAGTTGTTTCACTCCTCATTGATAATTCTGGCTCAATGCGCGGACGCCCCATTAGCGTTGCTGCAAGTTGTGCTGATATTTTGGCACAAACTCTTGAACGTTGTGGTGTCAAAGTTGAAATTTTAGGTTTTACCACCAAAACTTGGAAAGGGGGAAAATCGCGCGAACAATGGCTTACCCAAAACAAACTCCATAATCCTGGACGCCTCAATGATTTATGCCATATCATCTATAAAAGTGCTGATACCCCATGGCGTCGCGCACGACGCAATTTAGGTTTAATGATGCAAGAAGGATTATTAAAAGAAAATATCGACGGAGAAGCTTTGATTTGGGCTCATCAACGCCTTTTATCACGGCGTGAACAACGTCGCATCCTCATGGTCATTTCTGATGGTGCTCCTGTTGACGATTCGACACTATCGGTCAACTCCAGCAATTATTTAGAAAAACACTTACGCGCAGTGATTCAAGAAATCCAAACACACTCCCCTATCGAACTCATTGCCATTGGAATTGGTCATGACGTCACACGTTATTATCAACGTGCTGTAACAATTATGAATGCTGAAGAACTCGCCGACGCCATAACAAAACAATTAGAAATACTTTTTAGTGATAAAAGAACTCATATTCATAAGAAATAAACCTGCCTTGAATTAGCAACGATTACATTTTAAAAAATTATCTTTATCATTAAACCATCGGAATTTGATGGCTAACAACCTGAGAAGATAATCCCACAAATTGAATATCGAACTTTAAAGAAGCTTCTACTTTACTGGATGCATTATGAATCCTAAAAGAAATGCTCCAACCATCTTCAAAAATTGTAATGAGTTTGTTTTTACTTTCTGGTTATATTGCGACTGATAAAGTTTTGCTTAGAACTTTCCATTTACGACCATATCCCAGAGTACCCTTCAAATTAAAAGACTGAATAATCACCCATTTTTGTCTCGATCTTGTGTTATTTCATTATATTTAAATATTGAAATACACGTATATAGAAAAATATCTCCACTAGACATAGCTCTAAAATGCTGCTCTCACAGAAAATATAATGCCTAAACTTTCACCTTCAGTAATACAAAAAGATAAAAGTTGTATTTATTATACGCAAAAGAAGAATCATCCAAAGAGGATATTTTAAACACTAAGAATTATTTTATAAAAGAATCGGCATAAATGGATTCATAGCAATTTTTCGGCAAAAATTGCTAAAGCAAGCGAAAGCCAACCTGTCCCCTAACCTTCCCAAAACAGTACTCACCACGGGTGATCTATCAACATAAGCTCCCATCTCATGGATAAAAGAAAAAATCTTTACTCACATAAAATATAAGAAAAACACGAAAAAAAATATTACTTCATTCACGAAAAAGAACACACCATTATATATCTTATCCGCACTCCTACATTCTTCCTTGCTTCCAAGCTTATTTCACGACAGCGCCCATATATGGCATAATGCAAAATCCAGAATCATCCTTTACTTTACAAGCTACAAGCCAAAAGCAGAATCCTACTTTCAAGTTTCCAATGTTTTTAAGATAAATCAATATACTTTCAGCGCCTAATATTGCACTTTTATTGCATTAAAGCTCTTCATAAGAAGTATTTCTTTCTCAAATGACGTTGTCCGCACGCCAATTCCTCTTATAACATAGGCAAGCAAATGATTTTTATTAACTCAATATAAGAGTATTTAAAACGCGTAAAATTTTATGATATTGGGCTCTTTCACTCAAATGAAAAATATAAGTTATCATTTTAAATCAATCTATTAATAAACATCAGTTGCAATTTCTGTCACATTGAATCATTTGTAAAAAGCATATTTAGCCCCTTCTCAAACAAATGACTTTATCTTTTCCTCACAAGAGAATTTTGAAATAAAAAAGCGTTTTGTGTTGGAGTTCTTACTTAAGTTGGTAAATGATAAAGTATCCATTATAACTAACGTGTCACACCAAGCATAGCGTACAATTTTCTTGGCTTCAGGAAAACAAAAAGACAAAAATCCTTATTTGTGACAAACAAAAGAGGAATCATCTTTTGAATGACATTGATAAAGAGGAAGCTTTACAATATTAAGAATTGTTCCATAAGGAATCAACATAAACAGGCTCATAATAATTTTTACCGAAAAATCACCAAAAGCAAGCGATAGCCAAACTGGCATGCCTATCCCTCCCAAAACAGTACTCTCCACCAGTGAACTATCTGCATACCCTGTTATCTTATCAAAAACAGCAAACGAGCTAGAAAAAGCAAGAGCAAAAAACAGCACTGTATCCAAAGCTGAACCAACCAACGCTGCTGCTAAAGGTGCTTTCCACCATGTTTTACGTCGCAAAGGAGTAAAAACCACAATATCAAGGAGTTGCCCAAATAAAAATGCAAAACTAGAAGCAAGTGCAAGCCGTGGTGTCGCCAATATCCAAGAAACAAAGACACCCGTAAAAAAACCAGCATAAACCACACGCCGCGCAGCAGATGGACCATAAAAACGATTGGTCAAATCATTGATTAGAAAAGCAAATGGATAGGTAAAAGCCCCATAAGTCAACAGCGCATTCAAATCAAACCAATAGACAGGATATTGAACTAAAATATTAGAAGCCGTGACAGCAAGGCACATTGCAAAAATAGAAAAAACAACATACCTTTTCTTTTGCTGTTCTAATAAAAGACCGCTTGAAGACATTTTTTTTAACCTGGGATATGGAACCAATAAAATGAAACGATCAATCTGCAAAAAACTTAACTTCTAGAACAGAAAACCGAAATCAAAGCGTTAATAAGCCAAAAACAATAACGCTGAAAATTACGCTGCTTGTTCAGCCTTCTGCTCACCTTCTTGCTCAGCTTTTTTCTTAACGATTTGGCGTTTTAACAAACGCGCACGTTGTGACAACTCTTTATCGTCTGCTTTAATCAAAAAACCATCAAGACCACCGCGGTGCTCAACAGAACGCAATGCACTTGCTGAAATACGCAAGCGATAACTTTGCTGTAACACCTCTGAAATCAATGTCACATTGCAAAGATTTGGTAAAAAACGACGCCGAGTCTTATTATTCGCATGGCTAACATTATTACCATACAGAACCGTCTTCCCTGTCAATTCACATGCACGAGACATAAACTTCACCCTTAAACTCTAAGAAACTTTCAAATCCCCATACCCAAAGGACACAATGAACGCAAAACACGCGCAATGCAACCTTGAACGGGCATCATTGGGAAGTTTCTTTCTAATAGGGGGTCGACAACAAAAGGTCAAGTCTTTTATAAAACCTTTTTCATCTCTTGTTGGCTCATTTTTCATCTTTTTCCTCAATAAGGCGTGCAAATTCCACCAAAACGCGTACAAAATGTTTTTTTTAATATATACCATGTTAGAATAAAAGCCTATTGTCCCGAAAGGAAGCACAAATCATGAGCAAAAAAGACCCCCCCATGACAAAGCTTCAGGGAAATTCTTGCCGTTTTTCTTCTTTTTTATTTGGAACTTTATGTATTTGTTTTTTTCTTCTCTTCAGTGCATTAGGTATATGGCAAGTACAACGGTTAAACTGGAAAACAAATCTTATCACCAGTACCAATCAGCGCATTCATTTACCCCCCATAAAAGCCCCTCCAAAAAATCAATGGTCAGATGTTACTTTTGAAAAATATGAATATCAACCTGTTATTATCACAGGAAAATTTTTAACAGATAAAAATATTTTAGTCACTGCTGCCGCTCAAAATACTACAGGCTATTGGGTTTTGACTCCCTTACAAACTGCTGATAATATACTGATCTTTATCAACCGTGGCTTTATCCCCATGGATGAACGTAACAATTTTCAAAACACAGAGCAATCGCATACAAATGCCTTATCTCAGCAAAATTCTACCACAGACACAGAACAAACAACGATTATAGGTTTATTACGCATGAGTGAAAAAAATGGATTTTTCCCGCGTAAAAATAATCCTGACAAAAATTTATGGTATACGCGCGATCTCCCCGCTATGGCACAAAAACTTGGTTTGTCCACTGTTGCCCCTTATTTCATTGATGCCAGAAAAACATCTCCACAAGCAAAACTTCCCGTCGTTGGTCTTACGATTATCCATTTTCGAAATAATCATCTCGTTTATGCAATCACGTGGTTTATTTTAGCTGCTGGTGTGTTAGGAGGTTTTCTTTTTCTGCTACGGCAAAAAAACTAAAAAATACCTCTTCCATCTCAAGTAACAAAAATTTTTAGAATCTTGAAAACTGATAAAAAGAATAAAATCTACCAACTTGCGCCTTTGTTAAATAAAGATCATAGGCATACAATAGATCTTTATACCATCCACAAAAGATTTACGCGACACTTTTCAAAAAATCGTCATAAAATAGGGTTGATTCATTAAAGATGTAATGCCCTAAAATGTGAAGAAATGCATTATCTTCACTCTTAAAAAGAATTGTCATAAACGCTTTTGAAAAATATAAAGTTAAATTTAAAAATGATAGGAAAGATGAGCACTCATTTTTGCCTTTATAATTTTATATTCTTGCTTCATTAGATTATTTCCCATTTCAGAGATTACTCCAATTGATATACGCAATACTTTCGCCTTCATCTAGTATAAAGGCTAATATAGCAGAGAACATACGGATGCATTTTTTGTTTCAAAACTGCTATGAAGATGAGATATTGAGTTATAAGCAACAAAAAAATATTTAATGTCTCAATGAGACTTTTATACCTATCACCACACCTCAAATGAGAGGTTTTTACAGGATAATAGAAAAAGGTGAATCATCCTATATTCTAAAAAGACAGTTTATCCTTTCAGTGTATTTTGCTAAAGGCTTATGCTATAAACGTATAAGCGTGTTTTACTAGAATTTTAACTCTTTCATTTTTAAGGCTGCTGTTATGGGTGTTGTTGCCAAAAATTTTCCCATACCTGATCTTCATCGGGTTCGTCGTGTTCTCTTTTCTGTGTCTGATAAAACGGGTGTGGTTGCTTTTGCACAAGCCCTTCATGCTACTTACAATGTTGAATTGATTTCAACAGGAGGAACAGCAAAAACCCTCATAGCGGCTGGTTTACCCGTAAAAGATGTTGCTGAAGTTACCGGATTTCCTGAAATAATGGATGGGCGTGTAAAAACACTCCATCCTTTGATTCATGGTGCTTTGTTAGGGGTAAGAGAAGATCCTAACCATAGGGAAGCTATGGAAAAGAACAGCATTTATGGAATTGATCTTTTGGTGGTGAATCTTTACCCTTTTGAAGAGACGATCCTTTCGGGAGCTGATGGGCAAACGATTCTTGAAAATATTGATATCGGTGGACCGGCGATGATTCGCGCCGCGGCAAAAAATTATGCTTATACCGGTGTTGTAACAGCGATAAACGATTATGATTCGATTTTAGCTGAATTAAAGCAGCATAATGGATGTTTAAGCTTATCTATGCGTCATCAGCTAGCAATGCGCGCTTATGCACACACCGCTGCTTATGATACGGCAATAGCATCGTGGTTTGCAAGGGATTTAGAAATTGAAACTCCATCGTGGCAGAGTTTTTCTGGTCATCTTGAAAGTGTTATGCGCTATGGAGAAAATCCACATCAACAGGCAGCATTTTATCGCAATAATGAAAAACGTTTTGGTATTGCAACAGCAAAACTTTTACAAGGCAAAGCACTTTCTTATAACAATCTGAATGATACAGATGCAGCCTTTGAACTTGTGGCAGAATTTGATCCGCAAAAAACCGCTGCTGTCGCTCTTATTAAACATGCCAATCCTTGTGGTGTTGCGGAAGGAGAAAATTTGAAAGAAGCTTATTTGAAAGCTCTTATGTGTGATAATGTATCGGCATTTGGTGGAATTGTTGCTTTAAATCAAACCCTTGATGAGGAATGTGCTGAAGAGATTGTTAAAATTTTTACAGAAGTGATTATTGCTCCTGATGCCACAATGGCGGCACGTGAAATTATTGCCAAGAAAAAAAATCTTCGTTTGCTCATTACAGGTGGAGTTCCTGATCCACGCTGTGGAGGACTTCTTGCGAAAACACTTGCAGGAGGCATTTTAGTACAATCACGTGATAACGTGGTAGTCGATGATCTTAAATTGCAAGTAGTGACAAAGCGGGCACCAACTCAAGATGAAATGCGTGATCTTCAATTTGCTTTTCGTGTAGCAAAGCACGTTAAATCAAATGCTATTGTGTACGCGAAAAATAGCGCAACAGTTGGAATTGGAGCCGGACAAATGAGCCGCATCGATTCAGCAAAAATTGCTGCAAGTAAAGCAGCAGAAAGTGCGCAAAGAGCAGGCTTAACAGAAACTCTCACAAAAGGATCTGTTGTTGCATCAGATGCATTTTTTCCTTTTGCTGATGGTTTATTAGCAGCAGCTGAAGCAGGAGCAACAGCAGTTATTCAACCAGGAGGCTCCATGCGTGATGAAGAAGTTATCGCCGCTGCTGATGCACAGGGGTTAGCGATGGTTTTTACAGGAACACGTCACTTCCGCCATTAATAATTTTGCTGCTTTTCTTTTCGTATGAGACAAATGTTTCAAGGAATTTTTCATAATTATCGTATGACTATTGATAACTGTTGAAATGGAAGCAGTTATTCAATCCAAAGAAGCTACACGTGAAGAAGTTTATCACCGCAGAAAATGCACATAATTTAGCCAATGCACATAATTTAGCCATTGGTTAGGGATAAGATGTTCTTGTTGATATTTTTAATGGTTACCCTTTCGCATGAGAAAAATGTTAAAGGGACATTATCTTGTATTAGATGCATACCTGCTATGATATTATAACACAACTCTTTTTAGTAATATACTCTATTCTTAAACTAAAGAGTGTAATGAAAAGTTTGAGTAGAGGATATGAATATTCTACGTTTTTATAGTAATTGGCGCCGTTATCGTCGAACCGTTAATGCGTTAAGTCGTCTTTCGACATATGAACTCAACGATCTTGGAATTTGTCGAGGTGATATTGATTCAATTGCACGACGTTATTCGCGTAGATCTTTATGAAAGTTGTTTGAGATATTTGAGAGAATGCTTTGCTATGAAAAAGCGCGCATTTTGTGGTTTGTTATTATAACTTCATTTTTAGTATAATAACAAAGAGCAGAAGAGTTATTTTTCTCGGCCATTGTTATGTATTGTTTCTCGAATTTTCAATGCTTCTGTGATGTACAACATTTGATTTGTAATAATAATTTAGCGTTATTCATATTAAATTAGAACCCCGAATACCGTAAGATTCTCTCATTTCAAATCTGTGTATGTTGAATCAACAAAAACCATTCGCCTGCACGTTACAAGCGGGGAGAGCTGTATGGATAAAAGCTATTAAGAAAAGGCTAAAAATGCCTCTTATGAACCATCTCTAGTGCCAAGAGCTTGTTACAAACATTGGGCACTGATAAATAGTGTGATAGTGCCGAGCTGCTCCTTCATAAGCGTAAAGATGGGGGTGCTTAATGGATTTACCGTTATACCCATCACGGGCATCGTCGCAAAATAGGCTTGGAAGCGTTAAGGGATTTTTCTTTAAAATAAGTCCGTGAATATACAATACAATAGCGCTCTGTTTTTCGTGAAGAGCGTAATCCTATTAATGCAACTCTCTCAGAGAGAAATATTGATCCCAACAGCACACTTAAAAACTTATCGAAGATAAGCAACGGCTTAATTTTCTCTCCATATCTTTAAAGGATCAAAATCCTTAACTAGTACTCATCTGTCAACAATGGTCTTTCAAAAACCTTTTTTCTGAAGCCAATCCCTTTAGCATCACCTCATGAGATTCTATGAGCAAACCTTGCCTAAAAACATCCAACCCATACTCCCAAAAAATGCTTCGTGTATAAAATTGATATGATCTTCAAATTTTGAGAATATTACCACAATAAACAATAATGTTTTGCGACACACAAGATAAAACGCAATATACTATGGGTTGGAACAATGTTCTAATTTTTTATCAAATGCTTTACGGATAAAACGCCAACGAACTTTTTCCTGAAGTGCAGGACGAAAATATAAAACAATCTGTTGTGTCCGTTGTGGACCTGTTAATTCTGCAAAATCAATCGAATCTTCAAGACAAATATCTGCGTCAGGCGATATAAAATACCATACTTGTTCGCTCTTCACGTTCTCGTTCTTTACGGCTAAACACACACGTTTGCCATCATAGTTAACTTCAACTTGTGGATGAAGATGAAACCGAACAGCAACATGATTTTGTTCATTTTGCACACTCTTGTGTCTCTTTCCCCCTTTATTTGGCATAAAAAAGCGATCAAAACCTTCGATCGTATCTCCATTTGTGGCCAAAATAAGACCACGCTCATGAATAAGATTAAAGGGTCGCACATAACCATTATGACTCGCAATAAAACCTGTCTTCTCTGAATCCTCTATACGGCACACTTGAACATCTGTTGGTCCATCAAACAAAAATGGCGCGCCATTTTTCTTTTTATGATAAAAAGCACCCACTGAACAATCATTAAGCGTAGCTGTTGAATGTGCTGCAGTAACACGCCCTAAATGTCGATACTCTTCCCGCCCATCAGGATTAACACCGGCATTGATAATAAAACGGTGCCCTTGTGAAGACATTTCAAAAGACAAACACCCCGAACAAGCCTGCTGTGCTACAGAGCGGGGTGGAAACTTTCCTGTATCTGCAAGCACTGTTGTTTGATTGGCTTTTAAGCGCTGAAATCCTGAATAACGGGCATAACTAAAAGGATGCCCTCCTGTTTCATCAAGCTCCAAAAGCGATGATAACCGTTCCGATACTAGGGGACCAACCCCATTAAAATGGGCCAACGTTTGATCCTCATGGATAAAGAATCGTAAAGCTGGTAACATACGCTCAACAGAATCAATTAAAATACGGGGTGCTGTTTCATTGCTACGCATAAAAAGATGCCGTAACGACAATAAATCCGATAACAAATTCAGCAAAATAACAGGACTACGGGAAATATGCCCACCATCAACTAGGATTTGACGGGAAAGCTCCTCTATAAGTGTGGTTTGTACCTTTTTTTTCACTGCCGCAGAAACAGGCAAAGCAAGAGATGCGAATGTCAAAGCTACTGCTGCTTGTAAACGTTGATCATTGTGCTCCATACTACAAATTGTTACGCGCAAATAACGAAATTGCAAACCAAGTGCACGCAAAAAGCGTTTTTCAAACCGCTCACTTGCCCCTTCTAACAACATTTTCGAATGACAAATCCATGAAATCAAGCGCCGCGCCACAACAGGACCACTCCAAGCAAGTCCTTTTACCTTCTTGCCAGCATGGTCAAACCAATCTTCTAAAAGAGAGCGTGCATGTGCAGAAGCTAAATCACTTCCTGCTGCCTCCATATGGCGCAACCAATGAAAATCATGTAGAGCCGCTTCCCATTCTAGCGTTGGTGGAACCAATGAAAACGGCGAAACAGCACCAGAATGAACAATATGACCAGCAAAAGCAAAACGACCATGATAAAATTCATGCGCCATCATCGGATCAGCTACATGCAAATCCATGGGATGCGCTAAAATTTTATGAGGACGAAACCCTGAAAATCGCCAACGAAACAATGGTCCAACCCATAAACGCCGCATAACATTCTGTATCATATCGATACAGGCTGCCACTTTTACCTGAGGAGCTTTTACCGCAACCGCCAAAATTTCATCTCCATTTATGCTGAATCAAATACAATTTCGACCATTTTTGTAAATGAAGCGTTAATTAAGCAATTTTTCGTAAGCGCGCAGCGAAAAAACCATCCATTCCTAAAAATACGGTTTTCTCAGCATCAAAATTTTTATGACAAAAATCCGCAGGCGTTGTCCGTAACATCCCCCCACAAAGCAAATGTTCCAGTGCTCCCATTTCCTCTGGATAAATAGGGTCTAAAACAATGTCATTGCGTATCGATAAAATTTTCTCAATAAGATCTTCACCTTCTTCTCTTGCCAATGAACAATTGGAAAAAACAATCCGTCCCCCCTCCTTTACCAAAGAAATTGCTGCGACAAGCAAATCATATTGCAACGCCGCTAACTTGACGATATCTTCCCTCGATTTCGTCCATAAAATATCTGGATGACGACGGATTGTTCCTGTAGAAGAACAAGGAGCATCAAGAAGAACCGCATCAAAAAGCTGTGTTGAATGGAAATTTCTCACATCGCCCTTCCAAATGTGAACTAAAAAATGAAGCCGTTCCATATTTTCTTTTAAACGCTTTATGCGGTTAGCAGAAAGCTCAATTGCAGTCACCTCAGCCCCTTGCAAAGCCAATTGTGCTGTTTTTCCTCCAGGGCTCGCACAAAGATCAGCAACGCGTTTACCCTCAATACTCCCAAGTAAACAAGCAGGCAAAGCTGCTGCAAAATCTTGAACCCACCAAGACCCTTCACGATAGCCTGGTAAATCAGCAACAGAACACTCCAGATGCTTCAATCGAACAGAACCATTGGGCAATACCACACCGCCAAGCCTTTCAGCCCATCCACCACTATCAGATTTCACTGTCAAATCGAAAGGAGGTTCCACACTTTGAATTGCGATAATCTGATATGCCTTTTCTGTTCCATAAGCTGATATTAAAAGCTGTCCAAACCACGCTGGCACACCTTCAATGGTAGGAACTTGTTGACGTAAAGGCTCTGCCTCACGTGCAACATTGCGCAAAAGAGCATTCACCATCCCTGAAAAACGGCGCATTCGAGGATCAAGTTTCGCCACACGCACAGCTAAATCAATAGCCGCATGATCGGGAATATCAAGATAAAGAATTTGTGCAACACTGATATGCAAAAGATGCTGAAGTGAAAGTGCTTGTGAAGGCAAAGGACGCGCCAAAAAGCGTGAGAGAGCCGCCATAATCTGCCCTCGATGACGCAATGAAGCTGTTAAAATAGCCCGACATAACAAACGATCTCGTTGTGAAAGCTTCAAATATTGTGGATGTCCGTGTTCATTATCCGTCAAACCAGACAGAGGCGTGTACTTATCAACTACCGCCCCCAAAAGACGTACACACACCTGCCGAACAGCTAATCCTGGAACATTTTTTTCAGACACATGCCCCGCTTTTTTGTGTTTCAAAACACCACCTTTATATCACAGTTTTCTCAAGAGCTCTCTCAATAATTCTATGAACGAGATCTTTTTGAATTTTCATAACGAAGCCAAGAAGGACGTTTTGTAACACGCTGAAAAGAACTGTTTTCTTGCTCACCTAATGCATGAGCCTGACCACTATGAAAATCTCCATAGTTCATCCCGCTGCTTTTTTCATGTATAGCGTCTTCTTTATTCCATCCCACACTTTTGGCAAGAGCCCCTTTCAACTCTTCTGCTTGCCGATAAAGAGCAGCGATACGATTTGCAGTTGCTGGATGTGTCGAAAAAAGACTATCCGCTCCCTCACCGCTCAAAGGATTAATAATAAACAGATGCGCGGTTGCTGGATTATGCTCTGCTTCTTCATTATATACCCCACGTCCCCCATCAGCAATCTTATACAATGCCGAAGCCAACCATAAAGGATTACCACATATTTCAGCCCCTCTACGATCCGCAGCATATTCCCGTGTACGGCTAATCGCCATTTGCACCAGCATCGCTGCAAAAGGCGCCACGAGCAATGCAATAAATCCTCCAATTGCCCCAGCGCCATGAGAATCTTCTGAAGAATTACGCTGTCCTCCCATAAAGAAAGCAAAATTACCAAGCATTGAAATTGCCCCTGCAATCGTTGCGGTTAGAGTCATTGTTAACGTATCGCGATGCTCAATATGTGCGAGCTCATGCGCCATAACGCCGGCAATTTCCTCAGCGCTTAACCGCTCTAACAACCCAGTACTTGCAGCAACAGCTGCATTTTGCGGATTACGTCCCGTTGCAAAAGCATTTGGCTGTGCATTCTCAATAACATAAATTTTTGGTTGAGGAAGAGAAGCTTTTTTAGCTAAATCGCTTACAATCTTATAATAAACTGGTGCTGAATGCTGATCAACTTCACGCGCCCCGTACATGCGTAAAACGATTTTATCTGAATTCCAATAAGAAAAAAAGTTTAAACCACTTGCCATTAAAAGAGCAATGACCATGCCACCACCCCCTCCAACAAGATAACCAACTCCCATAAAGAGAGCAGTTAAAAAAGCCAAAAGCATAGCTGTACGCATTATATTCATTACTCAAAAAACTCCATGATAAAAGTCAATCAATACTATATGATGGTGTTTTCTTTCTGCTTCTTCAATGGAATAGGTGTAAAATGAATAAAAAAGATGAGAAAACAAGCAAAAAAAATGCAACTGTCATTAAACAGCAATCTCTTTCTCCCGCAGCACAACGCGCCCTTAAAGAAGCTGAAGAAAGACGAAAACGCGCAACAAAAAAAGAACAACCTTTAGAAAACGGCGGACGCGGCGGCAAAGACCCTTCCCGCTATGGAGACTGGGAAATTAAAGGCCGCGCCATTGATTTTTAAAACCATTGATTAAAAAAACCAGCGCGGTTTAAACAAGCAGCTTTTTAAAGAAAATCCGTTTTTGATAGACAAAAACGGATAATATGTATTTTTCTAAAGCTTTTAAAAACACGTTGATTAAACAATCATGCTTCTTATGCTGTAGCAGATTCTGCTTCAGCCGCTGCCGCTGCTTCTTCTGCCGCTTGCTTTGCTGCTGCTATACGTTCTTGTGCTTTTTTACCCGGTTCACCTTTATATGGATTATTACGAGTTGGACGCTTTTTCAAGCCAGCTGCATCTAAAAACCGTAAAACGCGATCTGTTGGTTGAGCCCCTTGCCCAAGCCAATATTGGATACGTTCTTCATTAAGTTTCACCCTCGGTCCATCTTTAGGCAACATTGGATCCCATGCACCAACACGTTCAAGAAACCGCCCATCGCGCGGACTACGAACATCTGCAACGACGATATGATAGTAAGGACGTTTTTTTGAACCTCCACGGGACAAACGAATTTTCAATGCCATATTTTATCTCCTATTGTCAGCTCTGGCTTTCGTTTAAATTGACTTTTTTGTTTTTTGCTCTTCAGCAATAACTTCATGATGACTCACAACTTCTTTAATAATAAATTTTAAAAATCTTTCAGCAAAATCAGGATCAAGATCACTATCCATAGCCAATTGCCGCAAACGCGCTACCTGATATTGCTCACGCAGAGGATCTACTTTAGGCAAATCATAACGCGCTTTTAAGCGCCCAACAGCTTTCGTACAACGAAACCGCTCTGCTAAGATATGAATCAAGGTTGCATCAAAATTATCAATGGATGCTCGTAAATGTGCCAATTCGTTTAATACTGTTTCCTGCATTATATTCCTCTCCCTCTTTACATCTTATTTTTTCTTAGGATGCTGAGGAAAATTTCCCCCATCGACAATGCCATTGGAAAGACCAGGAAATGTAGGTCCACGCTTAGGAAGTCCGGGCAAGAGCTTCCCTCCATTACCATTTTCAATTTGCTTTTGAAGCATTGAGAATTTCTTTGGATCCAATCCCGACAAATCCGGCATAGCTGGAGAATCCCCTCCCAAGTTTCCCATACCACCCAAACCCATTTTGGAACCAAGGCCTCCCAACATTTTTCCCATAAAACCACTTTTTCCTTTACCACCCATGGCTTTCATCATATCAGCCATTTGGCGATACATCTTCAAAAGTTTATTAATATCAGCCGCTGTCGTACCAGACCCCTTAGCAATTCGTTGTTTGCGGCTATGTTTTAAAAGCTCTGGATTCGCCCGCTCTTTGGGTGTCATAGATGAAATAATGGCCAATTGACGATCAAACAAACGATCATCAAACCCCGCAGCCGCAATCTGCTCTTTGACCTTCCCCATTCCTGGCAACATGCCCATAATACCGCCCATTCCACCCAGTTTTTTCATTTTCTGCAACTGTTCTGCAAGATCATTCAGATCAAATTTTCCAGCTTGCATTTTTTTTGTAAAAGCAGCAGCTTTCTCGTGATCCATTGTTTCAGCAGCTTTTTCAACCAAAGAAACAATATCCCCCATTCCGAGAATACGATCAGCAATACGACTGGGATGAAATTCTTCTAAAGCATCTATTTTTTCACCAGTTCCAATTGCTTTAATTGGTTTACCTGTAACAGCACGCATAGAAAGAGCAGCGCCACCACGCCCATCACTATCCATCCGTGTTAAAATAATCCCCGTAATCCCTACACGCTCATCAAAAGAACGAGCAAGATGAACGGCATCTTGCCCCGTCAAACTATCAGCCACCAACATAATCTCATGAGGAAGGGAACATGCTTTAATTTCAGCCAATTCGAGCATCAAAGCTTCATCAATATGATTACGTCCTGCTGTGTCAAGAAGAAGCACGTCATAACCACCCAATTTAGCAGCCTGTACGGCACGTGATGCAATATCAACGGGCAGCTGACCCGCAATAATAGGCAAGCTTGCAAGTTTTGCCTGTTCTCCCAATTGGCGCAATTGCTCCTGTGCAGCGGGACGGCGTGTATCTAATGACGCCATGAGAACTTTTTTATTGTGCTTATCAGTAAAACGTTTTGCAAGCTTTGCTGTTGTGGTTGTTTTTCCCGAACCTTGCAAACCAGTCATCATGATAACAACAGGAGCTGGTGCATTTAAATCACTCAGAACGCTTTCATTTCCAAGAATATGAACCAATTCATCATGAACAATTTTAACCACCATTTGGCCTGGTTTAATTGATTTAACGATTTCGGCCCCAACAGCTTTTTCCCGAACTCTATCGGTAAAAGAGCGCACAACATCAAGAGCAACATCAGCTTCCAATAAAGCGCGACGAATTTCACGCAGCGCCTCTACAACATCCTGATCCGATAAAGCGCCACGTCCCGTCAAATGAGACAGGATAGAACCAAGTCGCTCTTGCAAGGATTCAAACATCATTTACCTCATTGTTGCATAACAAACAAACCAAAATAGCATCCGAGAACGCATCGCGCCGTCGGATGTTGACCTCTGAGATCTCTTTATACCCTTAAACTGGGGTCTCAGTCGGTGGCTCCAAGTTAATTTTGTCACTGAAAGCTTGCTCCTTCAAACAATAAAACCCCAGCTTTGTCAAGTTTTATCATAAAATATCTTTTTATACGAAGAAATAAAAACAACAAATACTATACTTCAAAGCTTTCAACTTCAACACGCATAAAACAACCTGTTTCCTGTTCCATGCTCCATAATTTTCCGCTAGAGATATCAAACCAAACACCATGCAATGTCAAAAAACCTTGATCTTTGCGAAGCTTTATCCACGGAAACGTCTCTAAATTTCTCAACGAATGGCGAATAGAAAGCTGCTCTAATGCCGTCTGTTTTTCTGGCCAAGACAGCGACTTATTATTCAAAACGATTTCTGCTGCTGGTGCTAAGAGACTTATCCATTGACCGATAAAATCATTTGATAATAAAGATTTATATGTCTCATTAAGAGCAGTACGAATGCCTCCACAATGGGCATGACCAAAAACGACAATATGTCTCACCTCAAGCAATTGCACAGCATATTCAAGAGCTGCTGATGTTGCGTGATATTGGTCATCAGGAGAAAAAGGAGGAACCACATTCGCCACGTTGCGCAGGGTGAAAATTTCCCCTGGCTTAGCATCAAAAATCATTTCTGGTACTGCACGCGAATCACAACAAGCAATGACCAAAACTTCAGGTTTCTGCCCCTCAATCGCCAATTGCTGATAATCTGCTATTTTATGTAAAAAATGATTGTTTATAAAGTTTTGGTAACCACTTAAAAGTCTTTCTGGTAAATGCGCCATTCTCTCTTTACTTTTTCTTCTTTTTTTACTTTCATTTTGTATATTTAAAAAAACAAACTATTAACATACAAAAATACTAAAAGTGCCCTTTCCTTGAAGCAAAATATTTCTTTAAAGTACAAAATATTACTAAAAAATAGCAAAAACAAACTCATTCTTTCCAAATAAAGAGCTATTTTCTTTAGAAAGAAGGTGTTACAGTATATAAAAAATATAATGGTCTGCTTTTAAAAAGACCCCTTAAGAGCAAAAAGGGAGAGTGAATGTGTTGCAACAAAAAAAAACAGAGACAAAAAACACCCAAGATAAAATAGAACAAATCCTTTTTGCCCAAACCGATAAAGAAGATATTGCTTATTATGAAAATGAAGAACTTCAAAAAGCCACAGCCATCGCGGTAAAAGCTTTTAATCTCCATCAGACGGGAAAAAATACCATCTGCTTTGAGCAAAATTTAACCCGTAGTAACAGACCTATAACCGTTATCACGCTTGTCAATGATAACAAACCCTTCCTTCTCGATTCTATTTTAAATGTTTTTAATCAACACAAAAACCATATCTATTTGATTGCACACCCCATTATTGATTGTGTTTCTGGAAAACGCATCAGTCTGATGCAAATTCACATCGAGTCATTAAACAAACAGCAAATACAAAAACTTGAAAATGAACTCACCTTAGTTCTTGAACAGGTTAATGCTGCTGTACAAGACTGGAAACCTATGCTTGAAGAAGTTGAAAAGCAGATTCATGCCTACCAAATAAGTCTTCCCCCACACTACAAACAAGAAGGCGAAAAAGCCATTGAGTTTCTTCACTGGCTAATGGACGATAATTTTATTTTCCTTGGTATGCGCACTTACAACTTCATCAAAGACCAAAAACCCCTAAAATCCTTTACGGCAAGTAATATTGAACTTGGTATACTCACGGATGCTTCTATTCATATTGTTGACGATAAAAGTATGAAAGAACCTCCTCAAGAAGTTTTATCCTTCATGGAAAGCGATAATCTGTTTATCGTGACAAAAGCGAACAGCCGCTCCAAAATTCACCGTTCTGTTTGGCTCGATTATATTGGTCTTAAAATCTTTGATAAAGAAAACCAACTCTGTGGAGAATTACGCATTGTAGGGCTTTTTACCTCCTCAGCTTATACACGTTCTATTTTGCAAATTCCTTTCTTAAAAGAAAAAGCCCGAACTATTATTCAACGTCTTGGACACAATCACGCCGATTATTCAGGAAAAGCACTCATCAGTGCTTTAGAAACCTATCCAAGAGATGAAATGTTTCGCTCTGATGTTGATACATTGACAGAAAACACTAAGCTTATTCTACAATTAGATGAGCGCCCACGTTTACGGGTTCTTGCCCACACTGATTCTTTTGGACGCTTTGTTTCTATCCTTGTCTACGTACCGCGTGACCAATATAGCAGCAGCCTGCGTGAAAAAGTTGGCGAACATTTTGTAGAGCTTTATAAAGGTGACTTTTTTGAATCTTATCCGCTATTTTTGGAAAGCACCCTTATACGTGTCTATTATATCATCCATCGCAAAGGAAACGAAACTGTTCCCCTTCACGAGCGCTCCACACTTGAACAACATGTACGTTCGATTGCACGAAGTTGGGAAGACAGGGTTCAAGCCATCGCTCTTAACAAGAAAATAACAGAGCAACAAACACGTCTAGCCAGTGAATTCCCCAACAGCTATCGTGATTTATTTTCAGCTGAAGACGCTATTAACGATGCCGGACATATTCTAAGTCTTCATGATGAAAAGCCCCTTTTCGTGATCTTTTATCACGCACAAAACAAAGAAAAACAGTGCATTTCTCTTCGGCTTTTTCACCGCCATGAAGCACTTGCCCTTTCCAAACGTGTACCACTCCTTGAAAATATGGGGTTTCGCGTTATTGCTGAACAAACCCTTGAATTACCAGATGGCAATGGGCGCTCTGTGTATCTTCATGATATGCAGCTAGAAAGTACTTTCCAACGCTGTATCGATTTTGAAAAAGACGGTCAAAAACACGCCGAAACCTTTGAAGCCATTTGGGCACAAAATGCTGATAATGACGGCTTTAATGCTCTCACCCAAACAGCTGAGCTTGATTGGCATGAAATTGTTATTTTGCGCCATTATGGGCGCTATCTCCAACAAGCTGGAATTCCTTATTCGCAAGATCGCGTTGCCCAAACTTTAAATGCTTATCCTGACATTACCCAAGATCTTTATGCTTTATTTCATTTAAAATTTCATCAAAGCCATACAGAAAAAGAACGGAAAAAAAACCAACAAGTTATTCAAAAGCGCATTGAAGAAAAATTACGGAAAGTCTCTGGTTTAGACGATGATCTCATTTTACGCCGTTATTGTAACCTTATCGAGGCGAGTTTACGAACGAATGCCTTTACGACTCTTCCTGATGGAAGTCCACGGCGTATTTTAGCCACCAAATTAAATCCACGCCAGATTGAAGGTTTGCCTGAACCGCGCCCTTACCGAGAAATTTTTGTTTATGGACCAGAAGTTGAAGGGGTCCATTTGCGTTTTGGACCTATCGCTCGTGGCGGCATTCGTTGGTCTGACCGTGCATTAGATTACCGCACCGAAGTGCTTAGCTTAGTCAAAGCCCAACAAGTTAAAAATGCGGTTATCGTTCCTGCAGGTGCAAAAGGTGGATTCTATCCCCATCGGCTTCCCCAAACAAATGACCGTGCTGTCATCATAGAAGCAGCACGACAAGCTTATACAGACTTTATAACAGCTTTGCTCTCCATTACAGACAATCTGATTAACGGCAAAATAAGTTCTCCCCACAATGTCATCTGTCATGATGACCCTGATCCCTATTTTGTTGTTGCAGCGGACAAAGGAACAGCAACTTTTTCTGATACAGCCAACGCCATCAGCCAAGCAAACCACTTTTGGCTTGATGATGCTTTTGCCTCTGGAGGTTCAGCAGGTTACGACCACAAAGACATTGGTATTACAGCTAAAGGTGCATGGGAAGCCGTCAAAAGACATTTTAGAGAGTCATTTAATCACGATATTCAAACAACGCCCTTCACCTGTGTCGGTGTTGGCGATATGTCTGGTGATGTCTTTGGCAATGGAATGCTGCTTTCCAAACAAACAAAATTGATTGCCGCTTTTGATCACCGCGATATCTTTATTGATCCAGATCCGAACATAGACGAAAGCTATGCAGAGCGTACGCGTCTCTTCAGACTACCTCGCTCAAGCTGGCAGGATTACGATAAAACCAAATTATCAAAGGGCGGTGGTATCTTCTCACGAAAAGAAAAAACCATTACTCTCTCACCTGAAGCAGCACAAGCCATTGGTTTCGAAAAACAAACAGGAACACCCTTTGAAATTATCTCTGCTCTTCTCAAAGCCCCTGTTGATCTTTTATGGTTCGGTGGCATTGGTACTTATATACGTGCTGCAACAGAAAATGATGCCCAAGTAGGTGATCGCGCAAATGATGCAATACGCATTACCGGAGAACAAGTGCGTGCAAAAATTATTGGTGAAGGAGCTAATCTTGGTGTTACACAACGTGGACGGATTGAATATGTCTTAAATGGTGGTCGATGCAATACGGATGCCATTGACAATTCTGCTGGTGTGAATTGTTCTGATATTGAGGTCAATCTCAAAATTGTTCTTGCATCAGCACTACGTGCCAAAACACTAACCCGCGAAGATCGCAATAAGCTCTTGAAAAAAATGACGCCTCAAGTCGAGCAACTCGTCTTGCGCAACAATTATCTACAACCCCTTGCGCTTTCTTTGGCGGAAAACCAAAGCACTACTGATTTGCCCTATCAAATACGCTTTATGCACGATTTGGAACAAAAAAAGCTTCTAGATCGCAGAGTTGAAATACTCCCTGATGAGCAAATTTTACGACAAAGAACAACCCAAGGCAAAGGTCTTCTCCGTCCAGAACTCGCCGTTATTTTTGCCTATGCTAAATTGACCTTAAAAGAAGAAATTGCTAATAGCCCCATTGTTGATGATCACTATTTCAATACAGCCCTGCTGAACTATTTTCCAACCCAAATTCAAGAAAATTTTAAGAAGGAAGTTATTAACCATCAATTGCGTCGTAATATTATCGCAACGCTGATTGCCAACGATATTGTAAATCGTGGAGGCCCCACTTTTGTTAATAGACTACACGATGCAACAGAACAAAAGACTGAAAATATTATTCGCGTTTTTATTGCCATCCGCGATGGTTTCGAAATTCCTCAATTGTCTGAGCAAATTGATAAGCTTGATAATAAAATACCCGGTCTTGTCCAAAATAAATTCTACGCAACAATGACCCCAATGCTCTTTGAAACAACCAATTGGGGTTTGCACAACATAGATCTCTCACGTCCACTAGAAGAAATTGTAAAAACAATAAAGCAAGCCCGTAGCGTTATTGAAAAAGAGCTTATGCATTCTCACGACAACGATATTAAGCAAAAGATTGAAGAAAAAGCATTACACTACAGCGAAGAGGGAGCACCAAAAGCATTAGCGAAACAATTAGCCCTCTTGGAAGCTGCTTCAACAATCTGTGATATTTCTTTAATTGCAAAAAAAAGCAACAGTGATCTTATTAAAACTGCAGAGATCTACTTTTCACTTGCGCAAATCATTCGTATAAACCGCATTAACGAAGCAAGTCGTATAATTCCTGTAGTAGATTATTATGATAGTATGGCTTTAAGCCAAGCCAAAGAAAATGTTTCTGAAAGCTTTCGGCAAATCGTTATGAAAATCCTCAAAAATTATGGAAAGAAAAAAGATCCTTTTGACACTTGGAAAAAAACAGAAGAAGATCATATTCACAACATTACAAACCGCATTAGCGCCCTTATTGAAAATGATCTCAATATTTCTCGTTTTACTTTTGCAGCAGGATTGATTTCTCAACTTCAAAATATTGGCTTTCAAACCTAAAGAAAATACAAAACGACCCTCTCAATCTCCCGTTCTATCCCACCACCACAACAAACCAACTAAGACAGAGCAGAAGTTTGCATTTTAGACATAACACCAAAAATAAAAATCTCGCTATTTATCACAATAGAATTGTTTGCAACAATTTCAAAAAAACAACAGGATTGATTTCTCACCCTAAAAACATAAACTTTCAGACTTAAAAGCAGTACAAAACAGCTAAGCTTTTGCTCCGTTCTATCCATCCATGACGAAGCAGCAAGGAAAGAACGGAGGCGCTATCCCGCATTTTTAGACAGAGCACTAAAAATAAACTCAAATTTTACTGTCAAATATCCTTCATCATAAAAATATAATATATTGATTTACAGTTATAATTTTATCATTTTTATGATGACTGATAATTCGATATTCTAAATTTGTCTCATTTAAAATCTGTTTATATTCAATCAATTAACCCCATTTCCCCTTGCATATTGCAAATGCGAAAGCCGAATAGATAAAAACAGTAAAGAAAGGACTAAAAATGCCCCTCATAAACCGCCTCAAGTGCTAAAAACTACAGTAAGATTGAGAATTAGCAAATATAATATGATGGTTATTCCCCCTAGCTTGTTAGTCCATAACCGAAAAGATGGTGGTGCTTAATGGCTTTATCGTTATACCATTCATAGGCGACATCGTGAAATAGCAAGCACTGAGAAATATTTTTTTTAATAAATGCGTAAATATGCAATACAAATATATTCTGTTTTACGTGGAAGACATATAGCTTCATTAAAAAATATCAGAAATAAAAGGATAAGCTTAATCCATTATTTAAAAGATATAACTGTAACTGCTTTTGAAATGCGTAAAATCGAATAAAAAATGACAGTAAAGATGGATGTTGATTTTCCCCTTTACAACTTCATATCTTCCTCCAACTAGGCTATTTACTTGTTTTAAGAGGTTACACCCAAACAGATATATGCAATATGCTCATTCCATATATAAAGAAAAAGGTTCCTAACAAGAACCACACCACCTGTATAAAAAGGCAATTCAGCATACTTTAAAATGCCACTTTTTCCATACAAACACTGTTACTATATGTAGTTTGATATAAGATTTTGTACTAAGTGAAAAGAGGTTGGACGAGTTAGGAGTAGGTGGTAATTTTTTATTTTTATAGCTATTTTTTTTACCATTAAATACGCATTTTGTTAAAATAGATTTTGACACTCTAAAATTGTAAAAAAGTATGAAAATCAGAAAAAATCGAAATTTGGTAGTAAAAATGAAAAAAGGCTTTGGTACAACACCTAAAGTGGAGCAAGACGACCAAGTTTTAAAAATCCCAGTTTTACCCACCCATTGTTAATGAGCAAGGAAAGAACGGGAGCGCCGTCCGCATTTTTAGGCAAAGCACCCAAAATAAAAAATAACGCTTGAAGATTATTGGCTTGCGCGGGAAATAAGCGCTGCAGAGTGTCAAGAAGCTTCATGGACTGAATAAGGACAAGTTCAAATTTTGCTGTCAAATATCCTTCATCATCAAAAGAAAAAGGTCCACTAATACGCACTGCACCACCTGTATGAAAAGTCAATTCACCTTGCTTTAAAAGTCCACTTTTTCCATACAGTCGCTGTTGCCAATTTTTTTCTTCATGTTCAAACAGAAGAGAGGCATCATTTAAAATCCATTTCAAATTGCCATCAATTTTAGGAATATCAACAAAAGAAGATTTTAAAAAGGGAGAAGCATCAAAACCGTCAAAAGTTATATGTCCCGATAAATCATTCTTTTCATGTTTAAGATCAAGTCGAAAAAATTCTGCCGTTATTTTTTGAGGCATGTCTTGTGGCTCTAACGGCTGAATAATCACGTCATGCGTATTTTGCAAAGATGCCGGATCTTCAATATTTTCTTGTGTCGTTTTTTTATCTGTCGTTGGTGCTCTTAATGCTTCTTGAAGCTTTTGATCTTCAGGGGAAGAGGAAAAAGATGAAATCTCAAGCCCTTCAGCTATAAACTTCAATGTTTTACCCGTTTTCCAATAAGGCTCTGTTTCAATCACCAAATTGCGCCAATGCGATACTATGGGAGTTTTTCCGGAAAAAACAATTAATGCAGGAGAATGAACATTAAACTCGACCAAATGAGGTGCGTAAATTGGTGCACCAGCTGTCAAACGCCCCGTCGATAAAGAAACTCCATGTAAAGGCCAAGAAAATTGAAACTTGTCACAAACAACACCGACACGTAAAGGATAACCATCCTTGTGCACATTCTCACATACCGCCGCCATATTATGGGAAGATACTTTTGTGAATATATTAGAAACATAGTCTTCTATTTTACGCGAAAAAAAAACCAGAGTGCGCTATAAATAAATATCAGAGCAAGACAAAAGAGCCCACAAATTAAATAACTCAAAGAAAAACTTTTTTGTGATGATGGTATTTGAAAGGATTTAGACAATATTCAAACTTTCTTTATCTCTTAACTTCCTCCCCACCCTAAAAAGGATAAAGATTCCCAACCACGTTCAGTTTATACACAATCCAACTTCTTAATCGACCGGATTTTATCTACTGATCACTTCAAGAAGTCCCTATACATCGTTCTAAAGTACAGTATCTCATAAGCTCAATAAACAAGATTTTCTTAAAAAAAACCCATTACACCCTTTAACAAAAAACACCTCATGTGTAAAGTTTTACATAGATTTTCTACCTCTAGCTTAAACCATACTGTTTTACAGCACAACAAAAATGATAATGAATAGTGTTTCTTAACGATAAAGCCATTGAGCCCCCCATCTTTACGCTTATGGAGACCCCAAAGCCAGCACCATCATTATATTTGGCTAGCCCCCAAATGTTGCGACAGCCCTTGGCACTTAAGACAGTTCATAAGAAGCATTTTTAGTCTTTTCTTATACAGTTTTTGCCCACACGCCAGCCCTACTTGTGACATGCAAACAAGAGGTTTTTATTGAGTCAACATACACAGGTTTGGAATGAAAAAACCTTACTATATTCGGGGTTCTCATTCAATATACAAAACCGTGAATTACCTATATAAATCAATTCGTTGTCAACAATCACACAAGTACGGGCGGTGTACAAAAAATCTGGTGTAATGCGCTTTCAAACCATTGGCTCAAAGCTCGATCATAGATTAAACGACCTTTCAAATGTGCACAAGCAGGTTGAGCACCTTTTTCAGTCAATTTATGTGCCGAACGCACGACCAAACGCCGCATCATAGCGCGTGTAAATTCAGCATGAAACTGCAAGCCCCATGCATTGTTTCCATAACGAAAAGCTTGTGTAGGATATGTATTCCCTGTTGCCAAAAGCATTGCCTCTTTCGGTAAATCATAAATACCTTCATCATGGAAATGGTAGACCATCTCTGGCCAATTCATCAATTCCTTCCCTTGTGGGGTTGCTTCTAGTGGATACCAGCCGACTTCAACAGTCCCATCACTTCTTGTACCAACGCGCCCCCCTAGATTTCGCGCTAACATTTGTGCTCCAAGACAAATACCCAAAAAAGGCTTATTTTCCTTTAGTGATAACGAAATCCAATCAATTTCCTCACCAATATAGGCTTCGCTGTCATTCACACTCATCGGTCCCCCTAAAATAACAACGCCGGCATAATGCTCTAATGTATCAGGGAGTTTTTGTCCAAAAATAGGACGATAAATATCAAGAACAAAACCATTTTGTTGTAAAAATTTTCCCAACCGACCAGTATAGGTAGAGCGCCGATGAATAACGACAGCAATCCTTGGTTTGTTATTTTTTTGTTTTTTATCAAGACATCTCTGATTTAAAAACATTTTTTAACCAATCACCTCTGCTACCAAGCAAAACTTTATTTTTAAAGCATAAGAGAATAATTTTATTGGACAAGACTAACGATATTTTTTCTTCTAGGTCAATTGTTTCTTCTGAGAAAACATTCGTATTATCACATTGGTGCAATTTAAAATAAACGAAATTTTTTCCTCGATAAAGATGTTTCTTCTTCTGTTTTAACCCCTGGATCATCAACATTTAAGTGAGTTTGACTGAACATTTTTACATCTTTTTCTTTTATATCTTGTTTCTCCACCTGCACATTATGCAAAAGAGAATCATCTATAGGTGTTAATTTTTCAAGCTTCTTATCTCCAACATCATCACTTTTTCCCATAACATACTCTTTGTCTTGCCTTTTCGACACAATATTGTCCGCCTCTAATGTGAGAGAAGGCATACAAGGAGGCGCCTTCCATTCAAAACAGCCCAAACGTCCACTGATTGGAGAAACCACTGACCAAGAAGAAAAAATGGCCCCATCACACATCCACACTGGATCACGTTCAGCACGAAGTGCTAAAGAAAGCCATTGACGCACAGCACCTTGATTGTTTCCCTGTGCCTCTTCAATATCTGCCAACAATAAATAAACACTTTCCCGTGGATGACATTGTAATGCTTTTTGTGCCTTCTCTCTTGCTAATGCTGTTTCACCAGCATCCAAAGCTGCTTTAGCAATAAGGAAAGCCGACTCAAATGCATCTTTATTATAAGAAGCAAGTGTCTTAGCCCTTTTCAATCGCCCAATGGCTCCTTCTTCTCTTTCAAGATAAAGCGCTCCCAAGTCAGGATGAGGCTCCTTTTGCCAAGCCGCTATAATCATTTTATCCGCTTTACGCGTTTCGTTTAATTTATAAAGAATATCAGCAGCAATAACTATTATTGGAACAAAATCAGGCGCCAATTTATGGGCTTTCAAAATAGCTTCACGTGCTTGTACAGGATGTGTATCAAACAAAGAAAGTGCCTGCCCACTTAGTAGTAAAACCTGTATATGCTGCCGCTCTGGAATCGCGCGAATAGAACGCGGGAGAGCTTTTTGCGTTCTTTCAAAAATAGTAAGTGCCTTATCCCATTTACCCTCAGTACTTAACCGATCAAGCACCGCCTGATGCGCCCATAAAAGTGCTGGCGATAAAGTCAGTGCCTCTTCAGCATATTGTTGCGCTGCCTCATAAGCTTTACTCTTCATTGCTTCACGAAACAAACCATAAAGTCCAACCAGTTTTGTCGGATCTTCCTTTCTCATCTCTTCATAAAGACCGATGGCGCGAACAGAGTCATTTTGTAAAGACAAGGTTTGCGCTT
The DNA here is from genome assembly GCF_042195605.1 of Bartonella sp. AP88HLJMH. Classification (NCBI taxonomy): domain Bacteria; kingdom Pseudomonadati; phylum Pseudomonadota; class Alphaproteobacteria; order Hyphomicrobiales; family Bartonellaceae; genus Bartonella; species Bartonella sp. AP88HLJMH. The sequence goes on along the minus strand of NZ_JBHIOR010000001.1, from coordinate 260,899 downwards.
GTAAGAGTTTTACCAATGGCTCTTGTTTCCCTGCAAGATATTTAGCAACACGTGCTTCCATTTTTTGCGCAACCATACTATCACCAGCAAAAGTTGCAAGAATCCCCTTTGAAAGAGCTTCGTAACCACGCTTTTGATGGCGTTTATAAAAATAATTGGAAAGAGCATTCGGTATGGAAAAAAAGAAAGACAATAACCACCATAAAAGCACCAGCGTTACAAAAAATAAAATAAGCACACTTAACACTGTAAGAAATGAAGCAGAAAATCTGAAATGCAAAAATGTGAGAACAAAAATACCATTGTGATTAGCTACCCACGTGAAAGCTAAACCGAGGATACAAACAACAAAAATATAAATAAAAACACGTATCATCTTGGGCCTATTTACATCTTTGTTGCTTTAAAAGATCCTTGTTGCACAGACAATAACAATTGCTGCAACAACTGTTGAATAGCAATATGTCTTTCAAGCTGCTTAACAAAATCCATTGAAACATCTTTTGCACTTTGAGGCAATGATTGCCATTCGCTCAAAGCCTTTTCGTAATCACCAGCTTGAATGGCAACTTCCATGCGTGCCGCAATAGCCCCCAGGGTTGGCCCTTCAACATTTCCAATCGGTCGCGAAACAATAAGCCCTTTTATCCATGCTAAAATTCGGTCAAAAAAACCAGCATCTGACGCAACAAGATTTTGCGTACCAACAATTGCATCGGCAACATGAGAAAAATCAACTGAAAGTTGTGCTGAACTTGGAAGACCCACAGTAGCTGTTTTTTGCAACACATCAAGTCCATTAATCGAAGGCGATAATTGTTGTAACAGCTTTAATTCATTATTATAAGATCCACCACGCTCTATAGCATTTTTTAATGAACTAATTGCAGTAAAGAGCGCGGTATCTATTTCTTTTTTCTCACTATTTTTAACAGCAGTTTCTTCCTGTAGTGCTTCTAACTGTTGTTTTAACGCAGCAAGATCATTTGCATTGCTCTGCCCAACAGACAAAGCCGTCTCTATCTCTTTCGACTTTCTAACAAAAGTTTGTACAGTTTCTTCAAGAGCTTTTACTTTTTCCTCTAAAATCGCAAAAGCTTTTTTGCTTTCTTCTTTCGATAGTTCATCATTTTTCGTTGTTTTAAACTGTTGTGATGAAAAAGAAGAAAACTCTGTTTTTAACGTATCAATTTCTTGAAAGACCCGCCTCAATTGTTCCTTTGTGTCTTCACCTTGACTTTTTGCGGCTTCAGCAATCTGCAAAGCTTTTTCTCCTCCAGCAGAATTTTCCACAAAAGGAGAAGGAAAAAAACCAGCCCATTGAAGCCCCATAAAAACTCCCAAAGCAATGAATCCTCCCAAAATCCCAGAAAGGGACAAGAAAAGCCAAGTTGTACTAGAGATACTTTTATCCTGACCTTGCATATTCTGTTTTTCTCGCGCATGAGATTCTACAGAATTATGGATTTTTTCCTCTGAATCATGGGGAACAGCTTCATGTTCAATAACTGGTTTCTTACGGCGCGTACCAGCATAATGTGGTTTAACTTTTGGTTTTGAAGAATCGACCATCTCTGTCACTTTTCGTGCACACTTTTTTTAATGATAAAATAATAAAATGAAAAAAGTTTTAAAAACGCAGCTTTTCTCAATAATATTTACAATTATCGCCTTTAATAGACAAGTTTTAAAAAAACATTTGCATTTTATACTCGAAAATACAGCTTTATTTTTTAATCAATGATATCATAAAATTCAAAGAAAACGCCAAAACACATATTTTTCATAGAAAAAACAATTCTAAGAGAAATACTTTGCATCTTTTTCTGTTCATGGTACGCACGCAGGAAAGAAGCTTCAATATAAGGTTTTGTTTAAAATGCGTCTGCTGGGAATAGAAACAAGTTGTGATGAAACGGCAGCGGCTGTCATTGAATATAACAATGAATCAAACAGCCGAATTCTTTCCAATGTTGTTTGGAGTCAAATTGATCACCATGCACCTTACGGCGGTGTTGTTCCTGAAATTGCTGCTCGTGCCCATGTTGAAGTTCTTGATCATTTAATTCTGCAAGCACTAACAGAAGCAAACACAAAATTAAAAGATATTGATGGCATTGCAGCCACCAGTGGGCCTGGTTTGATAGGAGGATTGTTGGTAGGCGTTATGAGCGCAAAAGCACTCTCTCTTGCCACTGGCAAACCATTTATTGCGGTAAATCACTTAGAGGGACATGCTTTAACAGCTGTGTTAACGCACAACGTCAGCTTTCCTTATTTATTACTTTTAGTTTCAGGAGGTCATACACAAACAATTATTGTTCATGGAGTAGGCAACTATCAACGTTTAGGAACCACTATTGATGATGCATTAGGAGAAGCCTTTGATAAAACAGCAAAACTTTTAGGTCTTCCTTATCCTGGTGGACCAGCACTTGAAAAAGCAGCTTTATTTGGTGATAAAAATCGCATCCCTCTTCCACGACCTTTAAAAGGTGAAAAACGGTTAGACTTTTCTTTTTCAGGACTCAAAACTGCTGTTCGACAAGCCGCAACAGCCATAGCTCCTCTTACAGAAAATGATATTGCTGACATTGCCGCAAGTTTTCAAGCCGCTGTGACTGATACGGTACGTGATCGTGTTCACCTAGCTTTACAACACTTTACCCACCAATATCCTCTCTCTGATAATCAAGAAAAGCATTCTCCTGCTTTAGTTGTTGCAGGCGGTGTTGCCGCAAACCAAGCCATTCGCTCTACGTTGCAAGAACTTGCCCATCAACATGGTTTTGAATTTATAGCCCCTCCTCTTTCCTTGTGTACCGATAATGCTGCAATGATTGCTTTTGCCGGTGCACAAAAACTCGTACGAGGAGAAACAAGCTCTCTTGACATTGCACCCCGCTCACGCTGGCCATTAGATGAAAAAGCCCCGCCCTTGATCGGGATGGGACGCCGTGGAACAAAAGCATAATAAAATTGACGTCCTACACACATCTTAAAGAACGAAGATTTCTACTCAATCCGGTCTATAGATAGTCCGAATTCTCTATCGAGCAGATTCCACCTGCTTCCCACTCACACAATTCACTTAACCCAAAGATCGACACGTAAACCTAAATATTCACCACACATTCTTAAAAACTTCATGTTTCAAAAAACTGCCTTATATCATTACACTTCAAATGACGGTATTTTACAGCATAATAAGACGCACTCTATCCCACAAAGCATAGATATGAATGCCATTCGTTGACCTCATCATCTTTGACCATTTATTCGTTTCATTGTCATTGTAATTTTAAAGCTTTTTAGAACCAATTTTCTTGCTAAATTCTCTCCAACGCAATGCTCCAATGATCCTATAGTAACTACATTTCAAACAGCAGCTGAAAAGATGATTAAGCTTCCACATGGCTGAGCAATTTTAAGTCTATTACTTCGATACACTGATATATTTTTCTGCTACAAGATAAGCAAAATACCTTTATACAACATAAAATATCAATGGAGCGCATTTTTCTATATACAAGTTATTTTGAAATAAGAAAAAACAGATAATGCCCGTTCTTTACTCCATTTTAAAAATCACCCTTGATGATATTACAAAGATACTTATAAAAAATTGGACATGACGAATGCATAACAATCTATGAAAAAGGTGAACACATGGCTTATTGGCTTTTTAAATCTGAACCCCATAAATGGTCATGGGAGATGCAAAAGAAAAAAGGAGCTGATGGCGAACAATGGGATGGTGTACGCAATTATCAAGCTCGTAATAATATGCGCGCTATGAAATATGGTGATAAAGGTTTTTTTTATCATTCAAATAAAGGTTTAGAAATTGTAGGAATTGTAGAAATATGTGCTGAAGCGCACCCTGATTCTACAAGCTCTGATCCACGCTGGGAATGTGTGGACATCCGTGCACTTTGTGACATGCCAACACCTGTTTCATTAAAACAAATTAAAGCTAATCCCAAACTAGCAAATATGGCGCTGGTCAAAGCCAGCCGCTTATCAGTGCAACCCGTGACAGAAGATGAATGGAAAGAAGTCTGTTTGATGGGCAACCTTAAGAGAGAAATGCTTTTATCTTAAAACAATAATTTTTATTCATTAACTCATATAAAAAGATGCTTCATAGCGCAGAAGAATAAGCACAACACCTCCTTCTGTTGAGGTATTCTCATGCTAAATGCATAAATATGATATTTTTTTTGTCATTTTTTATCCTGCACTCTTTCTCAATACAGTCTCCTTCCAAATTACACAAAAAACCTCTTTATGATGCATCTTTTCGGCATTGCTAAAAGCAAGGCTTACTCAACAATTATAATAAGCAACACCATGAACATAACACACAGCCCCTTCGCACACAAATGCAACGAAAAAACAAAACTGAACGTGGATAAAAAACAATAAAAATGATCGTGAAATTCTCCTAAACAGTGCATATGTGCTAGGTGTTGCACAATTCTCTTCACACTTAAAAAACGCATCATATTGCGTGTTTATTGTTTTGCATGTTGGACGAGTGCGCCTCATACCGCAGGATTCTCTCATTCCCAACCTGTTTATTGAATCAATCAAAAGCTATTTGCTTGCACATTCTAAGCGGAGAAAGTCCCATATAGATAAAAAACGTGAAAGAAAGGACTAAAAATTCCTCCTATGAATCGTCTCAAGTGCCAAGGACTGTCCGCAACACCCACGAGCTGGCAAAGTGAATGATAGTGCCAGCTTGTTTCTCCATAAGCGTAAAGATGATGACACTCAATAGCTAAAACACCTCTAGAACATAAAAAACGCTTCCAACCAATACGTAAAATACCCTGCAGACGGAATACCTTCTTTTCAGCAAGCAACCATTAGAAATTATAAAAGTTTATTTTTTAGAAGCGCTCTTTTTTAATTTTCCTCTTTTAATTTTTCTTGCATGAAATCTTATTTTTCATGAAACTATATCAATCAGTGCATCAACATGCCTATAAGGAAAAACATGAACCACTATACTCTTTTAATCGTTGAAGACGATGATCTACGCCCCATTTTAGTAGAACAATTGCAAATGCATCAAGAGTTTAAAATTTTCCAAGCAAAAACAGCAGAAGCGGGAATGAGAATAATCCAAGAAGAAAATATTGATCTCACTATTTTGGGATTTCAACTTCCTGATCTTGATGGCTACAAAGCCGTTAAACAATTACGCACCCAAGGATTTCGTGCCCCCATTATCATGATAATAAATTATGATACAGACTGTGATAATATTTTAGATCTTGAAACAGGCGCCAATGATTATGTAACAAAACCCTTTCGCTTTGCGGTGTTATTGGCGAGAATTCGAGCACAGTTGCGCCAATATGAACAAAATGAAGACGCAACCTTTCATATTGGTCCCTATACTTTTAAACTAAGACAAAAACTTCTTCTTGATCAATGCAACAATAAAATCTGTCTCACAGAAAAAGAAGCAGCGATCCTTAAATGTCTCTATCATGCCAATGATAAAATTGTCAGCCGTGAAACATTGTTAGAACAAGTTTGGGGATATAATGAAAATATTATCACCCATACTTTAGAAACCCATATCTATCGTTTGCGACAAAAAATCGAAAACGATCCCTCCAATGCGCAAATTCTCATAACAGATCAAAATGGTTACCGTTTAAATCTTTAATTCGAGATTTTATGTTTCAAAAATAATTTTAATATTCTAAATGAAAACAGAAACGAGATGAAAAAACCTTCGCATATAATTCGAATGCTATTACATAGAACTTACTCTTATGACAAAATATATAACATTATGAATAAAAAACGAAATATTCCAACATGAGAACCAAAAACAAAAATGCTTTCAACCCTCACGATATACTTTGTAACTTCTGTTTCACATGCTTTTGTTCTTTCTAAAGTTTTTAATATGTTTCGCATATAAATAATCGTGATATCTTTTAGCAACATTCTTGATCATAACTATCATCTTTAGATGAGTGCTATTTATGATTATTTTTTTCAGAAAAACCGCTCCACGCACTGCTTTATCTCACATTCACTAACCTAACTTGAGAGATGTTTTTTATCTTTATAGTTTTCCTCCATTCTTTATGACTTTATCTCCTCTTAAGAGGTTATATAATTCATGATATAACGCTAAATGTTTATCCTAACGATAAAGCCACTGGGCATCACCATCTTTACGCTTATAAAAGAACAAGCCAGCACCATCACACACTTATGTTAGATCTCGATGTTGCAGAGGAGCCCTTGATACTTGAGATGGTTTATAAGAAGCATTGTAATCCTTCCTTGTACAGTTTTTAACCACCATAAACCATATTATGTAAGATCTCTTGGACTCTGCTATTTTTACGTTTACGAAGATACCAGCATTTTTTTCTTTTAAAATGTTTCCACTATTCATGAAATATGGTTCGGTATATAGATACTTGAGATTTTTATTCACATACCAATTCCACATATTAATGTACAAAAGAATATTTTTTAATTGTAAATGCAAAAAATTGAAATAAGAGAATGCCTCTATATTTGCGGTTCTTATGACAATGACAAAATGATTAATTATCTTTATAAATTAAAATATTTCTTGTCTGTGGTGATAAAGCAGGAATAAAAATACGTCGCGACTGACGACGCTGTACGAGCAAACCCTGATAAACACGTTTTTGTGCCTGACACATTAAGAGTCCACCAAAATAAGGCAAAAGATAGCGAGCAAATGGCTCGTAAAAAAATGAGAGCAACCGCGAAAAATACCCCGTAGAGGGCATATAGTGTACAATTTCTTGTATTGGTCCAGAAACAAAATTTGTTTTTTCGAACAAACGAGTAATTTGTTGCCGACTATAGGGTTCGCCATAACCAAAGGGCGTAGTAATATTGCGCGCCCAAAAGCCAGAGCGATTAGGTACAATAACGATCAAGTGGCCATTGGGTGCTAAAACACGCCATATTTCATTCAACGTTTCAAATGAATTTTCTGTATATTCTAATGCATGTACCAATAAAATACAGTCAACTGACGCATCCGGAAGCGGCAAATCTTCTTCAAAAACAAGCGCTGTAGCAACTTGCTCAGAACAAGGCCAAGGCGAAACACCCTGAGAAGCTGGCATAAAAGCAAAACATTGTTGGGCACGTTCACGCAATGTAGAAAGATAAGGAAGTGCATAACCCAATCCCATAATCCGTTTATCCGTAAGATCAGGCCACCATAAATTCAATTGGTCACACAGCGTTTTTTGCACACGCAGTCCAAGTGCAGAAGCATAAAAATCTTTCAGCGTAACGATATCCAACTCAACATACCATGTAGAAACAAATTTCAAACATTACAGATTTTCATATACCAAACCTATATGGACTTCTGCTTTTTTTCCGCAATAGCGAACATTTCAATATTGCATATTTTAAACTTAAATGATTAAAAAATCAGTACAATAGGATGATTATTGCCTTACAAGCACTTTAATCATTTTTTTGGAGATAAACCCCATAGAGGTTCTTCATATACTGTTTTTGACATCAATTAAGAAAAAAGCCAACACTGGTTAATTAAAATGAAGCAATCTTTCAAGATAGTTTTTTTCTTCTTCTGAAAGATGCTCTTTACCAAGACGTTTGCGAATTTCATCCAAAATCTGCCGCGTACGCATTTGATCACTTTCTTGTGGTAGTGCCTCGCCTTCTTGTTCTTCATCTGTTGTTGAAGAAAGTGGACGTCCTAACGGATCTTTAGGACCAAAATCAGCATTTTGATCATCTCCCGTTTCTTTAAGTGTTTCGCGCATTTTTTTCAAAACATTTTGTGCACCTTGCCTCAAAGATTCCAAAGCATCAGACTGATTTTGTATAGATACCTGATGATTTCCATTATCAAGCGCATTTTCCGCAGAATTCATTTTTTCTTCTGCCCTTTTCAATGCGCCCCCTGTTTCAAATCCTTGTTCTGATAATTCTTTTTCTAATGTTGATAATTCAGATTGCAATTCAGCTTGACGTTTTTTTAAAGATTTTTTTTGTGTTTCCGGTACATTTTCTCCGCGTTTTTGTTCCATCTCTAACTGATGTGTTTCATTGAGAATTTCTTGCTGACGACGCATTAAATCTCCAAGCTGGTCCATCTTTTCTTTCATTTGTGCAGATTGGCTTTTTTCTCCCTCATTTTGATTGCCTTTTTGCACATGCAAATGATCAAGCGTCTGTTCAACTTCCGCCAAGAGTTGTTCAGCTGCTAAAGAAGAGCCCGTTTTAGCCATTTCCTCAATTAAATTTAGCTTTTCTTGTAATGTAGATTCAGAAAGATTAGGACTTTTTGAGCTTTTAGAATTTTTAGAAACTTGACTATCCGGTGCTTTTTCAGCCAAAGCACGAATATACTCATCCATAGCTTGACGTAAATCTGCCATAAGCCGTTCAATTTCTGCCGCTGAAGCACCATAACGCAGTGCATCACGTAAAGCAGCTTGTGCTTGTTTTAACTTTTTTTGCACGGATTCAAGCTGATTATCTTCAATACCCAAAGCAATTTGCCATAAATAATCCACCACATCGCGCAAATCCTCGTCTGTTTGTGCTAAAGAAAGTCTTGTCCACGCACTTTGTAGAACAATAAAATGCAATGCATTTTGCAACCCCTTTTCTGGACGCACAAGCAAAGCAGAAAGCATATCCAATACACGCTCTTTCACAGAAGCATCAAGAGCTAATAGACGACGCAATTCAACCACTGCGCGTGCAACAGGATTCGAAAAAACACGCTGTGGTAATATCATAACAAAAGTTTTGCTACGCCCTTTCTGCCCCGCACCATCTTCTGCCACCAAAGTAATTTTGACTTGCGAACCTGCCCATGGATGCGCTGATATATCCTGCACCATTCGCATTTTCCCCTTTCCACCACGCGGAAGAAGAAGCTCTATTTCCGGAGCATTATAAAGAGAAGAAGCACTTTTATTCTGAGGAAGAAAAGGCTCTATTTCAACAAAAGCCTTTGTCACACCATAATCATCATCCACCACATATCGTAACTCCAATGATCCCGTTAAAATCCTCCCTGGTTTTTCCAACCAATGAATTGTTGGAAGCGTGTCCTTAATTATCTGCAAATGCCATTGCTGTTTTTTACGACGTGATGATACAAATAAATTTATTGGATGCTTTAAATGTGTTTCAAAATGAACAATTGGATCATTCAAAGCTGTTTGTTCCGTTTTCTCTGAAAACGAAACTTCCCTCCCATCTTCTACAGACTTTGCTTTTACTGTAATGCCAGCCCCATTGACAACACGCACAACAACATTACTCCCTTCAGGGATTTCTCGTTGTGTTTCCTCATCTTTTGTCAAATAAATCGGTGCCACACCGGTATAAGCAGGTGGTGTTACCCAAGCATCAATCCGCATGAGTTTTTCATCAACGACAGGACGAAAATCAAAGGCATCAGCCAAACGCCCCCCTTGTGAACCAAAAGAAAAACTAAAAGCGCACACAAAAAGAAGAGCACACAAAGCCCTCAAAGCCAAAGGATCATAATCCGCACTATTAAGAGAGATAAATCCAGTTTTTAAATGGTATAATTGCTTTGCCATTCGGCGTTGATGTTCACGCCAAATAACAGCACTAAAATCTTCATCATTTTCAGAACATAAACGATCTGTCTGAATATTCAAAGGCTGGTGTCTAAGATCATTGACGCATTCAAGGCGGCAATTTACTTCCCGCATTGTGGGAAACCGAAAACGAATAAGAAAAAATAAACTCGCCCCAGCACAAATAAGTATAACCCCAAGTAAGAGCAAATGTGACCAATAGCCCAAAATGCCAAAAAGTCCCAACCAGCTAAACGAACAAAAGAGACTAAGAACGAGGAAAAATGGCAACAACCGTACCCACATCCGTTCAAATGAAAGGATCCCCCACATCAAAATGCGCACACACAAAAGCTTCATTGCAAAACCTTTGATGTTTTTATTTTTCATAAACAAGCATTTATCCCCTTTTATCGTGGTGCATTAAGATCATAAACCCCATACAAAACAATTTCTAGAAAATAAATTGTTTCATCAAAGTTTAGTAAAAATAAGACCCAAAATATTTAATAATGCTCAATCTAATTTGGGCTCAATCCAATCTGGAATATGATCACAGCCTATCAATTGTGCATAATCAAGGCGTGGACGAATGACTGCATAACGCGTATCCTGAACCAGAACTTCCGGCACCAAAAGTCGACTATTATAAGTGCTTGCCATCACTGCGCCATAAGCCCCTGCTCCTGTTAACATCAAAACATCACCCGCTTTTAACACTGGTAAAGAACGTTCCAAACCTAAATAATCACCAGTTTCACAAATAGGACCGACAATATCAGCATTAATCAGAGGGGCATCTATTGGTGTTTTTTTCACTGGCATTACATTTTGCCACGCATCATAAAGCGTTGGACGCATGAAATCATTCATCGCCGCATCAACAATAACAAAATTTCGTCCTTCCGCCTTTTTTAAATACACAACCGATGTCACCAACACACCGGCTTCACCAACAATACTACGCCCAGGTTCTAGGATAATATTGATCCCTAAAGGCGCAATATGTTTCTTTACCAGTGCTGCATACTCAAAAGGAGAAGGTACTGGATGCTTCTCATAACCATAAGGAATACCAAGCCCGCCCCCAATATCGATATGGGTTATCGCATAACCATTATTCCATAATTGACGCACAAAATCTGCAACAATAACAAATGCATCTTCAAACGGTTTTAAATCACAAATTTGACTGCCAATATGGAGATCAACACCACACACATGAAGACCAGGCAATTGAGCTGCTTTTTTATATGCATCACCCGCCAAAGACAGTGGAATACCAAATTTATTCTCAGACTTACCTGTTGTAATTTTCTTGTGAGTCTTAGCATCCACATCAGGATTAATGCGTAAAGAAATACGAGCCGTTTTTGAAAGCGCAGCAGCCCGCGCCGATAATTGTTCAAGTTCTGGCTCTGATTCAACGTTAAAACAATAAATATCTTGTGCAAGAGCAAAATCTATTTCTCTCACTGTTTTACCAACACCAGAATAAACAATATTCTGCGCAGGAATACCAACAGCAAGTGCACGCCGTAATTCCCCTTCTGAGACCACATCAGCTCCCGCTCCATTGTTAGCTAAAAGTTGTAAAACTGCTTGATTGGAATTCGCTTTAACCGCATAAGCAATTAAACTCGGCATATCATGAAATGCATTCTGATAATCTTTAAAATGTGCAACGATTGCGCTAGCTGAATAACAATAAAAAGGTGTTTCAACTTCTCGCGCAAGTTCCAAAAGAGAAAGACCTTCAGCGTGAAGCACACCCTGATGATAAGAAAAAAAACGCATAAAAATTCCTATTGTATTAACCGATCAAGAATAAAAGGTTTATCTGTTTTACCTTGAGAAACAAAAGTTCCTTGTGAAGAATTCACTCCTGTTGAAGGAGGTAACTCTAATGACCCTTTACGCCCACACCCAACGATACCCAAGCCCCCAAAAAGGACAATTATCAACCCCTTTAATATAATTTTCATCTGTCCTCTTTCCTCATCTCGATCTCTTTGTTACCTTTAAAATACAATCACTCAAGCGCTCACGAGACGCTTTTTCCAATACGCAATTTGCCGAAGAACCTCTGAAGGCGCTGTTCCCCCAAAGCTTTTACGACTTTCAACAGATTTTTCAACGGTCAAAACATCAAAAAGTGCCGCATTGATATCAGGACAAATTGCTTGAAGTTCATCTAATGATAAATCATGAAGGCGACACTGTTTTTTTTCTGCCAATGCCACAGCACACCCTGTGATGTGATGTGCTTCGCGAAAAGGAATCCCTAAATTGCGTACAAGCCAATCCGCAAAATCTGTAGCTGTTGCATACCCTAAATCCGCTGCTTGTTTCATGGCTTTTTTATTCACTTTCAAATCAGCAATCATCCCTGTCATTGCTGCTAGTGATAATTCCAAACTCAAAGCCCCATCAAACACATATTCCTTATCTTCTTGCATATCCTTTGAATAAGCAAGCGGTAATCCTTTCATCACCGTTAACAATCCCATAAGTGCACCATTCAATCGACCTGCTTTCGCTCGTACTAACTCTGCCGCATCAGGATTTCTCTTTTGTGGCATAATGGAAGACCCTGTTGAAAAAGCATCTGATAAATGAATAAAACAAAACTGTGCACTTGACCAAAGGACAATTTCTTCCGCCAATCGCGAAAGATGTGTTGCACAAAGAGCGCCAGCGCTTAAAAATTCCAATGCAAAGTCACGATCTGAAACACTATCAATTGAATTGCGTGTAGGTTCGCGAAAGCCTAGCGCTTTTGCTGTCATAAAACGGTCAATTGGAAAGCCTGTCCCCGCTAAAGCAGCCGCCCCTAAAGGCGATTCATTCATTCGCTCAAGAGCATCACGCATCCGCGATAAATCTCGACCAAACATTTCAACATAAGCCATCATATAATGACTCAATGTTACGGGTTGAGCCAATTGTAAATGCGTAAAGCCTGGCATAAAGGTATCAACATGTTGTTCTGCGCGAATAAGTAATTGCTCTATCAATCCTTTTAAAGCTTGTGCTATCTTTTGCGTTGCTTCACGTACCCACAAGCGAAAATCAACAGCAACTTGATCATTGCGTGAACGCGCCGTATGCAAACGCCCAGCTACAGGACCTATCAATTCGCTCAGCCGCGCTTCAATATTCATATGAATATCTTCAAGCTTTCGTGAAAAAACAAATTTACCGTCTTCAATTTCTTGGCGAATAAGTTTCAAACCATGAACAATTTTTTCATAATCTGATTGTGAAATGATTTTCGTTTGCGCTAACATAGCTGCATGAGAAAGAGAACCTTCAATATCTTGTCGATAAAGTTTTTGATCAAAATCAATAGAAGCATTAATTTCTTCCATAATTGCAGCAGGGCCTGCCGCAAACCGACCACCCCACATTTGGTTCTTTAACTTCTCATCTGTCATATTCTGAAAACACCCATCCAAAGGACAAAATTATGATTTTTCAAATTTTCATCAGCGAAAAAAACAATAAAAAAAGGCAACTCTCCCTTGCATTCTTTATCATTGCACTGAGTTTATACGCAACCATAAACTACGATACCAAAAGAGAGTTTTTTCTTTTCAATTTCATTTCAGCAGCACAAGCACAAGAAATAAACATTAATAAAGCACGAGCAGAAAAAATGATGGCGATACGAAAAGCAGCAAAAGGCTTTTTTAGCCACATACGATTTGCTGATACGCTCTCAGATATGAATAAACTCTCTTTCAAGGATATTCAAGGAAAAGAGCACACACTCAGCGAATTTACCGGAAAACCAATGCTGGTCAATCTATGGGCTATTTGGTGTGCACCTTGCCGCACAGAAATGCCTGAACTTGCGCAATTAAAACGTGAATTAGGTGGAGAAAACTTTGATGTCATAGCTATAAATATCGATAAAACTGCTTCTCTTGAAAAAATTCAGCAATTTTTACAGAATATTCATTCAGATAATTTGCTTTACTATCGCGATGAAACAATGGATATTTTCAACAATGTTAGAAAACAGGGGCTCGCTTTAGGACTCCCCATTACATTGCTCATTGATAAAGAGGGATATCTCATTGCTTCCTTCAATGGTGCAGCTCCATGGGCCAATGACGATGCCAAAGCACTTATAAAAGCAGTCATTAAAGAAGCCCTATAACTTTAATAACCGCGTCTTTTTAAACGTTGTATAACAAGATCCAGTGCTGACAAAAAAGCAGAACGGTCTTTACGAGAAAAAGGACGGGGACCACCTATTATACTGCCCTGTCCACGCAAATCTTCCATCAAATTGCGCATCGCCAAAGCCTGACCAATTGAATTTACATCAAAAATACGCCCCGTTGGCGAAAGACAAAACCCCCCAGCTTGCACAACCCGCGCTGCTAAAGGAATATCACTGGTAATAACGATACTTGCCTCATGCACATGTTCTACGATCCAATCATCAGCACCATTGAATTCACCAGCAACGACCACTCTTTCAATGAGTGCTTCATCTGGAAGGGACAAAGAACGATTTGCCACAACAAATGTCTTAAGCTGATAACGATTCATCACACGATAAACTTCATCTTTTACAGGACAAGCATCTGCATCAATCAACAAAGTGATAGCAGGCTTTATTGGGATAATCATACCTTGGCTTTCAAGCAATAATAAGCTCTTTCATTTATCTGAATGTTGCAAATCCTTGCGATAAAACATTATCGCCGCGTTTATTTCTCCTCCCAAAATAAAAATTGCACTCAATATGTACAGAAAAATAATAGCAACCATAATAGATGCCAACCCTGCATAGGTAGAAATATAATCAAACATCGTTAAATATTGCGCAAAAGCGATAGAAGCCATAAACCATATAAACATTGTCACCACTATTCCTGGTAAAATATCTATAATTTTCCGCCGCCCTGCTGGAAGCCATTTATGAACAATCAAAAGACTGATAAACAAAATAACGATTGCAACTGTATAACGCCATACACGAATAACAGCAATATATTCAGTCATAAAAAAAGAATGATTTTGCATAATTTTGATCAACAAAGGCGCCAGAATCAATAAAAAACTAATCACAACAAGACCAACAGCTCCAAGGATTACAAAAAACAGACTTTGAAAACGACAAAATAACAAACTCCGTCGATCAGTAACACGGTAAGCTTTATTTAAAGCCGTACGCAAAGCCTCTATCCCATTAGAAGCAAAATAAGCCGCTCCAATGACAGAAAGCGTCAACACACCTCCTCGATGAATGGTTAAAACATTAACAATTTCCTGAGATAAAGGCTCTGCAATAACATCAGGCAATAACTGCACCAGTGCTTTAATTTTTTGCGGTGTATAAGTAAAAGCACCTAGAAAACGAGCAAAAGATGTTCCAAAAATAAAAAAAGGGAAAAATGCTAAAAGCCCCGATAGCGCAACATGGCTTGCAAAAGCACTCCCATTATCACGCCAATAATGACTTACTGCGTCACACAAAATACGATAGCTATACCAAAAGATATTTTTTAACAAAACTCAATACTTTCTGGTAAAACTCTTCCTCAGTCTATTTCAAGTTTTATAAAAATCATCAAAACTCTGCAAATAAACATTTTGCAATGTTGCAATATAACGGTCAATAATCAATACGGTCAAGCCCGACTTTATACCAAAACAAAAACAATAACCCACTCTCTGAAGTTCTACAACGACCTCATTTTTTTGTTACTTCTACAGATCAGTAACCTCTTCTGTACATCATATGCCCTATAGAGAACTAAGCAAGATGATCGTGCACACATAAAACCTTTTGAAGTCATGGTTATCTATATCGGAGCAATCGCCACTCTTTTTTATTGCAATCTATGACTGAGTAGAGAAAAAACTTCTTATCGGTTTTTAGAAAAAACCAACGAAATTCAACAAAAACCTCTTGTTTTTACTCACCCTTTTTTAGAAACATTCTGACGCCCAAAATCAGGAGCATCAATTTCCTGTCCAGCATCAATAATATTGCGGCGTACAGCACGCGTACGTGTAAAAAAGTTAAACAGTGTCTCACCATCTCCTAAATGAATTGCCCGTTCTAAAAAAGCAAGCCCCTCACTAAAACGGCTCAACATTTCTAAAATAGCATCCTTATTATGCAAACAAATATCTCGCCACATAACGGGATCAGAAGATGCTAAACGCGTAAAATCACGAAAACCGGAAGCGGAATAAGCAATCACTTCCGAATTTGTTACTTTTTCTAAATCACTCGCTGTCCCAACAGTATTATACGCAATCAAATGGGGTAAATGTGAAACAATAGCCAAAACAAGATCATGATGCTTAGGTTCCATCTTTTCGACACGCGCACCACAAGCTTCCCAAAACGCTGTTAATTGTGCGACAGCAGCAGCATCGCTATCCGCAAAAGGCGTTAAAATACACCAACGATTCATAAATAAATCAGCAAAACCAGCATCCGGTCCTGAATATTCCGTTCCAGCAATTGGATGCCCTGGAATAAAATGAACCGTTTTTGGCAATAAAGGTGCCATTTCCGCAATAACCAACGCTTTCGTAGAACCAACATCACTCACAATCGCTCCAAGTTTTAAATGATCACGAATGGTTTTTGCCACTTCTGCACTAGCCCCAACAGGAACAGAAAGAATAACCAAATCTGCTCCTTCAACAGCTTTTGCATTATCTGTCGTATAAAAGTCCCCAAGCTCCAATTCACGCGCTCTTTTCAGGGTTTCTGGACGACGTGTTGCAATAGAAATCTGAGCCGCAAGATTTTTCTTTTTAATCACTCTTGCTAAAGAAGACCCAATCAGACCGATCCCAATGAGTGCTATTTTTTCAAACTGAGTATGGAGCATCTTTCACCTTCAAAGATTCTTTGCAAATGGCAATAAAGACTAATTGTAAAATCACAATTTTCTTGTTTGTTTGTTCAAGAGTTATGCGTAAAACATTAAAAAATGACAACTAGGGAATAAAGAATAACGCAGTTTACCAATTATCACCTGCGCAAGCTGACAACAGATCACTTTACCTAGAAAACACATAAAAAATAAATGACGAGAAATCTAACATCACGCTCTAAAACTCCCTCTTAATTACTGATCAAAGCGCATCACCGAAACAAAATAAAATGCACTCTCAATTAGGATAACAACGACTCTACATAAAATCCCATCAGTTTACTTTATCTTACTAATTTACTCACAAAAAAACACATCAAAAGCGTAAGCAGACACTAACTCTTCTCCAATTATCCCGATACGTTCATTAATTTGTACATTAGACCTATATAAAACGTATTGCGCCTCCACCTACAACATCAACATAAGTTTCGCGAATATTGAAAACACCGTAAAACAACGCATACCAAAAGATACCATTAAAAACATTTTCCTCTCCCGATTCCGGATACCGTAAATCAAATAAATATGAGAAAAACACGCCCTCTCAATAAAGAAAAAGTTTGATAACAAAAACACCGAATATCCCTTTAATGGAATCACACCCCTCACGTAAAACAGAACGCCCTCAACAGAATAAATTTGGATTACAAATTCATGGGTTTGTTTTAAAAGACATCTCGCTCCCTAGCCTATCTTACGACAGTGTTCGTAAATGTTATAACTATAAATCTATTAAGCACGACCCTCTTCACACTTAATAAAACACTATCATTATATTTTCCTACCCCCAATGTTGCAAAAAAACTTGGAATTTGAGAGCATTCATAAGAGGCATTTTTAGTGCTTTCTTGTACAGTTTTTATCCACACGCCCCCCCCCACTTATGACGTGCAAAAGACATTGTTCTGATTGATTTAATATGAAAAATAATAAATTATTAATAATAAACAATGGCTAGCTCTGTTTATGAGACACATTCATTGCTAAGATAATCATCTCTGTATCAAACATAAAAGTTTCCCCATAGGTGCTGTGGTTTTCATCATAATCTATTTTGACTTTCTTCTCATCCCATGAAGATTCTTAATTCATACCGATCTGCAAACAATTCATTTTCTTGTCTAAAAGATTCCTCTGGCTCACTATTTTAAGTGATTCAATTAATCTATAATACATTGATTTATAAAAATAATACTTTTTTTCAATTTGAATCATAACTTCGAATACTGTAAAATTCTTCCATCACAAACCCTCTTATCAATTAAAATCTCTTGGCTACACGTCACAAGAAGACATGTGAGAAAAAATGATGAAAAACGCTCTCTAATGCTAAAAACTGTAGTAACATTAGAGGCTAGCAAAGTATATAATGAGTGTCGACTTGCGCTTTTATTAAGCATAAAGATAGAGTTGCTCTATGGGTTTTATATTCTTCACAAGGAACTTTACTTCTACACCATTCATAAACACCGCCGCGAAATAGATATGACGCGCATTGAAAAATATTTCTAAGAAAGCGTATGAATCTACCATACAAGTGTCTTCTGTTGTTTGAGATACTCTGTTTTACATGGGGGTGTTACTCCATTAAGACTCTATGAACCAACCTAATATTCACCAAATACCCACACAAAAAACATCGAACACATAAAATTTGATATGGGCCTCGTATCACTATCCTAAAAACAGTATTTTACGACACAACAAAATAATAAAACTGTTTCAAAATGGCCTTTTGAAAATAAACTATTTCTTTTGAAGAAAAATTTCTATCAAGCTTTCAAGCTCCTAAAATGCATCCTCAAAAATACAAGTTCCATCAACCTCTACTTGATAGCATAACAGTTTTAATTACTGAAAATACCTCTGTGGTATACCAAAAATAAAAAATCATTATATTTCTAGGCTGTTAAGCTGCCATCTGGCGTCGTGCAATAATTGTAAGCCCTAACAAAACTTGACGAATGATAGCTTCGCCCAAAAGTGGATTTTTACGACTGTCTAAAACAGCACTCTGAATTCTTTCCATTGCATAAGAAATTTGTTCTAACTTCCAATATTTTAAAGCTTGTTCAACGATCTTTTTCCGTTGAAAAAAAATGGGAGGGCGTGCCTGAGAAACCACCGTAAAAGGTGAATTTCCTTCAACCTCTACCTGATAACGCAATAGCTGTAATTGCTGAAAATGCCTTTGAGCTGTACTCAAAATTAAAAAAAGTGCCCCCTGCACTGCTGCATGTCGGTTAAAATGCGCTTCAAAGCCTGATATATCGCCCAATAAAAGAGCATCAATGACTTCATCTTGAGAAAGAGCACTGACATCGCTTACAACAGCTTTCACATCTTCAAGAGTAATATGAACATTTGCAGCGTAAAGACAAAGCTTTTCTAATTCACTGCGTGATACAAGGCGATCCGCCCCTAAACATTCATGCAACCATCTACGTGCATCTAAAGAAAGAGTCTTCTTAAACTGTCCTAAAACCTCATCAATCAAACCGTCAAGAGACCGCATATCATCGGCAAAACAGGGCAAAGCCATCGCTTTTGATGCTGTTTCAATAGCATTGCGCAACCCTGTTCCTTTTTTTAAATCCCCTGCCTCAATGAGAATAAAACAAGCTTCTGGTGGTTTCTCAATTAAAAGTTTTAAGGCAGCAAGAAAACCTTTTTGGTTAGCAGCATTAGAGATCCATATCAAACGATCTCCCCCAAAAAGCGATAACGTACGCGCTTCATTTTCTAAACGTGCAGGATCTTTATCAATTTCAGCAGCATCCAAACGAATTGTCGAAAATGGATCTTCTATTGCTACCCGTGTAAGTTTTGCAAAACATTGTGCACGCTCACAAATAAGACCACGATCTGGCCCATAAATGAGAACAATAGGAAAAGCACGTGAAAAACGCATTAGAAACTGATCAACTTCATGTGCTTTTTTCTGAGCCACACTATTAATCCATTAACAGTTCATCATCATCAAGAACTTCCCCGCGAACTTTCTGAAACATGCCAATTAAATCATTGACATCCAAGCCCTTACGCTCTTCATGACAGACATCCAAAATCACTTTTCCACCATGCAACATCAAGGTACGATCGCCATAATCAAGAGCCTGACGCATAGAATGAGTCACCATGATAGTCGTTAATTTTTTCTCTTCAACGATTTTTTCAGTCAACCGCATCACAAAATCAGCCATTCCAGGATCAAGCGCTGAGGTATGTTCATCAAGCAATAAAACATCCGCATGTGCTAATGTTGCCATCACAAGACAAACTGCTTGGCGTTGCCCACCTGATAAACTATCCATAGGATTATGAATATATGCTTCAAGACCAATGCCTAATTGAGCAATTTTCTCTCGAAAAAATTGCCGTTTCTCATGATTTAAAGCCGCACGCAAACCACGACGACTTCCTCGAAGAGCAGCAAGAGCCAAATTTTCTTCAATTGTTAAAGAACCACAACTTCCCTCTAAAGAATCTTGAAAAACACAAGCAATCTTTCCAGCGCGTTCACTGACTGATTGCCTAGAAACATTTTGTCCATTGATAACCACTTTCCCTGTTGAAGGAAGCGTTGCACCCGCTAAAACACTAAGCAAAGTTGATTTACCAGCACCATTTGAACCAATAACCGTAACAAAACTACCCTGATCAATTTTCAGGTTAATATCAATTAAAGCCTGTTTTTCCAAAGGTGTTTGCGGTTTAAATGTGACCCCAACATGAAAAAACTCAATCACGTTTATGCCTCCTCCAATAGCGTGGCACAATAAGGGTTAAAATAACCAACAGTGAAGTAATCAACTGAAGATCTGTCGACGTATCAATACCAATGCCATTTGCTTCAAATGCAAATTGCACCGCCACACGATAAAGCACAGACCCTACAATACAGCTGATTATAATCCAAAAAATATTGCGCGTACGAAAGAGAGTTTCACCGATAATCACGGCTGCCAACCCAAAAACAATTGTTCCAATTCCACCGGTAATATCTGTTGCAATCGCAGTTTGAATATAAAGAGAACCACCAAGTGCCACACACGCATTGGAAAGCCCCATTCCAAAATATATCAATGCTGATGTATGGACACCTTGCGCCGTCGCCATGCGTGGATTAGCGCCCATTGCACGCATAGCAAGACCAATTTCACTTTCCAAAAAGCGCCAAATCAAAAACGCCATAACGAGCAACACAATACCAACGAAAAGAGGACGCACAAAAATATCGGACAAACCAAACAGATTATAAAAGGGGGTTAACGCCGTATCAGCAAGTGCTAAATTAACATTAGACCCTCCCATAATTCCCATAATACGAAGATTAACTGTATAAAGTGCTGACATTGTTAAAATAGAAGCTAAAAGATTCAAAATGCCAAAACGCAAATTCAATAGAGCTGTTAATAAACCAGCCGCCATACCTGCACAAAAAGCGCATGCCATAGCTGTCCATGCATTGAAACCCAAGAGAATCAAAACACCACAGACACAGGAACCAAGAAGAAACGAGCCATCAACCGTTAAGTCAGGAAAATCCAAAACCCGAAATGAAAGATAAACCCCTATAGCAACAAACGCATAAATAAGGCCTAATTCCACAGCACCAGAAAACGCAAATATATTCATGTAAAGACAATCCCCATGAAAACTTAACGTATTTTTATTGTATCAACACTCTATCAATAAAAGTTATTGAATCACTTTTGTTGCACGGTCAATAACTGCCTGCGGAATAATAATCCCTGCTTTTTGGGCTGCTTTCAAATCAATTCGAATGTCATTATTAGCCGCCTGCACAACATCAATATCACCAGGCTTTTCACCCTTTAGAATACGCACAACCAATTTCCCAGCATCAACCCCTACATCATAGAAATTCACACCTTGCGTCATAAAAGGCCCACGCCCGATAGTATTAGCATCAACAGTAAATACAGGCATATTGGCTTCCTCTGAGACCTTTATTGCACCTTCTAAAACAGATAAAATCGTATTATCAGCAGGAACAAAAATAATATCGACCTTACCGATTAAAGCGCGTGTTGCTGCCTGAACATCTGAAGGCTTTGGTGCCGATGAGGGAATAATTTCAATTCCAGCTTTTTTTGCTACATCCTTTAACGTTTTAAGTGTCGAAACAGAATTTGCCTCAGAAGCATTATAAAGATAACCAATTTTTTTCAAATCTGGTTTTACTTCTTGTAAAAGTCTAACACTTTCTGCAACATCTATACGATCAGAACTCCCCGTCATATTACCGCCAGGTTTGGTAAGTGAAGAAACGATTTTAGCTCCGATAGGATCAGAAATTGCTGCAAAGACGATAGGAATTGTTTTTGTTGCCGCAAGCATCGTTTGTGCTGAAGGCGTGGTAATTGCTACAATAACATCGGGTTTATCACCAACAAATTTACGCGCAATTTGCGTTGCTGTTGAAATATTACCCTGCGCTGATAAAAAGGTAAGTTGAAAATTTTCACCTTGCTTATAACCATTTGCTGCAAGCACATCTTCCACACCTTTACGAACAGCATCCGCAGCAGGATGGACCATAATTTGCGTTATTGCAACTTTAACGTGTTTAACTTGGTCATCGGCCTTTGCAACACTGTTCATCATAAAAACAGTTGCAATGATAATCCCTAATATATTTATTCTCTTCAACATTATATTCCACCCCTCTCCATGCAAAAATTAAAAAAGGAATAATCTATTACTGAAGAATTTTCTAAAATCAATCTTTATTTCATTTTATTTAAACATGGACAAAATAAATCAAACTAAAATGATATTTTTTTGTTGCAATTCGTAGAAGCCTACGCCATACAGACAAGACATATATCGAATCGGTAAGCGGGTGTAGCTCAGGGGTAGAGCACAACCTTGCCAAGGTTGGGGTCGTGGGTTCGAATCCCATCGCCCGCTCCATTGAATTTTGTATTTATTCGTTCTTGTGTGGAGTTATAGCTTGTCATCGGTTGTTGTAGCTGTATGTATGTAGCTTGCCAGCAGGTTTTGTATATTTTGCCACTAGGTTTTGTACCAATTTATTTTTTTCAAAGAGTTTTTAAGGGGTTCTCAAAGGGTCTTCAAAGACCTTTCAAAGATCATTTAAAGGTCTTTTATGTGTATTGTTTCTTTTTCTATATCGCAGTCGATGATGAAAAATCTCTCACGCTAATTGTAATTATTTTCAAACGAAATAAACTGTTTTCACCTATTATTTAGAGTAAATTAAGTTTTTGGGATTTCTGGCACATCATTTGGTAATCCTCTTGCTTGAACAAATTCTTATCCAGAATAATCTTCAACACAAAAATAAATTAACAACTTGATTTATAAAGATAATTTATCATTATTCATATTGAGCAAGCGTCTCAAATATCATAGGATTATCTCATTTCAAATCTCTATACATTAAAATCACTCACAATCATCTTCTCACGCATAACAGGCAAAATTGACGTATCGATAAAATTCACTTGAAGAAAGGAATAAAAACTCTTCTTCTGAACGCTCTGAAATACCAAAGATTATCGCAACATTGGGAGCTAAAATAGTATAGGGGGGGACCCCTTTCACCTTGAAAACGTAAAAATGGGAAGCATAATAGTTTTATACACTTCATAGAGGCTTTAGACCATTCACGAACATTATTATAAAATGGATGTGACACACCTTGAGAGAAATCTCTTTAAAATAAACATGTGAATTAACAATATAAGTGCATTCTATTTTACATGAGGAACGTAACGTCAATCAAGATAAGGTAACATAAGGTGTTGAAACCGTCATAGCGCACAATAAAATCAGACCATTTTAAATGTTTAATGGTAACATCTGCTAAACAACAGAATAAAAATTCAATTTTGAAAAGATTAAACCATACGCTACAGGTCTATTGAAACTCCGATTGTACGATCGACTATCTTCTCGCTAAAATTTAATCACTATAAATATAAAAACCTTAAAACCCGCTCTAAGTGCGTGAAAGTTTCTAGATCTTGCTGTATTAAATGTTGAAACTCCTCACGGCTTCTCATCTGAAACGCCAATAATTCCATAAAGCAGTTCCATACAAAGAGAATAATGACGTTGTAATATCCGAAAAAATTCACTACATCACCTGAAAGATCATTGATAATTCTATCAGGACGTATCAATTTCCATTTAGAAAACCCTACCCATACCGACAAAAACTCTGTAAATGTTAGATATCTTCAATAATTTTGATAACAATTTTGGCTCATTCTGTTTTGCCACCAATATAAGAAACAGCAAATATAGTGGGATCAGCCAGCTTCAATATCGCCTTGTAAAAGGTCTTTCCCTCTACCCTTTTTGCTATCAAATCCTGATTTTATAATTCCTTGCTCTCTTTTTTATACTCAAAATTGCCTCTGAAACAGGATAGATTAATCGTAAAAAATATATAAAAGAAGCAAATTATAACATTTTTTCTTATCCTTCTTAATACAAAATAACTGTTAAGCTACAATACGCTAACATTTATCAGTCATAAGTCTAAAACATCATATAATGACGAAACAAATTCATAGAGTGAAGATTTTTCACTATCAACCGTTGTATTAATCTTTCCATAATGCATAAAAATGATGAAGCGGCCCTCGCCCTTTCCCTACTTTTAAAGCATCTGAGGCAGTTAAAGCGCCATGCAAATAATCTTTTGCTTGTTTAACAGCGCAATCCAAAGGTTGGGTAGGTAACAGAGCTGCAATGGCAGCAGAAATGGTACACCCTGTCCCATGATCATGAGTAGTTGAAAGACGAGAGGCTTCAAGTATAACAAGGTTTTCACAATCACAATAAAGATCTGGACTAGAACAATCGTAATTTTCTGTACTATTTTTGGTCAGCGTATTCAAATGTCCCCCTTTTAACAAAACTGCATGACACCCTAGCGCCAAGAGTCGTGGAGCATATTGATACATAGTCTCTAAAGACCATTGCACTTCACGCCCCAATAACAGTGCAGCTTCAGGCAAATTTGGCGTGATCAAAGTTGACATCGGCACAAGAACATCACGCATAATTTCAATTGCATCAGACTTTAAAAGAACATCACCACTTTTTGCAACCATAACCGGATCAAAAACAATGAAACGCGCTTTATGATAAGCAAGACGTTCTGCAATAACCTGTGCAATCTGAGCATTTGCAACCATACCAATTTTAACGGCATCAACATGGATATCCTCAAAAACAGAATCAATTTGATCTGCAACAAAAGAAGCATCTAATGCCTGAAAAGAACGCACACCCTGAGTATTTTGTGCAACAACAGCTGTAACCACACTCATACCATAAGTTTTCATAGCTGAAAAAACCTTCAAATCCGCCTGCATTCCAGCGCCACCAGAAGGATCTGTTCCCGCAATAGATAAAATCCGTGGAATAAAAAGTTTATCTTTTTGTAATTCCATTAACCTCTTTCCTTCTGTTTTTAAATATCGGAAAATGAGTTACCGAAAAAATAGATGCTTGAAAAAACATAAAGAAGATGTTTTCTCATGTGAATTATATTATATATGAAGTCTTCTTATAGATATAAAATGGAAAATGTAGTGCTTATCCTTCGTTCTATTCTTTTTACGTTCGCTTTTTATACAACAACTTTCATACAAATGATTCTTTACGCTCCCGTTTATTTTTTAATGCCCCGCAAAAAGGCATGGATTGTCCCTAAAACATGGGCGCGCGTTACACTCTTTTTGCAAAAATACATCGCAGGCACAAGTTATGAGATTGAAGGTTTAGAAAATCTTCCCAAAGGACCCTATATCATTGCTCCAAAGCATCAATCGGCTTGGGAAACTTTCAGTCTTGTTCCTTATTTTGATGATCCCACTCTCATTTTAAAACGTGAATTGATGTGGATTCCATTGTTTGGCTGGTATATGGCAAAAACGCAAATTATCCCCATTAACCGCACAACACCCATCAAAGCCTTAAAAATGATTATACAAAAAGCAAAAGAGAAAGTAAAACAAGGGCGCCAAATCTTGATTTTTCCCGAAGGAACACGCCGACAACCCGGTCAAGAACCAGATTATAAGTCGGGAATTGTCGCGCTCTATAATGAATTAGGACTTCAAGTTGTTCCTATTGCACATAATGCGGGTTTATATTGGCCACGCAATAATTTTCGCCGCTATCCCGGAACAATTCGTGTCCGTATTCTTCCCCCGATAGAGGCTGGTTTAAGCAAACGTGATTTTCTAGATCAACTTGTCCAAAAAACTGAAAAAGCGTGTGATGAACTGCTTCTCTTAGCAGCTCAAGATCCCACCCCTCCTCCTATGCCACCATACGCTGTTCAGAAACTTCAAAAACTAAATCATCATGAAACAATGCACTGATTGATAAGAATAATGCATAACTTTGTATATTGAGCGGAGTATAGGGAACAAAAATATAAGAAAGATACTTCAAACTTTCTAATTTAAAATTGTAAAACACTTGTACATGATAAGAAATGATCAATGTGTAAATTTTTTTGAAAAAGAATTCTTCCTCTCTTTAAAATCATTTAAATAACATACATCTCATTGATTTATAAGGATATTTTAGCGTTATTCAACTTGAATGAGAACCCTGAATACCGTAAGATTTTCTCATTTCAAATCTATTCTAGGTTGAATCAATTAGAATCATTTTCTTACACATTACAAGCGGGGATATCTGTGTGAATAAAACGATACAAGAAAAGATTAAAATGCTTTTTACTAACCGTCTCAAGTGCCAAGGGCTATCCTAACAGGAGAGCAAGAAAAATGCATGATTATGCAGATTCATTCCTTTCTGAGAAATTCAATCCCTCCAAGAACCTGAAATCTTGTACAATCTTCATTATTTAAAAAGTATTTTTTGAGATACTTAAGTCATCAAACCAAATTCAAGGGGAAAATAAAAATGAGAATTGGTTTTTATCCCACAGACACAACGGATACAGCAATTAACCATCTTTCCTTCCTATCCTAGACTTAAATGCTTTGTGTGCTACATTAAAACAATTCTAAATAACGAATAAGAGGGAACTAGATTTAAATTAATGCGACGTCTCTTCTATAATTTATTTTTTTCTGTGATTTTGAGTTTATCCAGCGCTGTTGCTCTAGCGCAGCCTTTTATTTCTGTTGATGTTACAACGAGGCGTATCTTAAAACATAATCAAGCTTTTGAGCGTTGGTATCCTGCTTCCTTGACAAAATTAATGACCGCTTATGTTATTTTTCGTGCCATGAGCCGAGGGGAAGTTTCACCAAACAAACATATCACCATCAGCGAATACGCCGCAAAAGCTCCCTCATATCGTTCAGGCTATAAAGCTGGTTCTGTACTCACACTTGATACAGCCTTAAGTATCACCATGGTTAAATCTACCAATGATTTAGCCATTGCCATGAGTGAAGCTGTTGCGGGTTCACAGAAAGATTTTGTACGTAAAATGAATAGCGAAGCTAAACGTTTAGGCATGTTTGGCACCCATTTTGCGAACGCAAGTGGTTTACCAGATCCTCAAAACTACTCCACGGCACGCGATATTGCTCTTTTAGCCGTTCAAATACGTCGAGAATTTCCACAATATGCTCATTATTTTTCTATTCCAGCCATTGATTTTGGTAATAATCGAAAAATCCAACATAACTCAAACAACCTCATTGGCCGTTTTTATGGGATAGACGGTATGAAAACAGGCTTTATTTGTGCCTCTGGTTTTAATCTTGTTGCCTCAGCCACCCGCAATAAACGTACAATTATTGCTGTCATTCTAGGTGCTAACAACATAAGTGAAAGAGAAGAAAAAGCTGCACAACTTCTTGAAATAGGATTTTTGCACCAAGGAAGCCCCCAATTAACACTAGCAACATTAAAACCTTATGGGAGCAACATAACACAAGCCAACAATATGAGACAACAAACATGCACACCTGAAGCCATAAAAATGCATGCAAATTCATATGATGATCAAGGAAATATTATTCTCACCTCACCTTTTATCACTGCTCCACCTTCTTTTTCTCATCCTTTATCAGTACACCTCATTCGTACGCCACAAACACCTAAAATGACAGTAAAACCACTAAGAAAACCCTATATTCCGTATAAAAGGCACGCAAACCATTCTATAAAAAGCCATAAATCATAATCTACAATTAATTATAATACTTTGATTTATAATCATAATTAATTATTTTGTACCTTATGTCAAAACCACAAGTATTGTAAGATTCTCTCATTTCAAATCTGTATTTGTTGAATCAATAAAACCAGTCTCTTGCGCGCCACAAGGTGGATGAACATGTAGATAAAATAATTAAAACAAGGAATAAAAATCCTTCCTATAAGTCCTTTCAAGAACCAAGAATTATCATAACATTGACGCTAAAAGTGTATAATATACCCACGTGCACCTACCTTTATAAGCGTAAAGATAGTGGTACAATGGATTTCATGGGGGATTAACCATTATATCCCTCACGGACATCATTATAAATTGCTTAGACATACTGAGATATATTTTTTAAAAACAAAACTATGATTGATGATTAACATGAAAATAAAGCGCATCCCTCTCACGCTTATTACGGGTTTTTTAGGCTCTGGCAAAACAACTTTGCTCAACCGTATGCTACAAGACCCTCTTCTAACAGAATGTGCTGTTATCATCAATGAATTCGGCGAAATCAGTATTGACCACCTTCTGGTTGAAAAAACGACAGAAGGAATTATTGAGCTTGCCAATGGTTGCTTATGCTGTAATTTACGCAGTGATCTCATCGACACATTAATTGATTTAATAAATCGCGTTCAGACAGGACAGATCAAACAACTCCATCATATTATCATTGAAACCACAGGGATGGCTGATCCCGCCCCTATTTTACAAATACTTTTAAGCCACCCATTGTTTATTCAAACATTGTCCATAAATGCTGTTCTTGCAACATTTGATACATTAAGTCCACTTTCCATATGTAAGCGCTATCCTGAAATATATAAACAATTAATATTTGCTGATAAAATCATTCTCACCAAAACAGATCTTAGAGACCCACAAACGCTTTCAGATGCACTCCTTAGCACACTTAAAACAATGAATCCTACAGCACAAATCATTGACGGCCATTCTAAAGATTTCTGTTCAAATCTATTAATAAATAACACATTATGGGATGAAAAAGTAGAAAATACAAAACTTAAACAAAATCTTACGACTACCCCACATGATCATACCCCCCATAAAACCATTCGTACCTTTTCACTAAACTGTGAGGGTCCTGTTGATTACGCCACAATTGAAGCTTTTTTAGATCTCCTACAAGAGCGTTATGGTACAAAATTATTACGTATTAAAGCAATTATCGCATTGCGTGATGACCCTTATCGCCCACTTGTATTACATGGCGTACAAACATTTTTTCATCCTCCCATAAGATTGCCGGCATGGCCAAAAGGAATAAAACAAACACGTTTTGTCATCATTGCCAATGGTGTTGAAAAAGACGCAATACAAAAGCTCCTCAATGCTTTTTTTAATAAACCAGCAATAGATACTGCAGACAAAACAGCTCTCTTAGAAAATCCTCTGGTCATTCCAGGAATAAAATTTTAATTTTTTCTCCCCTTCAATGATATAACATTAAATTCATTAGCACCACCATCTTTATGCTTTTAAAGAAGCAAACCGGCACCATTACACACTTTGCTAATTCCCAATGTTGAAACCAAGCCCTTGGTACTTGAGACGGTTTGTAAAAAGCATTTTAGTCTTTCTTGCACAGTTTCACCCACGCGGTTATCCCCGCTTGTAACGTGCAAGAAAATGGTTTTAATTTATTCAACATGGAACGGCTTTGAAATGAGAGAATCTTACGGTATTCAGGGTTCTAATTTAACTTGAATAACACTAAATTATCATTATAAATCAAATTGTTATGATAAAAAATTTAATACCCATCAATCTGCAAACAGATTGTTTTCTCTCTAAATGCGCTTCATCTGCAAACCACTTCATATGATTCATTTCACAGACCGATTGGCCAAATTCTTGGTTCTAAAATATTCTGCTCAACTCTATGTTTACTCAAGCTAATTGAAATCAAAATCCCTGTTAAGAAAAAAACCAAAATCAGACAGAGGCAATATCGCATTTTAAAATATGTGAATGTATCTTATATAACAGCACGACAAGACAATATTTTACAGCATAAAAGAATAAAACTCTTTGAAAGAAATAAAAAGAGAGGTACATTTCATGTTAACTTACTCTTCACTAAAAACGAAGATTGATACCAGTAACGATGTGCAAACAATCAAACTTCTTTGAGAAAATTCCTCTTGGCTTCCCACTTCATATGATTTACTTACATAAAGCTCTATGAAAAAACTCTGCGCTTTAAAATATTGACTACTCACTTAAACACCTTATGTGCAAAGTTTTTGCATATCCTGTATCACCATTATTAAGTGATAGTGTTTACGGTGCAGTAGGATACAATAACACTCACTGCATTAGAGAAACTGAATTTTTATCAATATCGCGATTAAAAACGTAACGTTTTCCATAAACCTCAACAGTTGGAGGTTGACGATTTTTTTCAAAAAAATCATAACCTTTCTTAAGCATAACCCAGAATTGATAATGAGGATTCTTGCTATGACGTGACATATTATCCTCGGTCATGCGGAAAGGAAAAGCCTGCAACTG
The DNA here is from genome assembly GCF_042195605.1 of Bartonella sp. AP88HLJMH. Classification (NCBI taxonomy): domain Bacteria; kingdom Pseudomonadati; phylum Pseudomonadota; class Alphaproteobacteria; order Hyphomicrobiales; family Bartonellaceae; genus Bartonella; species Bartonella sp. AP88HLJMH. The sequence goes on along the minus strand of NZ_JBHIOR010000001.1, from coordinate 230,618 downwards.
AAACTCTCTTTGTCCTCCTTTAAAAGCATCCCGTGCAAACGCATAAATCTGAGCCATGTTCTTATCACTCATAGAATAACAACCTGCGGAAAAGCAAGAACCATGCACCATAAGATTGCTTCCTGTGCGACCATTTTCCTGATCATAAAGGTTAGGAAATCCTATATTAAAAGAGAGATAATATTTTGAATAAGGATTCATTTGGTTTGCGCTAATAGTATAAAAACCCTCTGGTGTCTGAAGATCCCCTTCTTTATATTTAGGTCCAAGCTTACCAGACCATTTGCAAATGCCATAGCGAGCAACCAAGATAAAAGGTCCTGAACGAGATTGCTTCCAAACTTCAGCAAGATTTTCTTCCTTAAAAAACCGCATCATAATCGGTGCATAGGGATCTATATCATACAGAACCATTCTATTTTTGATTTCTTGCGGCAACGGCTGCTCAACTTTAGCGCGAATAGAGGCTGGTAATCTTCCTTCACATGCTGTCAATAGTCCCATTACAAACAACACACACACAGCAAGGAATCTGCTAAATGTCATCGAATAAAACTCCAATCCAACACCCCTCACAAAAAATAACCTATGTTAGAGATCGACCAATTTGAAGGTATTTTTCCCTTCGCTCTTGTTTAAGCACTTGACCATCTTTTCCAGCCATAGCTTTTAAAGCTTCTGAAATAACATCACCCGTTGCATCAATGACAATCTCTTTGCCACGATGCGCTCCCCCTAAAGGTTCCGAAATAATGCCATCAATAATCTTTAAGCGATACAAATCTTGAGCGGTAATACGCATATTCATTGCAGCATCTTTTGCACGAGCTGGATCACGCCATAAGATAGAAGCTGCTCCTTCTGGTGAAATAACAGAGTAAATTGCGTGCTCCAACATATAAACTTTGTTGGCAGCCGCGATTGCTATCGCCCCTCCAGAACCGCCTTCTCCAATAACAACGGAAACCACAGGAACTTTCAAACGCAAAGTTGTAGCTGTTGATTGAGCAATTGCTTCCGCTTGCCCACGTTCTTCAGCGCTTACCCCAGGATAAGCACCTGCTGTATCAATAAAAGTAAGGAGGGGCAAACCAAAGCGGTCAGCCATTTCCATAATACGTACAGCTTTACGATAGCCTTCTGGACGCGCAGAACCAAAATTATAGCGCAAACGTGTTTGCGTATCATGACCTTTCTCTTGACCGATATAAGCAACGGCCTCACCTTTAAAGCGTGCAAACCCCGCTTGAATAGCCTCATCTTCAGCAAACTTGCGATCTCCGGCCAAAGGCGTAACGTCACTCAATAGGCGTTTAGAATAGTCCATAAAATGGGGACGATCCGGATGACGAGCAACTTGTGTTTTTTGCCACGGCGATAATTTTTTATAAATATCGCGCAACGCTGTTTGGGAACGCGTTTCAAGACGAGCAATCTCGTCACTCATATCAAGACTGCCTTTTTCCTGAGAAATTTTTTTTAATTCAAGAATTTTCCCATCAAGATCAGCAACTGGTTTTTCAAAATCAAGATAATTATACATTTGTGTCAACTCATTCAGTGTCACTTATACACTTATAATTTGCTTTATAAAGTCTTTTTCAAAAACATCACCTTTTCTTTAACGAGCCTTTTGCTCATCGGCAAGTGGATGATGCTCATTGACTAAACGATAAAGTCCCTCTTCCAACACATGGGTATAAATCTGAGTGGTAGCAATATCAGAATGACCTAACAAATGTTGAACGGCACGCAAATCAGCACCATTTTGCAAAAGATGACTAGCAAAAGCATGACGCAACACATGGGGAGAAAAGCTATCACTTCCTATCCCTGCTCTTCTAGCGAGATTTTTCAACTCTCGTGCAACGACTTGACGAGCAATATATCCTGTCTCGGAATGCGCAGGAAAAAGATAAGAACTCGTAGCGTCCTTTCCCTGATCACGCAAATTTAACCACTGTGAAAGAACTTGGCATGCTTTTTTTGATAACAGCACCATTCGTTCTTTTTTACCCTTACCACGAACCAAAACGCTGTATTCCTTCCTTCGAACAGACTGAACCGGCAGACTCACCAACTCACTAATACGTAACCCTGTTGCATAAAGCATTTCAATCAATAGCTGAAGACGCAGTGCACGGAAATAACCTTTGGACCCATAGTCTGCTTGATTGACTTCTAACTCCGCAAAATCAAGCAATTTTATCACTGCATCTTCACTCATGATTTTGGGTAAAGGACGCCCCTGACGAGGTGCATCAATATCATGAGAGGGATCATCTGCTCTCAACCCTTCAGCATAAAGGAATTGATAAAACTGACGCAAAGTCGATAAACGGCGCGCTTGCGACGATGCCGCAAAACCAAAAGTATGCATAAGTGACAAAAGAGTAATTAAATCTTCTTTTTGTGCTGAAAAAAGCGAAACAGAGTGTGAAGACAATTCGTCTTGTGCCCACTGCAAATCATGCTGATAAGCCGCAAGCGTATGAGACGAAGCCCCTCTCTCCGCACTCATCATCTCAAGAAAATGATCTATCACAGCACCACTTTTCATTTCATTGATTCGCTTCCGTAGAAAGATTCCATGAATCCAAGGGAACATCAATGTACATATCCACAGTTACTGGTTCAACCCAAACCACAAGAGCACCCATTATAATGAAAAGAACAGAAAGCAAAATGAAAAGAATCATCAAAAATCTAGTCAATGTTGGCATAAGACAATAACCTACCCAAAAATATTCTATCTCGTATTATGCCTCACAAAGATTAACAGGAATTGACTTTAAGATGGATAAATGCCGAAATAAAGTTATGAAAAGCAATCGACAAAAACGCGTCCCCATAACACAAATAAAGAATCAGCTCTTATCGTCCCTTGATAAAAGAGCACTTGTCCTTGTTGGTCTTATGGGGGCAGGCAAATCAGTGATCGGAAAACGCGTCGCCACCATGCTTCGTTTACCTTTTTATGATTCTGACCAAGAAATTGAAAAAGCTGCACAAATGACAATCACGGAACTCTTTGAAATTTATGGTGAATCCGAATTTCGTGCTCTTGAACAGCGTGTTATTCTAAACCTCATGAAAAAAAGTCCCCTTGTTTTAGCAACAGGTGGTGGTGCCTACATAAATGAAAATATCCGAAAAGCCATTCACCAAAATGGTATATCCATATGGCTAAAAGTCGATCTTGATATCCTCATGCAACGTGTCTCAAAGCACCCAACACGTCCCCTGCTTCAAACAGCCAATCCTAAAGAAACCATGCAAAAACTCATGGAACAGCGTTATCCTATCTATGCAAAGGCAAACTTAACAATTAACAGTCATAAAGAAAGCCGTCATACCGTAGCACAAAATGTTATACGATCCGTACAGCACTACCTATACACAGAAATTAACAATAGGGATAACCAGCATGCAAACCAAAACCGTCACTGTTAAACTTGACAAACACTGTTACGATATCATCATTGGTCCGGGTCTGATTACACAAGCTGCTTCACAGATTAAACATGCTCTTAATAAAAAAGATCCTCATCAAACGCGCTTGGCACTTGTTACAGATACAAATGTTGCTTCCCTTCATTTGGAGATATTGCAAGCAGAATTAACAAAAAATAAAATTCATACTGTCCCTATTATTGTAGAAGCAGGAGAACAATCAAAATCATTTTCAACCCTGCAAGTTGTCATCGATCAAATTCTTGCTGCGCGTTTAGAAAGAGGCGACTGTGTTATTGCTTTTGGCGGTGGTGTCATTGGTGATCTAGCAGGATTTGCGGCAAGTATAATCCGCCGTGGCATGAACTTCATTCAAATGCCCACAACGCTTCTTGCACAAATTGATTCTTCTGTTGGTGGAAAAACGGGAATCAATAGCCAATATGGCAAAAATCTTATTGGTGCCTTTTATCAACCACAATGCGTTATTGCTGACACGTGTCTTCTTGATACCCTGCCACCGCGCGAATTTCGCGCTGGCTACGCAGAAATAGTAAAATACGGTCTCATTAACCAACCTGACTTTTTTGAGTGGCTTGAAAAAAATGGGCAGAAAATTTTCTCTAATGGCCCTATGCGAACAGAGGCCATTGTTCGCTCATGCCAATTTAAAGCTGCCATTGTAGCACGCGATGAGTACGAAACGGGAGAGCGCGCACTCTTAAATCTTGGCCATACATTTGGACACATGCTTGAAACAGCAACCGCTTATGACTCCAACCGTTTAATCCATGGCGAAAGCGTAGCAATTGGGATGATTCTAGCTCATCAATTCTCTGCTCAATTAAATTTAATAAGCCCCACGCTTATACAACGCATTGAAGCGCACTTCAAATTTATAGGATTGCCTACACAATTAAAGGATATCCCAGGGTGTCTACCAGATGCTGAAACTTTAATGACTCTCATTGCCCAAGATAAAAAAGTTTCGCAAAACAATTTGACTTTCATCTTAACACGCGGACTTGGCCAATCATTTATTGCAAAAAATGTTTCACCAGATGCCGTTTTATCCTTTTTGGAACAAAAATTAACAGAAATTCGTTAATTCATATTGAATATAATTGATTCGTTTTTATACTTCTATTAAAGATTAACATGATGATGTCTGCGTAGCTCAGTAGGATAGAGCACAGGATTCCTAAAGAAATTGGGCACTTTGAGGAGAAATCCTCAAAGTGAATCTGCTCAAATTCGGGGAAAGCTTCATGGGCGACTGTATGCCAATCCCGAGCCAAGTCTCTCTTCAAATGAGAGAAAGGTGTAGAGACTGAACGGGCAGCACCTAAAGAGCAAAAGCTTCAAGGTGAAGAGACAGTCCAGACCACAAACAGCCGATAAGGCTGGCGGTGAAAATCGAAGTGGTATGAATCCTGGGGTCGCAGGTTCGAATCCTGCCGTAGACACCATCGTATCAGTCAAATTATTCTTTGTGCACAATATTAGGAATATAGGGAAGCATCATGAAAAAAACTTTGCACATTTTAGGATTTTTCACCGCTTTAAGTTTATCACTCTTCAGCTCAAACAATAGCTTAGCTGGTTCTTTAATCATTGAAGTACCAGACAATCCAGAGCCCAAAACAGAGACCATTACCTATCAGTGTGAAACTGGAGCAGGTAAAGAGCGCATTGAGGCAGTCTATCTTAATGCTGATAATATTTCGTTGGTTGATTTCAAATGGAACGGTGATCGTGTCATTGCTGCTAATGTCATCGCGGCAACAGGAGCAAAATTTGCAGGAGCTCAGTACATCTGGTGGGAAAAGAACAAAGAAGTCACGCTTTATGACCTTGCTCAGGATCCAGAAGAAAAAAAACCTATCCTCTGTAAAGATGAGTCAACATTATTATTTTAAATAACACGGGAAATATTATGAAAAAAATTTCTTTTACTAAACAATTTTTCATTACTTTAAGTGTGCTCCTCCTCGGTTCAATTAATGCATTAGCAAGTTCTTTAGTCATTGAAGTACCAGATAATCCAGAACCAACAACAGAGACCGTCTCCTATCAATGCGATATGGGAACAAGCAAAGAGTATGTTGAAGCAACTTATTATAATGCTGGCAATATTGCGCTTGTTGATTTAAAATGGAACGGTAAGCGCATCGTTGGTTCTAATGTAATTGCCGCTTCTGGAGGAAAATATGTGGGTGGACAATACATTTGGTGGATAACTAAAAATGAAGCCATATTTTACGATCTTATTAATGATCCAAAAGAAGAAAAGCCCATCCACTGTGTAGAAGAAAAAAGCACAGAATAAGGAAGATTCTTACATTTCAAGAACCGCGCTGGCTCTCATCTCGTGATGTTCCTTCTGATGTGGGTAGCTTTTCCTCCGTTTGGTGTAATAAAAGAGCCAGCGGTTTTTCTGATTGTTTTTCTGAATGATGTCGATAAGCTGCCGTATGTGAAAGCAACATAGAAGCTACCGGTGCTGTTAAAAACAAAAAAAACATCAGCAACACTTCATGAAAAACAAAATAATGGTCCACAAATATTGAATAAAGAAATGAAGAAATAAGAATACTACCAACGCCCCAACTCGTACATACTGAAAGCATATGCAAACGCTTATAAAAATTGGAAAAACGCACCAAACCTATCGTTGCGATCAATGTCAATCCAGACCCTAATATTAAGAAAACTGTGATAGCAATAGCAACCACAAGCGATATATCATCTTTCATTCAATAATCTCCCCCCGCATAAGAAATTTCGCCAAAGCGATGCTTGAGACAGATCCTAACAATCCAATAATGAGAGCTGCGACAAAATAAGTGGTTGTTCCTGAACGAATATCGAATGTAAGAAACAAAAGAATAGTGGTTATATAAAGGGCATCCAAACCAACAATTCTATCCTGCGCCCGTGGACCACGAATCAACCGAAACAGCGCGAAAATCACCGCTAAACTTAAAAAAAACTGTGAAAAGAAAAGCCCCCAATAAAGAATCACCATACTCATAAAAAAATCTCCAAAAGCAATTGCTCATACCGTTGTTTGATCAACTGTTTGTAATCATATCCATTTTTTAAATTTAAGACATGAAGCAAAAGTTCACCCTTTTTACTATTATAGGCAACCCAAGCAGTTCCAGGGGTTGCCGAAAGGATGCATGCTAAAATAGCCAAAGCAGTGCGATTATGAAGCAGAAGAGGTACTACAATAAAACCAGATTTCTGCACTCGAGACCTTTTTGTTAAAACAAACCAAGCCACCGAAACATTTGAGAATATAGAATCTATAAATACTCGAAAAACAAGACGAAAAACCGCACTCCAGCTTTTAATAACAACCTTCTCTGGCTCCAGAAGCCGTATCATCCAACCACAAAACAAAGCGGTTAAAATCCCTAAAAGCAATTGCCCTAAACTAAAACCATTTAAAATAAGCCACATAAGGACAATGACACCACTGAAAAAAGGGGAAGGACAAAAACAATTCATTTACTTATCTCCCTATTTTCGAGAGAAAAATCCGTTAAAACGCTCCCAATATAGTTTTGAGGTTCATACAAAGTCTTAGCAGTTTCAGACATATAATGACTAACAGGACTGGCTACAATTGTTATAAGAAAACACAAAGCAAGGAGAACGGCAATAGGCGCAAATTCTATCACTTGCACACGAGGAATACGCCCTTCAAGAGAAACCCAAAAAGTTCGGATACCCGTTCGTGTCAATGCAATCAAAGCCGCAAAACCAGAGAGAGTGACAAAAACTACAAAAAGCCAATCTTGGTAAACCGGAAGAGAAGTAGAAAAATCCTCTCTACTGTGGTTTAAAATTGCCATGAACATCATAAATTTAGCAACAAAACCAGAAAAAGGCGGCAATCCAATAATCAAAATGGCACAGATACCAAAACAAGCTCCAAGAATTGCCAAGGTTACTGGAAAATAGATGCCAACTTCATCTTCTTCCTCCTCTTCATCGTCACCATACACCTCCATTGTGACAGCAAGAACATTAGCAGCCACATCTTGACAGCGTTCTACCAACTCTACCAAAAGAAAAAAAGCTCCCAGTGCTAAAGTTGAAGAAACAATATAAAAAAGTGCGCCTGCTGTCAGTGCTGCATTGCCTATCCCGATCGCAGCCAACAATGTGCCAGAAGAGACAAGAACGCTATAAGCTGCCAAACGCACCAAAACTTGGCTCGCCAATACTCCAATAAAACCAATAATCATAGTGGCAAGCCCACCATAAAACAAAACCGTATGACCAAAATGGTTAAAATATTCACTTTCAGAACCAAACCATAGCAACGTTAAACGTAAAATAATATAAATACCAACCTTGCTCAAAAGTGCAAAAGAAGCTCCAACAGGCGCTGCTGCTGCACTGTAAGTTGGCACCAACCAAAAATTAAGCGGCCACATACCCGCTTTAAGCAAAAAAGCAATACCTAAAAGTGCAACACCTATTTCGAACAAAACAATATCTGTAGAAGATATATATTTTATTTTAACAGCCAAATCGGCCATATTAAGAGTACCAACGACTCCATAAATGAGCGCTATACCAACTAAAAAAAATAATGAAGCAACAAGATTAACCACAACATAATGCAACCCTGCACGCACGCGTGTCTGACCAGAACCATGCAAAGCAAGCCCATAGGAAGCCGTTAACATAACTTCAAAAAACACAAATAAATTAAATAAATCGCCAGTCAAAAAAGCACCATTTATCCCCACCATAAAAAATTGCATTAGTGACTGAAAATGAGAACCAGCTTTGTACCAATGAGCCCGCGCAAAAACCAACACGCTAGTCACCAACAAGCTGGAAAGTAAAAGCATCATAGCGCTTAAGCGATCAAGGACTAAAACAATTCCAAAAGAAGACGGCCAATTACCAAGTCGATAAACATCGCAAGCCGGTGCTATTTCAAGAGTACGTATAATCAATAAAATGGCAGTAACGACCAACAGTCCCGCAGAAGAAAGACTGATGAATGATTTAAGTCTTGCACGACGTTCATCATAAAAAAGAAGAAGTGCTCCAGTGATTAACGGCAAAAGAATAGGCAAAATAAGGAGATGATGCACTCCTATTTCCATTATTGCACCTCACGTCCATCAACGTGATCAGAACCCGTTAAACCACGTGAAACCAACAAGATAACTAAAAATAAAGCTGTTGTTGCAAAACCAATCACAATCGCAGTTAAAACCAAGGCTTGTGGAAGAGGATCGACATAATTAGCTGGATTAATAACAGTGGTAGGATCAACAATTGGAGCAGCATTACTACGCGGTCTACTCATTGAAAATATAAAAAGATTAACACCATAGGAGATCAAGGACAAACCAAGAATGACTTGAAAAGTACGTGGACGCAAAACAAGCCAAATACCTGATCCGACAAAAACACCGATACCCAAAGAAAGAACAATTTCCATTAATTTTCCTTCTCTTTTAAAATAGGTTTCTTACCGATTCGGTAACTCCGAATTGACTGGTGTGCAAGTGCAATTAAAATGAGAACAGTTGCTCCTAACACAAGAGAAAGCACACCAAAATCAAACAAAAAAGCAGATGCCATGGGAACTTTCCCAATTAACGGAAGATGAATATATCGAAAAAAGGATGTTAAAAAAGGATATCCAAAAAACCAAGAGCCCATCCCCGTTACGACTGACAATAATAAACCAAAGCCTATCCAACGCAAAGGTAAAACTCTCAAATGCGTTTCCACCCACCGAATATCGCGTGCAAGATATTGTAAAATAAATCCTATAGCCAAAGTAATACCACCGACAAATCCACCTCCTGGCAGATCATGCCCTCGCATTAATAAATAAATAGCAAAAGCGATAATAATTGGAAAGAGCCAACCCATAATAACAGCAGGAACAGCTAAATAATTCAATACTGTATCTCCCACATTTCGATTAGGCTGTGCTATATCAAAGGCTTTCTGGATACGTTGTTGAAAAGGCGCATCAATACTCTCAGGCGCAGGACGAAAACGTCGTAAGAGTGCAAAAACAGTAAGGGAAACAACACCCAAAACCACAATTTCTCCCATGGTATCAAAACCACGGAAATCAACCAATAACACATTCACAACATTGCGACCACCAGCATCTGAGTAAGCATGCGTTAGAAAAAAATCAGAAATCGTTGTACCTTGGGGACGTGTCATCACTGCAAAAGAAAGCCATGCTACACCAGCACCTCCTACAAAGGATATGATGAAATCACGGAAACGACGCAAGCGAACCCAAAAATGAACAGCAGCTGGCCCAGGGTCATGCAAACGTTTAGGCAACCACCGTAAACCAAGCAATAATAAAACGACTGTAACAACCTCAACAACCAATTGTGTTATTGCTAAATCAGGAGCAGAAAGCCATAAAAAGGTTGCACAAGTCATCAAACCAGCTCCCCCTAAAAGCATAAGTGAAGCAAGACGATGAAACTTTGCTCGCCAAGCAACTAAAAGCGCACATAATCCGCCAACCAGCCAAAGAGCGAGAAAAGGAATATCAAGTGGAAAAAGCGGTAATGTCCCCACTGGAATGAAACCATCGCACCAAAGTAAAAGACCAACAAAGGCAAAACAGACCCAAAAAATCCAATGCAATTGGATCTGCAAACGGCGTGTTGACAAAGCAGACTCCACCGCACGGGCCCATTTCCAAGAAATAATTACGAGAATGCGTTCAAAAATACGCGGTCCTTTTAAGTGACGGAAAAAAGGAGCCCCATCATCACAGGATAAAAAATAACGATGCCCAACAGCATAGAGCAATCCGCCCCCTAATAATGCAACAAAGCTCATCACTAATGGAGTGTTAAACCCATGCCAAACAGCCAAACTATAAGGAATTGTCATTGGTCCTAAAACAGACACGACCGCATTATCTAAAATAGGTCCTATTGTTAAATTAGGAAAAATACCAACCGCTAAACAAATAAACACCAAAAGCTCCATTGGTAAACGCATGAAATGCGGTGGTTCATGGGGAGTCTTGGGTAAATTGTCAGGCTTTGGTCCTAAAAAAACGCCATGAATAAAGCGTATAGAATAGGTCACACTAAACAGACTAGCTAGCGTTGCCACATAAGGCGCAATCCAATCGAGCCATGATTCCATATGCGTTTCAACAGCTTCAGCAAAAAACATCTCTTTCGATAAAAAACCATTCAACAAAGGAACCCCAGCCATCGCTGCACTCGCAACTAAAGCAAGAGTTGCTGTGATAGGCATAGAACGATAAAGCCCTGACAGTTTACGCATATCACGTGTTCCCGTCTCGTGATCAATAATGCCAGCAGCCATAAATAAAGAAGCTTTAAAAGTAGCATGATTGGCCATATGAAAGATCGCCGCAACACAAGCAAGTGGACTACCAAGACTTAAAAGTGTTGTAATTAATCCAAGATGACTAATAGTCGAGTAAGCAAGCAGTCCTTTCAAGTCTTGCTGAAACATGGAAAAATAGGCACCTAGAAGAAGAGTTGAGAGTCCTGAAAAGCCAACCAGCCAAAACCAAGATTCTGTTCCAGAGAGCACAGGCCATAAACGAACAAGCAAAAACAATCCCGCTTTTACCATTGTTGCCGAATGCAAATAAGCCGATACGGGAGTTGGAGCAGCCATCGCGTTAGGTAGCCAAAAATGAAAGGGAAATTGCGCGCTTTTTGTTAACCCTCCCAATAAAATACAAATAAGGATAGGACTATAAAGAGAACTTGACCGGATCATATCTCCAGACTGTAGCACCTTATCCAAATCAAAACTGCCAACAGTATACCCAATCAATAAAACTCCAATAAAAAGAGCAAAGCCGCCAAAACCTGTGATCGTTAGAGCCATACGCGCACCCTCACGCGCACTTGCATTATGGTACCAATAGCCGATCAGCAAAAAAGAAAAAATACTGGTGAGTTCCCAGAAAACAACCAAAAAGATGAGATTACCTGATAAAACTATTCCTATCATTGATCCCATAAAGGCCAAAAAAAAGGAAAAAAAACGCGGTACAGAATCCGCTGGATCTATGTAATAACGTGAATAAATGACAACAAGCAGCCCAATCCCTGTAATAAGCAAGCAAAAAAGCCATGACAAACCATCTATGCGGAGAATCAAATCGCTTCCCCATTCTGGAAGCCAAGAAATATCTAAACGCACTATGTGGTTTCCGCGAACTTCCGGATAAAGCATTATTGTAAAAATAAGACAGAAAAGTGCGACGACCCCAGCAAACCACGCTTCATTATTTTTTGCTGTCGAACGAAAAAAGCCAATGACAGCACTTCCACCAAAGGGAAGCAAAACGAGCAATACCAACATTGCTTCCCGTGTTGTCATTCTTTAAACTCCATTTTACCTTAATATTTTGTCATCGACAAAACAAAAACTTATATTCTCACCCCCCATTCCACACTTAATGATAATAAGATTTAATAAAACTTAAAAGCATTTAAATTTTTTTAAAAAAAACAATGCTTGCATGAAAATACTGCGCACCACACAAGTCTTCTCTTTATTGTAAGAACAATAACGCTCACGACAAGAAGCAATTAAAATTTTATTTAATTTCTATCCTTTAAAAAAGCGTGATAAACACTGCCTACGCCCCCCATGAAAAGGCTGAAAACTATTATCATTTTTATTATAAGAGCGATAACGCACACGGCAAGATTCAATATGTTGTTTAAGCATCCATGGCTCTTTTTTTTCTAATTTTTCCGAAGAAGACGTTAAAAACACTTTTTTAGCATCTGGTACAACTTTTAATGATGCGCCTTTTGTGCTTAAATGCGGTGATGTAACAAATGCCACTTCAGGATACCACCAATTATCACTGTATTTACGATAACCACGCCGATAATGACGATAACCTTTGAAACCATTAAGTTCTCTACGCCCCGTAAAAATCAGAGGCACCGAACTATCTTGGACAGAAGTCTGAGTAACCAGTTTGGCTTTAGCGTCACTTCTATTTTGCCCCCAATTAACAAGAGTGGTTGTTATGATGAAAAAACTGCTAACAAATACAAAAGCTAAAGCATAATATAATTTTTTTTTCATACTCATAACAAAAAACTCAACATAATAAACAACAGTAATTACAGAAAGCCTTTCTCTTGCTGGACAGAAACAGATTCTTTTCTTAAGATTCTTTTTTCTTGAGACATTCTGTTACTCTTTGTACTAAACGTTGATCTTGGCAATAAGATCCTACAAAAAAGAATGAATAAATGATGATAAAAACCCCCTACTATCTTATAGACAAATCGAAACTCATCAAAAACATGCAAACAATTTCTCGTTTACGGGAAATGTCCGGAGCTAAAATTTTACTTGCTTTAAAATGTTTTGCCACATGGAGTGTTTTTGATTTAATGTCTGAGTTCATGGATGGAACCACATCATCATCCCTTTATGAACTACGTTTAGGAAGAGAAAAATTTGGCAAAGAAACCCATGCTTATTCAGTGGCTTGGGCAGATGATGAAATTGATGAAGCCTGTGGTTATGCAGATAAAATCATCTTTAATTCCATCCAACAGCTTCAACGCTTTTCTGATGCAACAAAAACCATTCAAAGAGGTTTAAGGTTAAACCCAGGAATGAGCGCATCAAATTTTGATCTTGCCAACCCCTCACGCCCTTTTAGCCGCTTAGGAGAAACAAACCAAAGCGCTATCAAAGAAGTTCTGCCTCTTATCAACGGATTGATGATCCATAACAATTGTGAAAATGCTGACTTTAATCTTTTTAACCAAATGCTTGGGTATATGGAAGAAAAATTTGCAGAACTTTTTTCTGCTGTTGACTGGATAAGCCTTGGCGGCGGAATCCATTTTACGGCTGAAAATTATCCTCTAGAAGCTTTCGCAAAACGCTTAAAACAATTTTCTAAAACTCATGGTGTCACTCTTTTTCTAGAACCAGGAGAAGCTGCTATTACCAAAAGCACCACACTGGAAGTAAGCGTTCTTGACACATTGTATAATGAAAAAAACCTTGCCATCGTTGATAGCTCCATTGAAGCTCATATGCTTGATCTTCTCATTTATCGTGAAAATGCTAAATTAGAACCCAATCAAGGTCCACACGAAATTATGATTTGTGGAAAGTCTTGTCTTGCCGGCGATATTTTTGGAACATTTCAATTTCAAAAACCTCTTAAAATAGGCGATAGACTGTCTTTTCAGGATGCAGCAGGTTATACAATGGTCAAGAAAAACTGGTTTAATGGCGTTACAATGCCTGCTATTGTTCTCAAAGAGTGCGATGGTACATTAACACTTCAACGCCAATTCAGCTATAACGACTATCAGGAAAGCCTTTCATAAAGATAAACCATAAAAAACGTCATACAACAGTATTAAAAAGGAGATGGACCTACAATGAAAAAAAATGTTCTCATTATTGGTGCCGGAGGTGTTGCACAAGTTGTTGCGCATAAATGCGCTCAAAACAACGATATTCTTGGTGAAATTCATATTGCTTCACGAACACTCAAAAAATGTGAGGCCATCATTGCTTCTATTAAAGAAAAAAACACAATGAAAGAACAGGGTGTTCTCAAAAGCCATTCGCTCAATGCCATGAATGTAGAAGAAACTATAAAGCTCATCCAAAAGACCAAATGCGAAATTGTCATTAATGTTGGTTCTGCCTTTCTTAATATGTCTGTTCTTTCAGCTTGTATTGAAACCAAATGCGCTTATATCGATACCGCAATTCATGAAGACCCATTGAAAATTTGTGAAACACCTCCTTGGTATGGCAATTATGAATGGCCTCGACGTCAAGAATGTGAAAAAGCTGGTATAACCGCTATTTTAGGAGCAGGTTTTGACCCAGGTGTAGTGAATGCTTATGCAGCATTAGCGCGCGATGATTATTTTGATAAAATCACAGATATTGATATTATTGATATTAATGCCGGAAATCATGGACGTTGGTTTGCTACAAATTTTGATCCAGAAATTAACTTCCGTGAATTTACAGGACAAGTATGGTCATGGCAAAATAAAAAATGGACTTCCAATAAAATGTTTGAAATCAGCCATGAATGGGATCTTCCCGTTGTGGGAAAACAAAAAGCCTATATGACAGGACATGATGAAATTCATTCACTTTCCAAAAATCTTGATGTAGAGAATGTCCGTTTCTGGATGGGATTTGGTGATCGTTATATCACTGTTTTTACGGTTCTAAAAAATCTTGGTCTCTTATCTGAACAGCCCATTAAGACAGCAGAAGGACAAGAAGTCGTGCCCTTGAAAGTCGTAAAGGCCGTCTTACCCGACCCTTCCTCTCTCGCCCCAGACTACACAGGAAAAACCTGTATTGGAGATCTTATTAAAGGCGAAAAAGATGGAAAACCGAGAGAAATTTTTATCTATAATATAGCCGATCACAAACAAGCTTTTCATGAAACTGGGGCACAAGGCATTTCCTATACGGCTGGCGTACCAGCAGCGGCAACAGCTCTTCTTATTGCCACAGGTGAATGGGATGTTAAAACTATGGTCAATGTGGAAGAATTACCACCCCACCCTTTCCTTAAATATCTTGATCATATGGGGCTTCCCACTTTTATAAGAGAACAACAAGAGGATAAAAAATTACAATTTTAATACCTATAGAAAGCATATGCTTGATTTTTTAAGTTATCACAAAACTGCCCAATGAAAACAAACTTAATATTCTCGTGTAATTATGGTTTTCAAAAAAATTTTAGCTATTCGTTATATTTTGGCAACATTGCGATTTCTTAACAACCCTAAAGAAGAGACATAGCATCTTTTTAAGACATAGCGAGCAATGATCAAGAAAAACAGAGAAGAAAAAACTAATTTAATCACACTGTATAACTTGTCATTATCATCAAAAAGATAGTGTCATAAACAAAAGATATAAAAATACCGCTCTTTTAAAGAAGAGCGGTATTTTGTAGAATATTCAATTCCTCGCCTCTTCATCTTAAATGACAAAGATCCTTAACCTACACCAATCATTAAACAATTCAATTTCTTTGAGTGAATTCCTTTTGACTTCCCTCTTCATATATAACGCTTTGATTTATAACAATAAATCATCATTTTCAACTTGATTCATAACGCTGAATACTGTAAAATTCTCTTAATCACAAACTCTCTCACATTGAAGTAATTAAAATCTTTTGTCTGCACATCACAAACAAAACGAGCGTGTGAGGTAAAATGATAAAAGCACAGAATAAAAATTCTCTTATGAAAACTCTCAAATAATAAAGAGCTTTAGCAATATTGAGAACTGAAAAAGTGTATTATAATGCCAGCGTGTACTTTTACTAAACATAAAGATGATGGTGCACAATAGGTCTTATAACAGTTTGAATGAATTTCATATATTTCAAGAGGAACTTTTACAGCTATACCATTCACGAACACCCTCGCGAAGTAGATTTGGGCACTTTGAGAGATGTTTTCTTAACACAAAGCACGCAGATAGGCTCAGAATCCTATCTTAAATATTTTATAACAGTATAAAAACTACCCCATATATAAAACTTTACATAGACTAAACACCACCGCTCTAAACGATAGTGCACAACAGAATAATCAATCAAAACTGCACAACAGATATCTAAAACAGTAATTATCGAAAAGCATACAACAAATGGAACATTTCAATACAATTGGTTATATTTTTTTAAAGTTTTAAAATGTTGTTGCATGCTTCACTAATATTTTCTGCCTCATGTGCCTTTTAAAATGTACTTTTTAAAAGCTTTTTAAATATGAAGTGGTTTAGCAAATGTTGCCAAAGCTGCCTCACGCACGGCTTCTGATAAGGTAGGATGTGCATGGCAACAACGTCCCAGATCTTCTGATGAACCACCAAATTCCATTAAAACTGCAATTTCATGGATCATTTCACCAGCACCAAATCCAAGAATATGCCCCCCTAATACCCGATCTGTTTTTTTATCAGAAAGGATTTTAACGAACCCATCACTCTTTTGCATTGCACGTGCACGACCATTGGCCATAAAAGGAAATTTGCCAACATTATATTCAATACCAGCAGTTTTTAGCTCTTCTTCTGTCCTTCCTACACTCGCAATTTCCGGCTGTGTATAAACAACACTAGGAATAACATCAAAATTAACATGCCCTTTTTGACCTGCCAAAATTTCTGCCACAGCAACGCCTTCTTCCTCTGCTTTATGTGCTAGCATTGGTCCTTTTACGACATCACCAATCGCATAAATTCCTGGAACATTCGTCTGCCAATGAGCATCAATTGCAATAAATCCGCGTTCATCTAACTGAACACCAGCCTCTTGTAATCCAAGCCCCTCTGTATAAGGAGAACGTCCAGTAGCAATAAGCACAACATCAGCCTCTAAAGTTTCAGATTCACCACCTTTGACAGATTCAAAGCTCACCTGAGCAGTTGAGCCAGATTGTGTAACAGCTGTTACCTTTGCACCCGTTTTATATTCAATCCCCTGTTTTTCCATTAATTTCTGAAATTGCCGTGAAACTTCACCATCCATTGAGCCCAAAACTTTATTAAGATACTCAATAATGGTCACCTTAGCACCTAAACGGCTCCAAACTGATCCAAGTTCTGAGCCAATGACACCAGCACCTACTACAATCATATGCGTTGGTACTTTTTCAAGTGAAAGAGCTCCCGTAGAAGAAACAATAGTCTTTTCATCAATTTCAACATTCACCCCTGGAATGCCTGAACTCTCTGAACCGGTAGCAATAATAATATTTTTTGTTTCAATTGTTTGTTTATTACCATCTCTGGCAACAACTTCCACATGACCCGCATTCAAAATTTTGGCTGTCCCAAAAAAAGTATCAACTTTATTTTTTTTCATCAAAAAAGAAACACCACTCGTATTGGCTGTCACCACAGCTTTCTTATGAACCATCATTTGTTCAAGATTAAGCTTAGATTTACCAATAGAAATACCAAGCGTTTCAAAACCATGCTGGGTTTCAGAAAACACTTCTGAAGCATGCAACAACGCTTTAGAAGGAATACAACCAACGTTGAGACATGTTCCTCCTAATGTTGTACGCTTTTCAATAATTGCTACTTTAAGTCCCAGTTGCGCCGCTTTTATTGCTGCTACATAACCACCTGGTCCCGCTCCGATCACAGCCACATCATAAGACATCCGTTTCTCCTTTCATCCTGAAAACTGTATTTTACAAATCAAGAACAAGGCGTTCCGGATCTTCTAAGCTTTCCTTAACACGCACAAGGAAAGTCACAGCTTCTTGCCCATCCACAATACGGTGATCATAAGAAAGCGCTAAATACATCATGGGGCGGATCACAACTTGACCCTCAACAACCATTGCTCGCTCTTTAATCGCATGCATTCCCAAAATACCAGATTGTGGTGCATTCAAAATCGGTGTTGACATCAACGATCCATACACACCACCATTGGTAATGGTAAAAGTTCCGCCCTGCATATCAGAAACGGCTAATTTTCCATCACGCGCAAGACGCCCCAAACGACCAATCTCTTTTTCAATCTCTGCCAATGACATTTGATCTGCATCTCGCACCACTGGAACAACAAGCCCTTTATCCGTTCCAACAGCAATTCCAACATTGACATAGTTTTTGTAAACAATATCTGTCCCATCAATCTCTGCATTAACAGCAGGAAGTTCTTTTAATGCATGACAAACAGCCTTGGTAAAAAAACCCATAAAACCAAGCTTAACACCATGTTTCTTTTCAAAAAGATCCTTATAACGCTTGCGCAAATCCATCACCGCTGACATATCAACCTCATTAAATGTGGTTAACATTGCTGCTACATTTTGTGCATCTTTAAGACGGCGAGCAATTGTTTGACGCAATTTCGTCATACGAACCCGCTCTTCACGTGTTTCTTGGACAGGAGGTGCCGAAGAACTCGTCGCAGAAGAAGAGGGTGTAGGAGCATTTGTACTTTGTTTTAATCCATCAAGAACATCTTCTTTAAGAATTTGTCCACGTTTTCCAGAACCTGAAATATCGCTTTTTGCAACATTATTTTCAGCCATCAATTTTGCTGCTGAAGGAGAAGGAGGCATTGCACTGCTCAAAGCAGGCTTCTCCGATTCAGATGAAGCCGCTGGAACAAGTGTAGCAGAAGGTGAAAGTGATTGGGAAATACCAGCTTCTCCAGCTTTCACCACTCCTAAAAGAGCATTTACTTCAACCGTATCGCCTTCTTTTGCAATGATTTCAGATAATTTCCCAGCAACAGGAGAAGGAACTTCAACGGTTACCTTATCAGTTTCTAATTCAACCAAAGGCTCATCCATAGCGACAGCTTCGCCAAGTTTTTTAAACCATTTGCCAACCGTTGCTTCGGTAACCGATTCGCCCAAAGTAGGAACACGAATTTCAGTAGTCATAATATTTTTCCATACATCAGAGTAGTAATAAATTAAGAACCTAACGCGTCTTTAAGAAACGCAGCCAGTTGTTCAAGGTGTTTCACCATTAACCCAGAGGCCGGTGACGCACTCGCAGGACGTCCTGCATAACGAGCACGTGAATATTGCGCATTAATATGCGTCAAAACCCATTCCAAATAAGGCTCAATAAATGACCAAGCCCCCATGTTTTTTGGTTCCTCTTGGCACCAAAAAACTTCCGCCTGCAAAAAGCGCGATAATACATTCACCAAAACTTTTGCAGGAAAAGGATAAAGCTGTTCAACACGAAGGAGGTAAACATCATCAATACCCCTTTTTTCACGTTCTTCATAAAGGTCGTAATAAACCTTACCAGTACAAAGAACGACACGGCGAATCTTATTATCTTTTTGCAACTTAATGACAGAATCTTTGAGACATTCTGCATCATCAAGCAACACACGACAAAAACTTGTTTCTGGCCCCATTTCATTGAGAAAAGAAACAGCTCGCTTATGACGTAAAAGTGATTTCGGTGTCATCAAAATCAATGGCTTCCGGAAATCACGCTTAATTTGTCGACGCAAAATATGAAAATAATTTGCAGGGGTTGTACAATTAGCAACCTGCATATTATCTTCCGCACAAAGTTGAAGAAACCGTTCTAAACGTGCAGAAGAATGCTCCGGCCCTTGCCCTTCAAAACCATGAGGCAATAAACACACAAGACCAGACATACGAAGCCACTTACGCTCTGCGGATGAAATAAATTGATCAAAAATGACCTGTGCACCATTAGAGAAATCACCAAATTGTGCTTCCCAAAGTGTTAATCCTCGTGGTTCAGCAAGAGAATATCCATATTCAAAACCAAGAACAGCTTCTTCAGAAAGCATAGAATTAACAACGTCATAAAGCGCTTGCCCCTTTTGTAAATGATTCAAAGGAATATAACGCGCCTCATTTTCCTGGTCATAAAGAACGGAATGACGTTGTGAAAAAGTTCCCCGCTCAACATCTTCACCGGAAAGACGAACCGGTGCACCTTCCAAACAAAGTGAACCAAAAGCTAAAGCTTCAGCGGTTGCCCAGTCAACACCCTCACCGGTTTCAAAAATTTTAGCACGATTATTTAAAAAACGTTGAATGGTTTTGTGAACGTGAAAATTCGCCGGAATTTCAACAATTTTCTGACCAATTTCCTTTAAAGTTTTTAATTCAACACCGGTTGCTCTAGAATGCTGCTCATCAGAACTACTAAAAGCTTTGAGTCCCGTCCAGCTTCCATCAAGCCAATCAGCCTTATTAGGTTTATAAGAAGCACTTGCTTCAAGTTCACCTTCAAGCTTATCGCGCCATAATTTTTTTTGTTGCTCAATTTCTTCTGAAGTAACCATTCCTTCTGCTACCAATCGGTCACTATAAAGTTGAAGTGTTGTTTTATGATTACGTATTGCTTTATACATAAGCGGCTGCGTAAAGGAAGGTTCATCACCTTCATTATGCCCATAACGGCGATAACAAAACATATCAATAACCACTGGTTTATGGAAAATTTGGCGAAACTCTGTTGCTATTTTGGCAACAAAAACAACTGCCTCAGGATCATCACCATTCACATGGAAAATTGGTGCGTCAATCATTTTTGCGACATCTGATGGATAAGGCGAAGAACGTGAAAAACGTGGAGATGTTGTAAAACCAATCTGGTTATTGATAATAACATGAAGTGAGCCTGCAACACGATAACCTTTAAGACCTGAAAGACCAAAAGTTTCTTGGATAACGCCTTGTCCTGCAAAAGCGGCATCACCATGAATAAGCAATGGCATCACTTTTGAACGCTCACTTAATGGGAGTAAATCAGTATGCGCAGGTCCCATAAGTTGATCTTGTTTAGCACGTGCTTTTCCCATAACAACCGGATCAACAATCTCAAGATGAGATGGATTCGCCAACAGTGATAAATGAACTTTTTTACCATCAAAGTCCAGATCAGCGGTAGTTCCCAAATGATATTTGACATCACCGGATCCCTCCACATCATCAGGCTTGTAAGATCCCCCTTTGAATTCATGAAAAATAGCCCTATGCGGTTTGGCAAGAACTTGTGAAAGAACATTTAAACGACCACGATGTGCCATTCCTAAAATAACTTCCCTAACCCCCAAAGCACTACCACATTTGATAATCTGTTCAAGAGCGGGAATCAGCGCCTCACCACCATCGAGTCCAAAACGCTTTGTACCTTTATATTTAGTGTCTAAAAACTGTTCGAATCCCTCTGCCTGAATAAGCTTATTCAGAATAGCTTTCTTGTCTTGTTGTGTGAAAGAATTTTTTTTATCTCGCCCTTCAATGCGTTCTTGAAGCCATACTTTCTGAACCGGATCAGAAACATGCATATATTCCACACCGATTGTTGAACAATAGGTACGATTGAGAATCTCAAGCATTTGCGGAATAGTTGCATATTCCAACCCTAAAACATTATCAATAAAAATGAGACGCTCGTAATCAGCTGGAGTAAAACCATAAGCTTCTGGAGAAAGTTCCTTGTAATCTTCTTGTTTTTCAGCCAATTGAAGAGGGTCAAGTTGCGCATGAAGATGTCCCCGTTCTCGAAACGCACGAATCATCATAATTGCATGAACGGAATCACGTGTTGCACGAATAATATCTTGTTCACTGGAAGTTTTTCCCTTTTGTGCAGCACCTGTTATTGCTTTTTCCTTTAATTTATCGCCAAAATATTTTTCAAGAGAAGACCAATCACCATCAAGAGCAGAAATCAATTCACCCTCTGCTTTTAATGGCCAATGATCACGCTGCCATGTTGCTCCTTCAGCATTTTTAAGAACATCTTCTTTATTATCATGAAGTCCTTCAAAAAAAGCACGCCACTGTGAATCAACACTGGTAGGATCTTTTTCATATTGAGCATAAAGTTGATCTATATAATCCGCATTCCCACCATAAAGAAATGATGTCTGTGCAAAAAGGCTATTTATTTCGTCCTGCCTTGCCATATACTTCTCCGGAACATTTATTCCGTCTCCTTATATCTCTTTTTGACCTTTAAATGCTTACAAACAAGCAGTGATTCGAACATTCAAAAAAGTTTTACCTTTTTATACTCAAGCTTTTTCACCTGAATCTAAGAACCTTTTCTTATTCAGGTGAAACTTTCTTTTAGCCTTTCAAAACTGACATCAAAGTCTTACCTATCTGTGATGGCGAAGAAGATACACGAATCCCTGCTGATTCCATTGCCGCAATTTTATCTTCTGCTCCACCTTTACCACCAGAAATAACAGCACCAGCATGTCCCATTGTACGTCCTGGAGGAGCCGTACGGCCAGCAATAAAGCCAACAACTGGCTTTTTACGACCTTTTCTTGCTTCATCTTGCAAAAACTGTGCTGCTTCTTCTTCAGCAGAACCACCAATCTCACCAATCATAACAATAGACTCGGTTTCATCATCCGCTAAAAACATTTCCAACACATCAATAAATTCAGTGCCCTTAACAGGATCGCCACCAATCCCTATAGCAGTTGTTTGTCCGAGACCTTCCTGACTCGTTTGAAAAACGGCTTCATAAGTTAAAGTTCCCGACCTCGAGACAACCCCAACAGAACCTTTTCTAAAAATAGAACCAGGCATAATACCAATTTTACATTCATTTGGAGTAAGAATACCGGGACAATTAGGACCAATAAGACGAGACTTTGAGTTTTCTAATCGCGCCTTCACTTTAACCATATCCATAACGGGAATACCTTCCGTAATACAGATAATTAAACGAACTTCAGCTTCTATAGCCTCTATAATAGCTGCCGCAGCCCCTGCAGGAGGAACATAAATAACGGAAGCATCTGCACCTGTTTTTTCTTTTGCTTCTGCAACATTAGCGAAAATAGGAAGAGTTTCGCCTTTTGAACCTTCCCATGTTTCTCCACCCTTTTTAGGATTAACGCCACCAACCATTTGCGTACCATGATAAGCAAGCGCCTGTTCTGTATGAAATGTTCCTGTTTTTCCTGTAAGCCCTTGAACGAGAACTTTTGTCTCTTTATTCACAAGAATTGACATAGCTTAAGCTCCCTTCACGGCTGCAACAATTTTTTGGGCAGCATCATCTAAATCATCAGCAGGAATAACATTCAAACCACTCTCATTGATAATTGCTTTACCTTGCTCAACATTAGTACCTTCAAGACGAACAACCAAGGGAACCTTTAAACCAACCTCACGAACAGCAGCAACCACACCTTCAGCAATGACATCACAACGCATAATACCACCAAAAATGTTAACCAAAATGCCCTTAACATTTGGATCGGCCGTAATAATTTTAAAAGCAGCTGTCACCTTTTCTTTTGATGCTCCACCACCAACATCCAAAAAATTCGCTGGCTCTGCTCCATAAAGCTTAATGATATCCATTGTTGCCATAGCAAGCCCAGCACCATTAACCATGCAACCAATCGTACCCTCAAGAGCAACATAAGCAAGATCATGCTTTGATGCTTCTATTTCCTTTGGATCTTCTTCTGAAAGATCGCGCAATTCTAAAATATCTGGATGACGAAACAGAGCATTATTATCAAAAGAAACTTTCGCATCAAGAACACGCAAGTGACCATCTTTCATCACAATAAGCGGATTGATTTCTAAAAGGCTCATATCTTTTTCACAAAATGCCTTATAGAGAATCGGAAAAAGCTTTTCACCATCTTCTCGCGCACTACTTTGTAGTTTCAACGCATCACAAAGTCTTGCACAATCAGCAGAAGTAACACCCTCTACAGCATCAATGGGAAGCGTGAATATTTTTTCTGGTGTCTCTTCAGCAACCGTTTCAATATCCATTCCACCTTCTGTTGAAACAACAAAAGCAATTCGACCAACGCTACGATCAACCAAAAGTGAAAGATAAAGCTCCCGTTCAATATCGGCACCATCTTCAATATAAAGGCGGTTGACCTGCTTACCCTCTGGACCAGTTTGTTTGGTTACCAAAGTTTTTCCAAGCATTTCTTGAACATTTGCAACAACTTCTTCAACAGATTGTGCAAGCCGAACACCACCCTTTGCATCAGGACCAAGTTCTTTAAACTTACCCTTACCACGACCACCAGCGTGTATCTGACTTTTAACCACATAGAGAGGTCCGGGCAATTTTTCCGCCCATTTTTCAGCTTGCTCTACAGAATAAACAGCGACACCATTTGCAATTGGTGCTCCATATTCATGAAGCAGACGTTTGGCCTGATACTCATGGATATTCATGCATTTGTCCTTTTCTTTTATGGATCTTATTAATCCTAAAGTTTTAATATTCTAAATACTTATTTTAATGAATTAAATCTTGTTCAATTTACTTGAGACTAGGTACAAGAGCAATACAAGCTTCACAAAGCTTTTTAACCGCATTTACTGAATGATCAAAAGCACCTCTTTCTTCTTTATCAAGATCAATTTCAATGACTCGTTCAACACCACCTGCACCAAGTACAACAGGTACCCCAACATAGGTATCATTAACCCCATATTCTCCTGAAAGATAAGCTGCAACAGGCACAACACGCTTAGTATCCTTTAGGTAGGCCTCAGCCATAGAAACAGCAGAAGCTGCTGGTGCATAATAAGCAGAACCTGTTTTTAACAAACCAACAATTTCTGCACCGCCATCACGGGTACGCTGGATAATTTGATCAATTCTTCCCTGTGTTGTCCAGCCCATCTTTATAAGATCAGGCAAAGAAATACCACCAACCGTTGAATAACGCACGAGAGGAACCATTGTATCACCGTGGCCCCCTAAAACAAACGCTGTCACATCTTTAATAGAGACCTTAAATTCCTCAGATAAGAAATGACGAAAACGCGCTGAATCAAGAACACCAGCCATACCAACCACTTTATGTGTAGGGAGACCTGAAAATTTCTGCAATGCCCACACCATCGCATCAAGGGGATTGGTAATACAAATAACAAACGCTGAAGAAGCGTATTTTTTAATTCCAGCTCCAACTTGTTCCATAACCTTTAAATTAATGCCCAAAAGTTCATCACGACTCATACCAGGTTTTCGCGCAACGCCTGCTGTTACAATAACAACATCAGCACCTTCAATTGCTTCATAAGCATTAGCACCTTTTAGACTGATATCAAAACCATCAACAGGAGAAGATTCGGCTATATCTAGAGCCTTACCTTGTGGCACACCTTCTGTAATATCAAATAAGACCACATCAGCAAGCTCTTTAAGCCCAATAATATGTGCTAAAGTACCACCAATCATACCTGAACCAATGAGAGCTATTTTTTTCCGTGCCATTTTATTTTTCCTAACTTTTAGATAATTCAGCGCACACCCAATCAACGTCCGTATACTGAATATTCTTGACTTCAACCATATTCAAACAATATCATAAAAAGGAGTAAAGAAATGAAATTTACAAATTTATCTCCTTACAGAAACAACAACCCTCCGCTGAAACAACTATTAGAAAATTATCACGATGTATCGATAAAGTGAATTTTAAAAAAATACAACAGAATTATTATATTTCTTTAATTTCAAAAAGTTATTGTTTTGACAGTTTACGTAAAGGTAAAAGTATAATCAATGCTTCTTCTTCAAAAGAAAACGTTCTTCCCAAAGTTTTAAATAATCGTAGCTTTGCATTTCGAAAAGACGTGATTGTGTTCTTTGAAATTCAAATGTTTCCGTAATCTGCGCATGCCCTTTATACAAAGCCCCTATCCCTGCGGCTGCCGACATAAACAACCGTATATGCCGATCATAAAGAATATCAATAAGCAAAATAAACCGTTTTGTTTCATTGCGACATGTATCATCCATGACCGGTACATTATCAATAAAAATCGTATGATAACGCTCCCCTAATAACAAATATTCAGCCGCGGCCAAAGGCTTTTCACATAAATCCCCATAATCAAAACGAGCACATCCTGCACCAAAGCGCGGAATAGGAATAATGCGCCCTTTTATAGAAAGCTCATCAGATGTCTCCTTATGTCCTTGCAATACAAGTGTCCATGCTTGATCCATATATTCATTTGCCGGGACCCCCAACGGCGACACATACACCTGTTGTAGATTTGATTTTTCAAGGCGATAATCTGTTTTTGCATCAAGATTAACAACACGAACATATGCTTTCAAAACTTGAATAAAAGGCAAAAAGAGCTCACGATTCAAACCGTTACAATAAAGGTTATCCGGCGCCACATTTGAGGTTGCAATAAAGAAAATTCCTTTATCAAACAGAGCAGAAATAAGCCGCCCCAATACCATAGCATCAGCAATATCCGTTACACTAAACTCATCAAAACAAAGTACTTTTGCTTCTCGTACAAGATCCTCAGCAACAGCTAAAATAGGATTATCTTGTTTAAATTTTGCACACCCAGATGCTTGACGATAAAAATTAATACGCTCATGCACATCAGCCATAAAATCATTAAAATGGGCACGCTTTTTATGACCTTTAGGCAAACAAGAAAAGAACAAATCCATCAGCATGGTTTTGCCCCGTCCTACTTCACCATAAATATACAGTCCCTGAAAAAAACCTGTTTCATCTCCTTGTTTTACAACACAAGAAATATTTTGTTTTTTCCTTTTAAATATTCTGTTAAAGAAAGAGCAAAATATCCAAGGCAAAGGATGAGAGATATTTTGTTCCGCAATTTTTTTTAATAAATGATCAAAATATTCTGTTATAGCTAATTGAGCGGGATCAAAACAAACCTCTCCTTTAGCGACAAGCTCCTTATAACGTGTTGAAACGAGAATCATCCAAAAAACCTTTTTCAAACCGATCTCAATGAAAAATACAAATACTTTTCAAGAATCTGTCCGTCTAGTTTAGTTTGTCATAAACGATCAAAAATGATTTAACGACTTAAAATAACGGGATGATCATCAAGTGTACGTCCCTCAAAACGATCAACATTTGAAGAATAAAGAACGAGGATAACACGTCCAGAGTTATTATAAAAATATAATCTTTTTCCTTTAACAGCCCACGATCTCACTTGGGAAGCAATTCCTGGACAGTGTAAAGGACCAGCACGGTACCCTTGTCCAAACTTTGTTTGTGGAGTTGCAATCCGGCAAACTTTTCCTCCCATAGAAAGATTCCACACCCCAGCAACACTTGCAGGAAATAAATCAGTGGCATTACTTGGCAATTCGAGACTAGCCATTCGTCCATCGCTCTGAGAATCTCCTTTTTCATACATCGGAGCGTTTGCATCTTCAGATATCGACGAAGAAGTAGACGACAGATCAGACGCTTCTAATATTGTCATTTGTTGAGATGGATAAAAAACTTCTAATGCGTTACCATCGTCATTACCATCAAACCGTGTTGTTGAACATCCCCCTAAAAACATTACAGTTGATAGTGCAACGAAAAACGAAACTTTTGAAAACGCCATGTCTGTACTCTCTCCCACGACAATAAATAAGTTCACAAAAAAATTAAGCGAATATTTGTTATAGTTACAAAGATAAATTAACAAATTAAAAAAAACAGGTTAAAATCACTTATTTTAAAAGAAATAATTTATGTGCCCAATTTTATATTTATTAAACACTAGAAATTTATAATATTTTCAGTCATATATCTTTTTATAAGTAATCATTAGAAATAGAGAAGTTTCATGAAAACGCCATTTAGCAAAATGGACGGTCTTGGAAATCAAATTATTGTTGTTGATATGCGTGAAAGCACATACGCTCTTACACCACAAGCAATCCTTGCTTTGTCGGCAGATCCTGAAATGCATTTTGATCAAATCATGGCTATCCACACACCAACCCAGAAAAAAACCGACTTCCGCATAGAAATATGGAATGCCGACGGATCAATGGCTAAAGCTTGTGGCAATGGTACCCGCTGTGTCATCGCATGGCTTAAAGATCACAATTTTGGTGAAAAATTTCATTTAGAAACTCCCGCTGGAATTATTGAAGGAAAATACCAAACCGATAATCTCATTTCTGTTGATATGGGATGCCCAAATTTCAATGCAAAAGAGATGCCTGTTTCACGTGAAATAGTTGATACCAATCACGTAGAAATTATGGCTGGTCCCCTAAAAGACGCTTGTCTCATATCCATTGGCAATCTCCATGCTATCTTTTTTGTTGAAAATGATATTCAACATATTCCATTAGAAAAATATGGGCCAAAACTTGAACATGATCCCCTGTTTCCCGAACGGTGCAATATTTCCATTGCTTGCATAACGTCAAAGAAAAGTCTAAATTTACGTACATGGGAGCGAGGGGCAGGATTAACACAAGCATGTGGGAGTGCTGCTTGTGCAAGTGCAGTGGCTGCTTATCGTCGTGGACTTACAGAGCGCCATGTTGATGTAAATTTACCAAAGGGAACACTTAATATTTTTTACCGAAAAGACGATCATATTATCATGACAGGACCAATTAAATATCACTTTAGTGGTTTTTTAAGCCCTTTAACAGGGTGCTACAAAAAGGATCACTCCTGATGGCAATAGAAATTGTAACTTTTGGTTGTCGACTTAATAGCTACGAATCGGAAATCATTCGCAAAGAAAGTACTTCTTCAGGGCTAGATCAACTTAAAGATGGTGCTATTATCTTTAATACCTGTGCTGTCACTGCCGAAGCCGTACGACAAGCAAAACAAGCTATCCGCAAAGCAAGACGTGAAAATCCTCATGCGCGTATCATTGTAACAGGGTGTGCAGCCCAAACAGAAGCACAAAATTTTGCCTCAATGACAGAAGTGGATCTTGTTTTAGGAAACGAAGATAAACTTCACGCTCATTCTTATCGTCAACTTCCTGATTTTGGTATTAATCATTCTGAAAAGGTGCATATCAATGACATTATGGAAGTACAAAAAATTGCTCCACATATGGTCGGTGCAATACAAGAGCGCACCCGCGCTTTTGTACAGGTACAAAACGGATGCGATCACCGCTGTACATTTTGCATTATTCCTTATGGACGAGGACCATCTCGTTCAGTTCCCATGGGTGCTGTCATAGAACAAATTAAAAAGCTGATAGGTGGGGGTATCCAAGAAGTGGTCCTTACAGGTGTTGACCTTACAAGTTATGGCCACGATCTTCCTGGAAAAGCTACTCTAGGAAAATTAACTTCAGCTATTTTGCATCATGTCCCTGACTTAGCCCGATTACGCCTCTCATCTATTGACTCTATTGAAGCAGACGAAGAACTCATAAATCTTTTAGCTTATGAAACAAGAATCATGCCCCATTTGCATTTATCTTTGCAAGCAGGTGATAATATGATTTTAAAACGGATGAAACGGCGTCATCTGCGCGAACATGCCATTCAATTTTGCCAAGAATTGCGTGCCAAACGTTCTACAATGGTTTATGGTGCCGACTTAATTGCTGGTTTTCCTACAGAAACAGAAGAGATGTTTCAAAATAGTCTTGCCTTAATCAAAGATTGTAATTTAACCCATCTCCATGTCTTCCCCTTTAGTCCAAGAGAAGGAACACCTGCCGCACGTATGCCACAAATCAACCGTAAAATAGTTAAGCTGCGTGCTGAAAAATTGCGTAAAGCAGGTGATATGGCTTACCAAAAGCATCTTGCTCATTTACAAAACAGTCTACAAACAATTCTCGTTGAAAAAGATGAAATCGGACGAACAGAAGATTATACTCTTGTACAAGTTAAAGGTGCAAAAGCAGGAACAATTGTTCAAGCCCTTATCGTTGATCATGATGGCGATAAATTGATTGCTGTCCCTCCAAAATTAAACGCTGCTTGAGCAGGAGAATTCTTATGACTAAATCTTTTATAAAAAAAATATTCTCTTTTAACAAATCTCAAGAGCAAGAAATTGAACAACAGATTTCTATTCCTGATAAAAGCGATATAATAGAAGAAAATAAAGACAAAAATGAAAAGACAAAAAATAATCAAATCTCTATAAACACAGAAAAAGAAGAACAAACAAAAAATCCAGAGTCAATACTTACAAAATATGATGAAAAATCTCCATTTCTAGAATCCCATTCTGATAAAATTCCCTTTTCCGGTAAAATTATTGTCACAGACAACATCCGTGAAAAAAAGAATGAAGAAATTTTATCTGAACCTTCTGTTGAACAAAAAAAGACAGCGTGGTTTGGGCGCCTTAAAAAAGGCCTATCCCTTTCTTCACAACGCCTAAGCGGATCAATTGGCGATCTCTTTGTTAAAAGAAAACTTGATGAAGATACATTGCAAGAGCTCGAAGATATTCTTATCCAAGCTGACATAGGTGTAGAGACGGCAACACGCATCACAAATACTTTAGCTTCCAGTCGTTACGGAAAAAACCTCTCCCCAGATGATATTCATACTATTGTAGCTGATGAGGTCAAAAAAGTTCTGGAACCTGTTGCAATACCATTAGAACTTGATCTCAGCCATAAACCTCATGTTATTTTGCTGGTAGGTGTAAATGGCACTGGAAAAACGACAACTATTGGAAAACTTTCAGCCAAATTAACAGAAGGGGGATTAAAAGTTATGCTGGCAGCAGGTGATACTTTCCGAGCCGCTGCTATTGAGCAACTACACATTTGGGGTGAACGTACCAATTCTCCTGTTATTTCGACAAAATTGGGTGCAGATGCCGCCAGCTTAGCATTTGATGCTTATGAAAAAGCAAAAAAAACAAACAGTGATGTATTAATTATTGATACAGCAGGGCGTTTACAAAATAAATCTGAATTAATGGATGAGTTGGCAAAAATTATTCGTGTTTTAAAAAAACACACCCCCCAAGCACCCCACACAATCCTTCAAACTCTTGATGCAACAACCGGACAAAATGCACTCAACCAAGTGGACATTTTCCGTGATATTGCTGGTGTTAATGGTTTAGTTATGACAAAGCTAGATGGGACTGCACGAGGAGGAATTCTTGTCGCTATCGCAGCAAAATATAAATTACCCGTTTATTTTATCGGTATAGGAGAAGATATTGAAGACCTTCAACCCTTTTCTGCTTCTGACTTTGCCGAAACTATTGCAGGAAAACACGCATGAAACAGCCTTTATCTAATCTTAATTTACACAATAATTCTGAAAAAAAGATGAATAACAATAAAAAAATTTCTCTCTCACCAACACTTAAGTTTCTTTTGGAAATGGGTCCATTGGTTGCCTTCTTTTTTGCCAATTATAAGGGAGAATGGCTGATAAAAAACATTGGATTTTTTCAAAATTTTAGTAAGCCTATTTTCCCTGCAACAGCTATTTTTATGGTGGCTATTATTATTTCCCTAAGCTTATCATGGATCCTTGCAAAACAAATTCCTATTATGCCTCTTATTTCAGGAATATTTGTTTTAGTTTTTGGCTTTCTAACTCTCTGGCTTCATAATGAAACTTTCATAAAAATGAAACCAACAATCATTAATAGCTTATTTGCTTTTATACTTTTTGGAGGGATGTTTTTTAAAAAACCACTTTTACGTTATGCTCTTGATTCTACCTTAAAACTTGATGATTTAGGTTGGCAAAAACTTACCTATCGTTGGGCGTTTTTTTTCATTTTTCTTGCCATTTTGAATGAAATAATTTGGCGTAATTTTAGCGATAATTTCTGGACAAGTTTCAAAGTATTTGGCGTCATGCCTATAACAGTCCTTTTCATGCTTACCCAAATGCCTATAATTATAAAACATTCAAAAGGACTTTTTACAGAAGAGGACAAATCTGATTCTTAAAAAAATCATCACTACCGATTATTTTATAGATTCATCGCCAAACACTGTTCGGGAGAAAAAATATGTTGATTGAACAGTTTATTTGTCGAGAAGACAATTTCGGTGTACTCCTTCATGATGAAAAAAGTGGTATGACAGCTGCAATAGATGCTCCTGAAGGCAAAGCGATTCACAATGCCTTAAAGCGCCACAATTGGACACTTAACACTATTTTTGTAACTCATCATCATCACGACCATGTAGAAGCCCTATCAGAATTAAAACAAGTTTACAACGCTACGGTTATCGGACCAGAAGCAGAAAAAGAAAAGATCAATCATCTTGATAAAACACTTCAACCTGATGAAAGTTTTTCTTTTGGCTCACACCTTCTTTTAGCTCTTTCAACACCTGGTCATACTCTAGGCGCATTATCTTACTATTTTCCTGAAAAGAATTTACTCTTTGCTGGAGATACACTTTTTTCATTGGGCTGTGGACGTCTTTTCGAAGGAAAACCAGCACAAATGCTGAATTCTTTAAAAAAACTTCGTAAACTTCCTGATGAAACACTTCTCTATTGTGGACACGAATATACAAAAAATAACGCTCTTTTCGCACTAACAATTGACCCACATAATAAAAAACTCCACCAAAGAATAGAGGAAGTTTTTTTGCTACGTGCAAAAAACGCTATGACTTTACCAGTAACCTTAGGGCAAGAAAAAGCCACCAATCCCTTTCTCCGCTGGGATGATAGTGTATTGCGAAAGAACCTTGTAATGGAAGAAAAAACAGATGAAGAAGTTTTTGCTGAAGTTCGAAGAAGAAAGGACAATTTTTAACCATGCGTAAGTTCGTATTACGTTTGTTCCTGCTTTTTCTTTTCGTGATACATATTCAACAAACAATGGCAGAGGAAAAGGAAACAGATAATTCTTCTCTTATAGCACCTCTCATTGCAAATTATCCCTTAACAGAAGATTTTCTTTTAAAGCTGGAAAAAATTGAAAAAGAATGTAAAAACTTACTTCCAGAAACAAAAAATAATCTTATAACTTATGATTCTAGTATCCACTCTAGTATTGAAAACTACACTACCTATATTTCTAGTAAACAAAAACTTGTGAATATTTTAAAAGAAAATAATATAACACCGAAAGATTTTGCTGCGGGAACCTTAGCACTTAAAGAAATATCAGCGCTTCTCATATTTGTACCTGAAAAGGAATATTCTACTGAGAAAAATACTATATTTCTAAACAATCTTGAATTTGTTAAAAAACATTTTTACAAAGCAACAATTCTTTTAAATAGCTGTGAAAAACTCATTTTGAGCAACTAATCAGCTATGAGACATTAAAAAATATCATCCCATTAATCTAATAAAAAAGTATGTGCATTAAAAAAACACCGTGTTTTTACCATTCCTAATAATTGTTTTTATTTCGATTATATTTACAAATGTTTTTCTAAAAATAAAGAATAACAGACGGAAAAATATTTATTGAAATTCAAAAAAGAAAGGATAATTTTTCGTCATGTTTAAACTTCTATTGTGTTTTTTCTTCATTTTTCCTTTTGTATCATACGCTCAAGAAAAAAAACAAGAAATAGATGATCCTTCTTTTATACCGCCTTTCATTGCAAATTATCCCTTAACAGAAGATATTCTTTTAAAGCTGGAAAAAATCAAAGCAGAATGTAGAAATTTATCTTCAGAACCAGAACAAACAAATACAAAAAGTGATCTCAGTACTTATGATGATAATATTGAAAAATACGCTTCCTATATTTTTAATAATCCAAAACTTGTAAATATTTTAAAAGAAAATAATATAACACCGAAAGATTTTGTTGTTGCTCACCTAGCACTTCAAGCGACATTGTATGTACTTACTGATGAAGAAAATTCTACTTATGAAAAAAACTCTTTACCTGCAAGAAATATAGAATTTGCTAAAGAGCATATGTATAGAATAATAAAAATTTTAAAAGATAACTGTTAAAAAAATCTTTTTAGAACAATTGATTAACTTTGTAAACGCCGACAAATTTCATCTAATTGTTCTAATGAAGAGTAATGTATTTTTAAATCTCCACCTTTTTTACCATGTCGAATAATAACTTTCATTCCTATCACATCTGCAAGTAATTTTTCTAAAGATTTTGTTTCAGCATCTTTCTCCGTATTGGTACGCTTTTTAGTTTTAGGATTAGCTTGCTCATATGCAAGTATTTCTGTTTGACGTACTGAAAGCCCTTCACGAATAATTTTCTCAGCTAAATTTTGTGGATCATCAACGGTTATAAGACAACGTGCATGACCTGCAGAAAGTTGTCCATCAGTTAAGAATTGTTGTACTTTTTCTGGAAGTTTTAACAAACGAAGCGTATTTGCAACATGACTACGACTTTTTCCTATAACTTGCGCTAAATCTACTTGCGTATAATCATGTTCATTTAGAAGCATCTCATATCCCTTTGCTTCTTCGATAGGATTAAGATCTGCACGTTGAACATTTTCAATAATTGCCAATTCCAAAGCCGTTTTATCGTCCACATCACGAATAATAACGGGTAATTGACTTAAATTTGCACGTTGTGCTGCACGCCAGCGCCGTTCACCCGCAATCAATTCAAACCGATGAGGATGATCTCTTAAAGGCCTCACAATAACCGGTTGAACCACACCGTGTTGACGAATTGATTGTGTCAAATTATCAAGCTCTGTTTCAGTAAAATGACGCCGAGGATTGTGAGGATTACATGAAATAGATTCAATAGAAATAAATCGCTCAGAAAGACTACCGGATTCATTTAATTTATCAAAGCTTGATGAACGTGCAATATTGTTGTTTAAATTGATATCTCCAATCAATGCCGCTAATCCACGTCCTAGTCTTTTTTTTGATAGATCATCGTTCATAATTTTTCTCTTTGAGTTTTCTTACAAAAAATTTTACATTTTTAAGCAGCAGCACGTGCTTGTTTTTCACGTTGAATCATTTCTGATGCTAGACGCAAATAAGCTTGGCTCCCAGCACATTTAAGATCATAAAGCAATACAGGTTTGCCAAAAGAAGGCGCTTCTGATACTCTTACATTTCGTGGAATAACAGTACGATAAACTTTATCTCCCATAAAAGAGCGTACATCTTCAACAACTTGATTTGAAAGGTTATTACGTCCATCATACATTGTTAAAACAATACCTTGGATCTCTAAAGATGGATTAAGTACGGATCGCACTTGTTTTACTGTTTCAAGTAATTGACTTAAACCTTCAAGTGCTAAAAATTCACACTGCATAGGCACTAAAACAGAATCCGCAGCCCCCATAGCATTAAGTGTTAAAAGATTAAGGGAGGGAGGACAGTCAATTAAAATATAATTGAATTTTTTTTCCATTTCCGGATCATCATAGAGAGCTTTACGTAAGCGTTGTATGCGATCTTTTGATGAAGAAATTTCCATTTCCACACCTAAGAGATCAAGTGTAGAAGGAACTATATAAAGATTGGGTACGGCTGTTTTTAAAGCCGCCTGTGTAATTGAAACGCCCGAAACCAAAACATCATAAGAAGATAAAGGACGGCTATTACGATCAATCCCTAAACCTGTACTAGCATTACCTTGTGGATCAACATCCATAATAAGGACATTTTCACCAATAGCCGCTAAAGCTGTAGCAAGATTAATTGCTGTGGTTGTTTTTCCGACTCCACCCTTTTGGTTTGCAATAGCGATAATTCGTGTTTCGCTCATTTTGCTCTACCCTCTATATGATCGAATATGAGAAATTTCCAAAATAACAGAATTTTCATCAACTTTACTTTTATGTTTTAACAGATCAAAGTGCCAATTGGCAGAGGCATTTTTTATTTCTGTAGCGTAATCCCGACCTTTTTGCAAAAGAGCTATTGTTTTTTCTGTTAATAAAGGAAAAATGAGTTGTAAAAGAGTATCAAGCGGCGCTAATCCCCGTGCTGTTATAATATCAGATATGGGAATTTTTTGATATATATCTTCAATTCTAGCGTGATAAACCGTTGCTGGAAGATTAAGTTGAGCAATAACTGTTCGCAAAAAAGCAACTTTTTTCCCATTACTTTCAACAAGATTAATATGTCCTGCTTTTTTTTCTTTCAAAAAGATAGCAATCACAATTGCAGGAAAACCTCCTCCTGATCCTAAATCACACCAATGTAAAGAATGAGCATACAAAGGAAAAATTTGTGCTGAATCTAGAATATGTCGTGTCCATAGATCTGGTATAGTTGTAGCAGATATCAAATTAATATGTGCATTCCACTGAAGTATTAAAGACTCAAACTGAATTAAATTTTCCATCGTTTCACGTGAAACAGAAGGAACAATATTTAATAATTGTTGATATTTTTTTTCTGTAGAAAAATTCATTAAGCTGTTTTAGCCTTTTCACGTCGTTGACGTTGAATATGTGTAATAATAAGCGATAACGCGGCGGGTGTCATGCCATCAATTTTTTGTGCATCAGCAATTGAACGCGGCGACACTTCTTGAATTTTTGATTTAAGTTCATTTGAAAGACCTGAAATTGCCTGAACATCAAGAGAAGAAGGAATTTCTAAACGCTCATCTCTCTGAAGAGAGGCAATATCTTGTGCTTGTTTATCTAAATAAACCGCATATTGTGCTTCAATTTCTAAAGATTCTGCTGTTTTAGAATCAATTGTTTTTAATTGTGGCCAAAAATCTGAAAGACGCTCTAAGGTCATATGAGGATAAGCAAGAAAATCATAAGCCGAACGCCGAATTCCATCATGATTAACATGTAATCCATGAGCAGAAGCTTCATTGGGTGTAAAAAAAAGATTTTGACATATTGATCGTGCTTGATCAAGCCGTTGTTGTTTTTTCTGATAACATTCCCAACGTATTTTACTCAC
Organism: Bartonella sp. AP88HLJMH; assembly: GCF_042195605.1. Lineage (NCBI taxonomy): Bacteria > Pseudomonadati > Pseudomonadota > Alphaproteobacteria > Hyphomicrobiales > Bartonellaceae > Bartonella > Bartonella sp. AP88HLJMH. The sequence goes on along the minus strand of NZ_JBHIOR010000001.1, from coordinate 193,990 downwards.
AATACCCCATTTTTGTGCCAAAGGTGTTAAACGCGTATCAGCATTATCAGATCGTAAAGATAAACGAAATTCAGCACGTGATGTAAACATCCTATAAGGTTCACAAACACCACGTGAAACCAAATCATCAATCATAACACCAATATAAGCAGTAGAACGACTTATAAGTATTTCATCTAATTTACCTACTTTACGTGCAGCATTTAATCCAGCTAAAAGTCCTTGTGCTGCTGCTTCTTCATATCCTGTTGTACCATTAATTTGGCCCGCTAAGAACAAACCCGGTAAAGAACGTAATTCTAAGTTTCTCGTTAATTGTTGTGGATTAACAAAATCATATTCAATAGCATAACCAGGTTGCAAAACTATAGCATTTTCCAATCCTTCAATGGTTTTCAATAGAGAAATTTGTACATCTTCAGGAAGAGAAGTAGAAAGACCATTTGGATAAACAGTATCATCATTTAATCCTTCTGGTTCCAGAAAGATCTGATGTCCATCACGTTCTCCAAATTTAACAATTTTATCTTCAACAGAAGGACAATAACGTGGTCCTAACCCTTCAATATTTCCAGAATATAAAGCAGAGCGATAAATATTCTCGCGAATAATTTGATGTGTTTTCTCATTTGTACGTGTTATTGCACATTCAATTTGTGGTTGTTCAATTTTCTCTGTTAAAAGAGAAAAGGGTATGGGATTTTCATCTGCTTGTTGTTTTTGGAGAGCTTCCCAAGCAATTGTTTTTTTACTCAAACGAGCAGGGGTTCCTGTTTTTAATCGTCCAAGTTTTATATGATATTTTTTCAAATGTTCAGCAAGTTTTACACTTGACTGATCTCCCATACGACCAGCAGCCCATGTTTTATTACCAATATGAATAAAGCCATTTAAAAACGTACCTGTTGTTAAAACAACAGCACCAGAAAAAATTGTTCCTTGTTTTTTTAAAATAACACCTGATACACAATTATCTTTAACAACCAGATCAATAACTTCATCCTCAATAAGAGTAAGATTTTCTTGTTCTTTTAATAATTTTTGAATTGCTTTTTTATAAAGTTGTCTATCTGCCTGTGTCCGTGGTCCTCTTACTGCCGGTCCTTTACGTCTATTAAGTAGTCTAAACTGAATTCCAGCAGCATCCGCTGCTCTTCCCATAAGACCATCTAACGCATCTATTTCACGAACTAGATGCCCTTTTCCAAGTCCACCAATAGCAGGATTACACGACATTGTTCCCAGTGCTGATATTTTATGTGTAACAAGCGCTGTTTTGGCTCCTACACGTGCTGAAGCTGAAGCCGCTTCACAGCCAGCATGACCACCACCAACAATAACAACATCATATGATTGCATTTAATTAATTCCGTAGAAAATATTCTAAGGTTTCACGTGAAACAGGATATAAATTACATAATCTTTATAATCTGTCTATGAAATAATCAATGTTTCACGTGAATCATTATTTACCAACACAAAATTCTGAAAAAATAATATCAAGCAAATCTTCAACATCAATATCCCCTGTAATTTTCCCAAGAAAATCACTTGCACAACGGAGATGTTCTGCACGTAAACTGAGATCAAGAGAATGATAATTAAGAGAAAATTCAATCTCTTTAACAGCCTGCTTTAATAATTGAAGTTGCCTTTTACGTGCTGGAACAATATTTCCAATTTTAGAAGCACGATAATGACAAAATGATTCAAGTTCTTTTATAAAATAATCAAAATTTAAACCAGTTAATGCGGAAAATTGTATAGACCAACGCTGATCATTTTTTTCATAAAGATCAAGCTTATTGCCAACACACCATATTTCAGCCGATGTTTCTGGTAAATCAACTTGCTTAGGATTTCCTATATCATAAACCAAAATAACCAAATCAGCTTCCCTAACATGCTGTTTAGCAATTTCTATTCCCATCTGTTCTATTTTATTTTCTGTTTTTCTAAAACCAGCAGTATCGGTTAAAAAAATAGGTAAACCACCAAGAATAATTCTCATTTCTAAAGCATCACGGGTTGTTCCTGCTTCTTCCGTTACAATAGCAACAGATCTTCCTGAAAGACGATTCATAATGCTTGATTTTCCAGAATTTGGAGCACCAGCAATAACAATTTTTAATCCATCACGTAAAATACTCGCACGTTCTCCTTCAGTAATATATTCCCGAATAGAAGTACAAAGATCCTGAACATCTTTCCAAACTTTATCAGATATTGCGTTGGGAATATCTGCTTCATCAACAAAATCAAGTTCTGCCTCAATAAAAGCACGCGCCTTCATAAGCTTATGACGCCAATCACGATAAAGCGTCGTTAAATATCCACTTGTACCCATAACAGCTAAACGCCGTTGGCTTTCCGTTTCTGCTTCTATTAAATCAGCAAGACCTTCTGCTTGAACAAGATCTAATTTTCCTTCCATAAAAGCACGACGTGAAAATTCACCTGCTTCTGCAATACGGCATCCAGAAAATGTCGACAATTCATCGAGAAAACGATTAACGACTGCTTTTCCTCCATGTAAATGGAATTCTGCACAATCTTCCCCCGTAAAACTATGAGGAGCAGGAAAAAAAACAGTTAAACCAGAATCTAAAAAACTACCATCACGAGCAGTAAGATTTCCATAATGCATAAAACGTGCTTTAGGTAAACGACCACAAAGCGTTTTAACTATATCCACAACATGAGGACCAGAAAGCCGAATGACTGCAACCCCTGAAGGTAACAATCCACTCGAAACAGCAAAGATTGTATCCACAGGTTTTATCCTAATAAAAACTTTAATGACTCTACGTATTCATTGAATCAAAAAATTCACTATTGTTTTTTGTTTGCTTTAATTTATCAATCAAAAATTCAATTGCATCTGTTACATTCATAGATGCTAAAATACGACGAAGAACAAAAATTTTGTGTAAATCTTGTCGTTCTACCAGAAGTTCTTCCTTACGCGTTCCTGACTTTAAAATATCCATAGCAGGGAAAATACGTTTATCAGCAACTTTTCGATCAAGAACAATTTCCGAATTACCTGTTCCTTTAAATTCTTCAAAAATAACCTCATCCATACGACTTCCTGTATCAATCAAAGCCGTTGCAATAATGGTTAAAGATCCGCCTTCTTCAATATTACGTGCTGCACCAAAAAAACGCTTTGGACGCTGGAGGGCATTTGCATCCACACCACCTGTTAAAACTTTACCCGAAGAAGGAACAACTGTATTATATGCACGTCCAAGACGTGTAATAGAATCGAGAAGAATAACAACATCACGCCCATATTCAACGAGACGTTTGGCTTTTTCAATGACCATTTCTGCCACTTGTACGTGACGTATTGCAGGTTCATCAAAAGTAGAAGAAACCACTTCTCCTTTTACTGAACGCTGCATATCAGTAACTTCTTCTGGTCGTTCATCAATTAAAAGAACAATGAGATAACATTCAGGATGATTAGTGGTAATAGAATGAGCAATATTTTGAAGTAAAACTGTTTTTCCCGTCCGAGGAGGAGCTACAATTAACCCTCTTTGTCCTTTTCCCAATGGAGATATCAAATCAATCACGCGTGATGACATATCTTTCTCTGTAGGATCTTGTATTTCCATTTGGAAACGTTCATTTGAATAAAGAGGAGTAAGATTATCAAAGTGGATTTTATAACGAATCTTTTCAGGTTTTTCGAAATTAATTGTATTAATTTTAAGGAGAGCAAAATAACGTTCTCCCTCTTTTGGACTGCGTATGGGACCTTCAATTGTATCGCCTGTTTTTAAAGAAAACGACTGTATTTGTGCAGGTGAAAGATAAATATCATCAGGACCAGGAAGATAATTAGCATCAGCAGATCTCAAAAATCCAAATCCGTCCTGTAAAACTTCAACAACACCTTCTCCTATAATTTCAACGTCTTGTAGAGCAAGTTTTTTCAAGATAGCAAACATTAATTCTTGTTTGCGCATAAGGGAGGCATTTTCAACTTCTAATGTTTCAGCAAAAGAAACAAGCTCAACGGGATTTTTGCTTTTAAGTTCTTGTAGTTTCATTTTTTGCATGAAATATGCTCTTTGTAATTAAGGAGAAGATTGTTCTAAATAATTTATGGAAATTTATGAGTGAAATATTATTAAGAAAAAATATCCTACACTCAATTTTTTTAATCTGCAAGTACCATTTATATGAAATTTGTTCCTGTAATATTAAGTAATTATATGAAAAACTTGAAAAAATATAAAATCCAAATAGTATTTAATTATTTTAATAACAAAAATGTGAGTTAGGATTATAGCATTAATGAAATGCTATTCAAAAGTATTTTTTACAGAAATTTATATTAATAAATTTATATTAAAGAAAGGATTATTCTTATTTATAACTGTGTTTAGTGTGGATTATTATTTATCCTCAATTTTATCCACAAAAGGAACTGAAAAAAGAATAAAAATATCACTATCTTAAAGATATTATCCCCTCTTTTTTTATAAGAGGGATTAAATTATCACAAGCATTTAATTTGTGCATAAAAAAGGAGAATTTTTCATAAATTTTAGTTTTATAAAAAACGGTGAGGATATATACACATGTCTTAACAAGGAGTTAAAATTTTTGTGACAAAAGAAAAAAAATTCTTTCATTTACACATGCTTTCTGATGCAACAGGAGAAACATTAATTTCTGTTGGAAGAGCTGTAGCATCGCAATATGCAATGATTCAGGCAACAGAGCATATCTATCCTATGATTCGTAATAGAATACAGTTACAGAAAGCTCTTGATGAAATACAACAAGAGCCAGGTATTGTTCTTTACACAATGATTGATGAAGAACTTAAACTACTCCTTCAAAAAAAATGCAAAAAAATAGAAGTTCCCTGTATTGATATATTGCATCCTGTTTTAAATGCTTTTCAGTCTTACCTTGGAATGCCAACACATTTACGTGCGAGCGCACAACATGATCTTAATGCAGATTATTTTCGCCGTATTGAGGCACTGGATTTTACAATAGAGCATGATGATGGACAGTCTTCCAGTAGCTTATCCGAAGCAGATGTGATCCTTGTGGGAATTTCAAGAACCTCTAAAACACCAACAAGCATCTATTTAGCAAATCGCGGAATAAAGACGGCTAATATTCCTCTTATTCCTAATATTGATTTGCCAGAATCCCTTTTAGAGGCAAAAAATTCTTTAATTATTGGTTTAATTGCTTCAGCTGAAAGAATCTCACATATTCGTCAAAATAGAGATTTAGGAGAAGGTTTTGCTCTTGATAATTATACTAATCGTATCAACATAGCTGAAGAATTAATCCATGCAAAACGCATTTGCGAACGTTTTGGTTGGCCTATTATTGATGTCACAAGACGTTCTATTGAAGAAACTGCTGCTGCAATATTTGAACTGTTATCACGATTTCGTGAAGGAAATGAGAGAAAATTCTCATGAACGCAGATACTTTAATATTAGCATCTCTTAGTTTTTATCGTGCAAAATTATTAAAAAAAGCAGGCTTAAATTTTTCCATTGAAGGAGCTTCTTTTGATGAAAGAGAAGTAGAAAAAAAAGCAAAAGAAAAAACACCTAAAGAACTCAGCTGTTTTCTTGCGAGCGCAAAAGCAAAAAATGTTTCAGATCGTTTTCCTGATGCTTTCGTTATTGGTTGTGATCAAGTTCTTGATTTTGAAGGTCAAGTTTTTCACAAAGCAACAAATATTAAAGAAGCACATCAACGTTTATGTGAATTATCAGGAAAAACCCATTCTCTTCATAGTGCGGTAGCTTTATTTAAAAATGGTCAAAAAATTTGGGTTGAAGCTTTTAGTGCACATATGTCCGTCCGTTTACTCTCATCAGAATTTATTGAACGTTATTTAGCACGCGTAGGAAAAGATGTTTTAAACAGCGTGGGAGTATATCAAATTGAAGGAGAAGGAATTCATCTCTTTGAAAAAATTGAAGGAGATTTTTTTACCATTGTTGGTTTACCTTTGCTGCCTCTACTCATAAAACTGCGCCACTTAGGAATTATTGATGGTTGACTTAACAATAAAAAAAACAAATTATCCGCGTGCTTTTGTTGTTGGTTCTCCAATTCATCATTCAAAATCGCCAAGAATTCACAATTTTTGGCTTAAACAATATGGTTTACAAGGAGAATATCTTGCACAAGAAGTAACATCTGAAGAGTTCAGTCATTTTATTGCGTCTTTACAAAAAATAGGCTTTTGTGGAGGAAATGTTACTTTGCCTTATAAACAAGAAGCTTTTCGTTTAGCAGATTATAAAGATGAGAGAGCAACAATGATTGGTGCTGTTAATACACTTTGGTATGAAGGAGATAAGCTTTGTGCCACGAATAGTGATGCCTATGGTTTTAGCGCTAATCTTGATGATTTTGTATCTGATTGGGGAGGGGAAACAGCTCTTGTTTTTGGAGCAGGTGGTGCCGCACGCGCTATCATATATGCCTTAAAAAGACGCGGATTTGAACAGATTTATTTAATTAACCGTACAAAACAACGTGCTGATAATTTAGCTCAGCATTTTGGAAAAATCATTAAAGTTTACGATTGGCATAAAATCCATGAAATACTTCATCAAGCTGATTTGATTGTTAATACAACCTCTATTGGCATAAAAAGTCCAGAAGAAAAAAGTGATTCTTTTTTTTGCGATTTTCATAAAGCAAAAAAAACGGCATTAGTAACAGATATTATTTATACACCATTGATAACTCCTTTTTTACAACAGGCAAAGGCTTGTGATCTCAAGACGGTTGATGGACTTGGGATGCTTCTACATCAGGCTGTTATAGGGTTTGAACAGTGGTTCGGAATAAGACCACAGGTAACAAAAGCGTTACGGACAGCTATTTTAGAGGATATGAGTGAAAAAAGAGAATGAAGATCATAGGATTAACGGGATCAATTGCTATGGGAAAATCAACAGTTGCTGATTTTTTCAAGCAAGCGGGTATTTCTGTTTTTAGTGCTGATGAAGCAGTACAACAGCTTTATAAAAGTGAGCCAGCTTTGTCATTCATAGAGCGTATTTTTCCTGGTGTGGTTGAAAACGGAGAAGTTAACCGTTTGAAACTTTCTGAAATTTTGATTGATGATAAGGAAAAATTACAAACATTAGAAAAAATAATTCATCCTTTGGTGCAAGAAAAAGAAAGGGAATTTATTGATATAGCGCGTGAACAAGGGAAAAAATTAGTTATTCTTGATATTCCACTTCTGTTTGAAAAAAATGGTGAAAGTCGTGTGGATAGCGTTATTGTTGTTTCTGCTCCACCAGAAATACAAAAAGAACGTGTAATGATTCGCCAAGGTATGAATGAGAAAAAATTTGCCTTTATCAACGCTCAACAAATGCCAGATGAAAAAAAACGAGAACGCGCTGATTTTATTATTGATACAGGGAAAGATTTAGAGAATACACGTCAACAGGTTTTTGATGTGATAAAAAAATTGCTAAAGAATTAAAATTATGCGTGAAATTATTTTTGATACAGAAACAACAGGTTTAGATAAAGAGAAAGATCGCATAATCGAAATTGGTTGTGTAGAAATGGTTGATCGTTATCTCACAGGACGCCAATTTCATGTTTATTTAAACCCTGAAGGCGTTATTATTCCTGATGAAGTTGTAGCAATTCACGGATTAACCAATGAACGCTTGAAAAACGAGAAAAGTTTTAGTGATATTGTTGATGAATTTTTGGAATTTATCAAAGACGCGACAATGATTGCGCATAATGCGAGTTTTGATATTGGTTTTATTAATGCAGAATTAAAACGCGTCAACAAACCGCTTATCAGTGTTGATAATATTCTTGATACATTGGCTATGGCGCGGCGTAAATTTCCTATGGGTCCTAATTCTCTTGATATTTTATGCAAACGTTTTGGAATTGATAACAGCCATCGTGTTCTTCATGGTGCTTTGCTTGATGCAGAGATTCTAGCCGATGTTTATATTGAGCTCATCGGTGGAAAGCAAGGTGTATTGGGTTTTGATAACAGAAGGGGTATTGATGAACATATCCAGAACGATAAAGATACATCTTATGCCGTTAAAATTCGCCCGCAGGCTTTACCTTCAAGATTGAGTATGCAAGAAAAAAAGTTACACGCTGATTTTATCTACAAAATGGGTGAAAAAGCTCTGTGGAATAACTTCAAAATTCATGAATAACATCATCTTTTATCTAAAAGAGTCACGATTGAAATTAAAGAATATCGATGTCAAAAAAAACGGTCGTTGTGGGGAGGGGAACACCACAACGACCCTGTCGCTACATCGTACCTCAGCTATCATAGGAGGAGCAAAATGAAAGCTATTAATCCTGTAACAGCAAAGAAAAGCTCTAGGTACTTAATATAAAGTGCAACGACTTCACGTCTTATGAAGAGAAAAAATGGCTTTTTAGAGGCAAAGTGAAAAAATATATAAGGGTAATTTGTTTTTTTAGCTGAAATGGAGAAAAAATTGTCATGAAAGCAACAGATCATCTTTTTTTGGTTGACGGATCAGGCTATATTTTTCGTGCTTATTATGCTTTGCCGCCTTTAAAACGTAAAAAGGATGGACTTCCTGTAGGAGCAGTAGCTGGTTTTTGCAATATGTTATGGAAATTACTTTGTGATGCTCGTAATACAGCTACGGGTGTTGTTCCAACACATTTTGCTGTTATTTTTGATTATTCATCTGATACTTTTCGGAAACAAATTTATCCTGAATATAAAGCGAATCGCGTTGAACCTCCTGAAGATCTAATTCCTCAATTCGCGCTAATACGCCAAGCAACGAAGGCTTTTAATTTGCCTTGTATTGAAAAGGAAGGCTTTGAAGCGGATGATTTAATTGCTACCTATGCAAAGTTGGCAACAAAGGTTGGGGCAAAAACAACCATTATTTCTTCCGATAAGGATCTTATGCAACTCGTAAATACGCATGTATCTTTGTATGATGGAATGAAAGATAAGCATATAGGTATCTCAGAAGTTATAGAAAAATGGGGTGTTGCGCCTGAAAAAATGATTGATTTACAAGCATTAATTGGAGATTCAACGGATAATGTACCGGGTATTCCAGGCATTGGTCCAAAAACTGCAGCTCAGTTGTTAAATGAATTTGGTTCTCTTGATCTTCTATTGCAAAACGTAACAGAAATTAAACAAACAAAACGACGTGAAAACATTCAAGCTTATAGAGAACAAGTTAAAATATCTCGTGAACTTGTCAGGCTTAAAACAGATGTTCCTATAGATAATGATTTAGATGATTTTATTTTGGAGCCACAAGATGGTCCACGTTTAATTGCTTTTTTGAAAGCGATGGAGTTTTCAACATTAACGCGTCGCGTGGCAGAGGCAACAACATGCGATGCAGCTGTTATTGACGCACTTGATATAAATGTTGAATGGGAAAAACTAAGCCCCAGGAATGATTCTGATATCAGGCATGATTCTGATATCAAGAATACTGAGCACGCATCCCTTCATAATTTTTCTGAAAATTCTCCACAAGTTTTTGCACAAGAACGTAAAGATCAAGCGCTGACTCAAAAAATTACAAGAGATGCTTATACAACAATTCTTGATGAGGAAATTTTAAAAGACTGGTTATCACAAGCACAAGAGCAGGGTTTTTTCGCTTTTGATACTAAAACAACATCTCTTGATCCGATGCAAGCAAAGCTTGTTGGTTTTTCACTCGCATTACAGCCGGAAAAAGCAGCTTATATACCTCTTGAACATTTTGATGAAGGAGAAGAGGACCTTTTGAGGGGCGGGCGCATTGCTTCACAGATTGGGGCTCGAAAAGCTTTAGCACTTTTAAAACCGATATTAGAAGATTCAGCGGTGTTAAAAATTGGTCATAATATAAAATATGATTGGTTGGTGATGAAGCAATACGACATTATGATAAGCTCTTTTGACGACACCATGCTTTTATCATATGCTTTTGATGCTGGAATGTTAACCCATAATATGGATGATTTGTCTGAACGTTGGCTTGAGCATAAACCAATTGCCTATAAAGATTTAACGCATAACGGGAAAAAAATTACTTCTTTTGCACAAGTAGATTTAAAACAAGCAACCCTTTATGCGGCGGAAGATGCTGATATAAAGCTACGTCTTTGGCAAGTATTGAAACCGCAACTTGTTGCTCGTGGAATGACAAAAATTTATGAGCGTCTTGATAGACCTCTTGTAGAAGTTCTTGCAAGAATGGAAGAACGGGGGATTCTTATTGATCGGCAGATTTTATTGCGTCTTTCAGGAGAGTTGGCACAAGCTGCTTTGATTCTAGAAGAGGAAATTTACAAACAAGCTGATGAAAAGTTTAATCTTGCTTCGCCAAAGCAATTAGGGGATATCCTTTTTGGCAAAATGGGATTGCCTGGAGGCGCTAAAACAAAGGGTGGACAATGGTCAACTTCTGCACAGACCTTAGAAGAGTTGGCTGCTGAAGGTCATATTTTACCGCGTAAAATTATTGAGTGGCGTCAACTTTCAAAGCTAAAATCTACCTATACAGATGCCTTGCCTTCTTATATTTTTTCAAAAACAGGGCGAGTTCACACGAATTATTCTTTGGCAATAACATCAACAGGTCGGTTATCATCATCAGAGCCAAATTTGCAAAATATTCCAGTGCGAACTGCTGAAGGACGTAAAATTCGAACAGCTTTTATTGCTCCCAAAGGACATGTGTTACTTTCTGCTGATTATAGTCAGATTGAGTTGCGCATTCTTGCACATATTGCGGATATAAAAGCATTAAAAGAAGCTTTTGCTAAAGGGCATGATATTCACGCTATAACGGCATCACAAATGTTTGGTGTTGCGATAGAAGGAATGCATTCAGATATACGACGGCGTGCAAAAGCGATTAATTTTGGTATTATTTATGGTATTTCAGCTTTTGGATTAGCCAATCAATTGGGAATTTCACGCCAAGAAGCGGGTCGTTATATTCAACTGTATTTTGAAAGATTTCCAGGAATTAAAGATTATATGGAGAAGACCAAAATCTTTGCACGTGAAAATGGTTATGTAGAAACAATTTTTGGACGTCGTATCCATTATCCAGAAATAAAAGCAAAGAATGTAAAAATTCGTTCTCTTAATGAGCGGGCAGCTATCAATGCTCCAATTCAAGGTTCTGCGGCCGATATTATTCGCCGCGCTATGATACATATGGAAGATGCTTTAAAAGCAGAAAAACTATCAGCAAAAATGTTGCTGCAAGTTCATGATGAACTGATTTTTGAAGTACCAGAAGAAGAAAGTAAAAAAACCATGACTGTTGTTAAAAATGTTATGGAAAATGCTACAATACCGGTTCTATCTTTATCTGTACCGCTTGAAGTAAAAGTTATGACGGCTCAAAATTGGGATGAGGCACATTAATTTTTTTATTTATTTTTAAGAATATTGATTGCGTTGGAAAGATTAAGATAGGCTTTGATAGGCAAATGATCTGAAGCAATGCGTGCAAGTGGTGAATAATGATTTTCAATACTTGTTACCAATTGGTGGGGAAAAGAAAAAACTCTATCAAGGGCTAACAAAGGAAAACGAGAGGGAAAGCTTGGTACAACTTCAAAAGTGCTATCAAAATAGGGAAAAAAATGATTTAAAGATGAGCCTTTTCCCATTCGCCATTCATTAAAATCTCCTATGAGGAGTGTAGGCATAAGGGGGCGTTTTTGGAAAATTTCAAGGAGCATTTTTGTTTGTTGTTTACGAGAGTAACGTAATAAGCCAAAATGAGCCGCAATAATACGAATAGGGCCTGCTGCCATTTCCAACTCTACAATTACAGCCCCACGTGGTTCAATACTAGGAAGAGTGACTTGTAAAGTATCACGTACATATCCCTTTCGCAAAAAAAGAGCATTCCCATGCCAACCATGGCCATGAGGTGACATAGTATTAAGAGGTACAGGAATCAAACCGGTTTCAGCTTTTAATAGCTGAAGATTAATCAAACCGATGCGTTCCCCAAAACGTTTATCTGCTTCTTGAAGAGCAAGGATATCAACTTGTAATTCAGTAATAACACGGACAATTCTTGTAGGATTAAAAACTTTATCAACACCTACACATTTATGCACATTATAGGAAGCAACGGTCAGATCATAATTACTATTTTGATTGACGATGTTTGATTGATGATGAGAGCGGCTGTGAATTGTATTTAAAAAGGAGCTATGGAGTTTTTGTTGGATAAAACCGGTAAACCAAGGGAATTTTTGCTTATAAGGGATTTTTGTCATTTTGCGAAAAGAATAGTTTCTAAGAAGCAGAGGGTAAAGATTTACACTAAAAACAAAAGAACCTTGTTTCTTTTAGAAACAAGGTTCTTTAATTAAGTAATGATTTTTGCAATCAATCACGGTTTGAGCCAAGAAACTGTAGCAAGAAGACAAACATATTGATGAAATCAAGATAAAGATTCAGCGCGCCCATAATAACTTTACGTCCTCTGGTATCGCTTTCATCTCCTTCATAATACATCAACTTAATGCTCTGGGTATCGTAGGCTGTTAAACCAGCAAAGATAAAAACACCAATCACAGAAATAGCAAACTGCAAAGCGCTTGATCCAAGAAAAATGTTCACAATCATGGAAAGCAACAAGCCGATCAATCCAATGAATAAGAATGAACCGATTGCTGTGAGATCACGCTTTGTTGTGTATCCATAAAGTGAAAGAGCTCCAAAAGTTGCGGCGGAAATGACAAAGGTTTGCACAACACTTTCTGTCGTATAGCGCAAAACGATTGAAGACAGTGAAAGACCAACCAGAGCAGCATAACCAAAAAAGAGACTACGAGCAGCATTTGTGCTCAATGTATTAATTTTAAAACTGAGAAATAAGACTGCTATGAGTGGTGCAAACATAACAATATAAGAGAATGGCGATGTATAAAATGTTACTCCAAATGGTGTTAGATAAACACTGCTATTGATTTGAGCTGCTGCTTGGCTCATATCTGTTGTCGTTGCTAATGATACAATTGCATAAGCGGCAGCAGCTGTAATAAGCAAACCAATGGCCATTGCATTGTAGACACCCAACATATAGTCGCGTAATCCCTGATCAATTGATGCATCGGCATGAGAAGCAGGTGCCGAACGTAAATCTTTAAAATTAGCCATAATATAAAATCCTTTAGCATATGTTCTGTCAGGTATAGGGCTTTAAAGGTGTCTCTGTCATTACACAGATAAGCTTGGTATAAGCCTTAATTGGGCAAATACAAAAACCCTTAAGAATCACTGACAGAATTCCAGCATATATGCTCTTATTATGGAGATTTATTTAAAAATTACAAGAGATTTATATGAAGAAGGAACCTTACAAATTGGTAAGGAAATAGTTCATTTTAATAAAAAATATTTCCATTTTTTGCCATATTTTTGCAAGATAAAAAGACTATACTTAAAAACTTTTCTATTTTCACAGAAACTATGTAATACAATCCCTTATAAATATTCACTATTTTTGCGTTTATGAGAAGAGCGGCAAGTATCATCACACTATTTTCAACCTCCAATATTGCATCTGTTTTGCACGGTTATAAGAGCTATTGAATTGGATTTTTATATAATATATTGATGTATAATGATAAATTGTCTTTTTGAATGCTAAATGATACTCCGAATATCGCAAGATTCTCTGGTTGAAAATCTGTTCATATTAAATCAATCAAGATTATTGACTTGTGTCTTGCAAGAGATATTGTTTTAATGGATTCAACATGAACAGATTCCAAATAAAAGAGATTTAGGATAGTAAGGGCTTTTATTCAATATGAAAAACGGTAATTTATATTTATAATCAATATGTTGCTTTAACAAGACACCATTGAAAATAGTTGAAAAAATGTTTTTTATTAAACAATATATAAAATAAAAAAGGAGAGTTTTTAAACGAAGCACTTAAGAAAGGCTCTGTAAAATCGATATCTGTAAAAACTAAAAAACGTACGAAAATCAATTGTTCAAATCAAATAAACAGAACTTCAAATGCTGTGAAATGTCTCCTCAAAAATTGTGATGTAGGACACATGGATAAAAAATATTGATTCTATTTGAGTTCATTTCTTTTGCACTAACTAAGTGTAGAAATGTAAAGTTGAAAAGAAAGTAAGATCTTATAGTCCCATGAAGAGAAACACGTGAAATGACGAGCAACAAGAATTGATTAAGAGAAATCAATGCGTAATCAGACTTGTGACGGTCAATAATCTCTGTTTTCTAAGGCACTGAACATATCAATGAGAAGATGTACTATTGGAATGACGCCTTGCTTTCATCCAAGTACGCAATTCTTCAATAAGGATGGCAATAACACCGAGAGTGATAAAACTATCTGCAAGGTTGAAAATAGCAAAATAAAAAATATCATCAATATGAAAAAGTATATAATCAGTGACATGATGAAAGCGAATACGATCAATGAGATTGCCGATGGCTCCCCCAATAATAAGAATAAGGCCAAAGCACATTAAAGACTTATTATATTCAGTATTTTTCCATAACCATAGAAGAAAGATAATCACAATGATCGTGATGGCGATGATTCCCCACTGAGAAAAGGAAGAAAAAAACGAAAATGCAATGCCAGAATTGCGCACATGATAAAGGGAAAGAAAAGGAATAAGCGAAATTTCTGTTCCTAAAGGCATATTGTGCATAACCCAGTATTTGACAGCTTGATCAAGTACTACTGTAAAAGCCAAGCCCAAGAGAAGAAAAGGGAGTGATTTACGAATCATGTTTTTCCTCACATGGTTCCAGTATTAAATAGGGGCGACGGATTTCATAAAGCATAACAGCTGTTGCTACAGCTAGATTAAGCGAGTCTGCTCGTCCGCTTTGTGGAATACGCGTAAGTTTATCACACCGATTCGTAAGAAGATCTGATAATCCCTGTTTTTCATTCCCCATTAAAAGGATAATAGGGCCATTTTTGAAGTCAAGTGTGCGATAATCCAGAGAACCTTTGAGGTGTGTTCCAACAATCATACCTTTAAAGTGAGAAGACCAGTTTAAAAAGCCGTTTTCATCAAAACGATAAAGTGGTACAGAGAAAATAGATCCCATGGTTGCGCGGACTGTTTCAGGCGAGAAAGGGTCTGTTGTCTCGCCAATTAAAATAACACCTTTAGCACCTACAGCATCAGCGGTTCGAATAATGGTACCAAGGTTTCCAGGATCACGTACACGATCAAGCGCGATGTAAACATCTTTAATCTGCCCTTTTATCATTTCAAAAGAGTGCCATTTTTGCTTGAAAATACCAATAACTGTTTGTGGATTATCGCGTCGGGTAAGTGATTCCATAACCTTTTGTGAGGCTTTAATAACAAAACCACCGTTGGCTACAGCACGTGCGGCAGTATTTTCGATAGTAGCATTACCGATTTCACTTTTAGAAAAAATAAGCGTCTGTATTGTCCAGCCAAGATTGAGAGCATCAATGACCAATTTCAATCCTTCTGCCATGAAAAGACCTTCTCTATTACGGTTTTTCTTTTGGCTAAGTGCTTTAAGATTTTTTATGATGGGGTTGCTAAGAGAGGTAATTTCTTTCACTCTACCAGTTTTGGGTCTACACATATTCAAGCAATCCAACGGCTAAAAAGAGAAGTAGAAAGAGCACGTCCTGCAACTTCTTCACGCAAAATGAGTTCTCCTGATTCGACCGTACCACCAAGATTTACAAATGCATCACGCATTAAAGCATGAAGTGCAAAGAAGGAAGCACGAATAGAATAAGCCGTAAGGACAACAGAGAGCGGTTTATCAGAGAGAAGTTTACGACAATTTGTGATCATAGCGGGTAAATGATCAAACAGTTGCCAAATTTCACCATGGGGTCCACGCCCATAAGCAGGGGGATCAAGAAGAATCATATCATAGCTTTTCTTACGACGCAGTTCACGCTCGACAAATTTCATAGCATCATCGCAAATCCAGCGAATAGAATGATCTGGTAATCCTGCTCTTTCTTGATTAGCTTTTGCCCACGCAATGGCTTTTTTAGAAGCATCAACATGGGTAACATTCGCACCCGCTCGTGCTCCAATCAAAGAGGCAATACCTGTATAGCCAAAAAGATTCAACAATTTTATAGGGCGTTCGGCTTTAACAATTTGTTCTTCCATAGAGCGCCAATGGGCATCTTGTTCAGGAAAAACCCCCACATGACGAAAGGAAGTAAAACGGCCTAGAAAAGACAATCCATTCCAAGCAAGAGCCCATGTTTCATCAAGTGGCTTTTTAGGAAAATGCCAACGCCCAACCCCTTCTTCATCAAGGTTTCCTGTGAAAATAGCATCAACATCAGCCCATTGTTTTTGTGGTAAAGCGGGTTTCCATAGTGCTTGACCTTCTGGTCGAATAATGCGGTAAGCTCCATAACGTTCTAATTTTTGTCCATGACCAGAATCAATGAGAGCATAGTTTTCGCTTATACCCGTTTCTAAAATAAGGGGCAGCTTTTCCTGCGGATATCTATTGTTATGGGAGAATTGAAAGCATTGTGCGGACATGTTTTGTATCACGGTATATGAGGTATAAAAATATATTATAAAGCTCTTAAATGTTTCGTAAAAGTGCAAAAAAGCTAAAGTCAATTAAAACATGTATAAAAAAGAAAAAGAGCACTTTTAACTCTGTACTGAATATAAAATACTAAAGAGAAAAGATTTCATTTAAATACCATTACACCAGATTTGTAATAGATGTTTTCAATTTTTCAATCTCGGCTTTACTTTTTTTGAGAGCTTTTTTGTATTTGTGATAGGAAAACCAACTGATCAGATTTCCTAATAAAATACCAAAACCAAAGAAAATAAAGAGCCATATAAAGAGGGGAGCATGATAAGTAAAACTTTCAGGATTTGCTCGAAAAGGATCAAGGGTTAACGGAACCATTTGACGATTAGCCACGATAAAAACAATCAAAACCGCTGCGAGAATCACACCGATACTTGTTAGAAGAATACGTTTAATTATCATAAGTTTCTCACTGATTAAGACGGTCACGTAAATCCTTGCCAGTTTTAAAAAAAGGAATCCACTTTTCTTCAACAGAAACGGCTTCACCTGTTCGTGGATTACGTCCATTACGGGCTGAACGGCTTTTTACAGAAAAAGCTCCAAATCCACGAAGTTCAACGCGATTGCCATTTGCAAGTGCTGTTGCAATTTCCTCAAAAATAGCGTTTACAATATTCTCCACATCCCGTTGAAAAAGATGCGGGTTATGACGAGCGATAATTTGTACAAGCTCTGATTTTACCACAATAGCCTCACTTTCACACAAAAAAATTTTGTAATTGTGCACTTCATGCATATTACAATATATAAACGGATAAAAGCAAAATAAAATCAAGAAAAAACAAATTGCAAGAAACAAAATTTGAAAATACCTTCTATAAAGGGTATACAGATTAAAAATGCGGAGGATTTAAGAGATCAGGAGAGTATGTCCGTACACAATCATTATAAAGCCTTTTCAACGCAATCATCTTTTGGAGATGTTTTAAAAAAAGCATCCCGTCATTCGCGTCGCATTAGCATATTAAAAATTTTTTTACCTCTCGTAGCGTTGATTTCAGCGCTGGTTTTTTGCTGGTTTACGTTTTTCTTGGTTCCTGTTACTTCTGATTCTATGCCTTTGAATAATGGAGAAAGTGGCGTGATGAATTTGACGATGCTCAATCCAAAATTAGAAGGGTATACGCGTGCTCATGAACCTTATTGGCTTAAAGCAGAAAAGGCATTTCAAGACCATACACACGCTGGAATGATTGGGTTGCAAAACATTACAGCTAGAGCATTTATGGGCCAACAACGACAGGTTTTTCTCGTCGCACAAGGGGGGGTTTACGATAACATTAATGGTTTTTTACAGTTGGATAAGCCATTCACGATTACGACGAATGATGGGATGATGGTACGATTTATGTCAGCTAGTATTAACTTATCCGAGGGACAGTTAAAAACAGATCAACGTGTTAATATTCAGCAAGCCGGTTTGAATCTTGCCGCAAACGCCTTACAAATTCGAGAAAAAGGAAAAAACATATATTTCCATGGTGGTGTGCATTTAGTGCTTCAAAAGCAATAACGCAATATCAATACAAATCTTTAAAGGATATTTATAAAGAGAAGTATGTGTATATACAAACAGAAGAATTGAAATAATGAAATCGTACAAAAGATGGATAGGTGTGATGTTAGCTTTTAGCATGGGAATGTTAGGAGAAGGAGCAGTTTTAGGATATGCTGAAGTGGCTCATTTTGGAATAAGTCTATCAAGCGATAAAGAACCGGTAGAACTTCATGCAGATTCTTTGGAAATACGTGATAAAGAAGGGATAGCGCTTTTTAAGGGTGATGTTTCAGTGGTACAAGGTGAACGTCTTTTAAAAACGGCAGAATTAGTTGTTTACTACGATAAAGCATATAAAGAAATTGATAAAAACAAGGAAGATACAAAGGCATCATCTGTTTCTTTATTTGGTTCGTCGAGTATACAAAAAATGGAAGCTTTAGGAAAAGTTTATATAAAAATTGCTACGCAAGTTGCTACGGGTGATAAAGGTGTTTTTGATGGAAAGTCAAAAATGATGAGTTTGACAGGGAATCATGTTGTGTTAACTGATGGTGACAATGTGGCAACGGGGTGCAAACTAACGGCAAATATGGAAAGCGGAAAGGCTTTTTTAGAAGGTTGTGAGACGCCTAAGAAAAAAGGTCGTGTTTCTATTATTTTAAAACAAAATCAAAAGAATGGCCATTAAGATTTCATGTTTGGAATCAAAAGAAAAAAACAGACCGATAGGTATAATCTTGAAAGTGAAGCTTCAAAAAATCCCTTAAAAGGGACCTTGATTGCCAGTAATTTGATTAAAGTTTATCGAGGAAGACGAACTGTTAATGGTGTTTCTTTTGGCATTCGTACGGGAGAAGCCGTTGGCATTTTAGGGCCCAATGGGGCAGGTAAAACAACTTGTTTTTATATGGTGACAGGGCTTATAAAATCTGATGGAGGATCCATTAAAATTGATGGATTTGATATTACGCATCTTCCGATGTATCGACGTGCGCGTTTAGGTATTGGATATCTTCCACAGGAAGCGTCTATTTTTCGTGGTCTTTCAGTAGAAAATAACATTAAAGCTGTTTTAGAGGTCGTTGAAAAAGATCGCCTTAAACAACGTGAAGAGTTAGATAGCCTTTTACATGAATTTAAAATTGATCATTTACGTAAAATGTCTGCACTTTCGTTATCTGGAGGTGAACGTCGGCGACTTGAAATTGCGCGCGCTTTAGCTTCTCGTCCCCATTTTATGTTACTTGATGAACCATTTGCAGGAATTGATCCTATCGCTATTTTCGATATTCAACAACTTATTCGTCATTTAACGAGGCGTGGCATTGGTGTTTTAATAACGGATCATAATGTGCGTGAGACATTAGGGCTTGTCGATCGCGCTTATATTATTCATACAGGGCGGGTGTTAGTTCACGGTTGTCCTAACGATATTATCAACAACGTTGATGTACGCAGAATTTATTTGGGAAATCAGTTTTCTCTTTGATTTTACAGCTTTCACGAGTTTCCATTTAAGTTTAACCAAACATTATTACTGAAAATTTCCTTATTTATGCCAAAACTTCTTTTATGACTATAACCTTAATGTTGTTATTGAGTGGTGAAAAAGGCTTCATCATTAGAGGTTAGTTTGTTGTTTTATAAGTTTAGCTTACTCATAATTGTATCATAGAAAAGATATCACTAGATTAACGTGATAATGAGTGATAAACGAAGCTCTCAATAAATGCGTGTGTTATTGAAAGGTAAGAGATATTTATCATATTTTTCTCTGTCGAATCAAAAAATATATCGATGATGCTGTTTTAGGTATTTTGATGGGAGCACCGGTTTATATATTGCGGTTATTCAATAGGAGTTGTCGTATTTTATTGGTTTATATCGCCTATTTGAAAATAGGAACTTGGCTACAGATATCAGGCTAAATCTATAAATCTTTTAAAATAATCATTAAATTTCTAAAAATCTTTATATTCTTGTTATAAGTCGATGTTCAAGCTATACAGTAATTTTCAAAGTAAAGGTCCATTTTGCTCAGTATGCTTTTCATCTTAATTTAAGGGCTCATTGTTTAAAGAAAGAAAAACTCTGATGGCGGATTATACATCAACTCTTATGACAAGTTTAATAAGTTTATGAATAATGGCCTTTTCTAGAGTCGTAAGGAAATTAACTTTATGAACAACTTCATTTGTTTGGTTTCTCATGCCGTTAATGATGATCCGAATACTATTTATTATTGTTTTAGAAGTGATATGAGATGTATTGAGCCATCACCCATTATAAATTGAAAAGTAAAAACACATGCGATGTTGCGAAAAGTGAAAGAACATTAAGTATCTATAGCGTTTATAGGTTTATTGATGAGCATTTTAGCGTGTAAGAGGAAAATTAAAGTATGAATTTGAGTGAGTTAATAGCACCGGAAGCGATCATTCCGGCTCTTAAGGCTAATTCGAAAAAACAGGTTCTGCAAATTTTAGCCGAAAAAGCTTCCAAGCTAACAGGTCTTAGTGAACATGTGATTTTTGATGTTGTTTTACAACGCGAGAAGCTTGGTTCAACGGGTTTGGGTGGAGGTATTGCGATTCCTCATGGAAAATTACCTGATATTAATCGGATCATTGGTATATTTGCACGTCTTGAAAGTCCTGTTGATTTTGAAGCTCTTGACGACGAACCTATAGATCTCGTTTTTCTCCTTTTAGCACCTGAAAATGCTGGTGCAGATCACTTAAAAGCTTTATCACAGATCGCACGTGTTTTGCGTCACACTGATGTTGTACAAAAGTTGCGCAGTACGCATAATGCCAATGCGCTTTATGCTTTATTGATTCAAACTTCAGAATCAAATGCAGCTTAAAAGTTATTATGAGCGTATAAATTGCGAGGTATGCACTACAGAGCGTAGGAAATAATATAATTTGCATCTTAAGACTAATAACAAAAGGTTATGTCATGAGATTTAAGAAAATTACTTCTAATTGAACCTTCTTTTTAAAGAGTAACCAACAAAAACGAAGGGCTTTTCCTTTCTTGTTCTCGTATATTAAAGCATCTAATTATTATGTTCGTGGATTCTTTTATCCTGTTATACTGTAAAAACACTATCATTTGAGATATGGTGAGATAAATTCTGTAAGTCTTCTTAATATATTAAGTGCTTTTAGAGTGCGTGGTAAATATTTTTAAACAGGACTTGTCTGTAGAGCCTTTAGTTAAGTGAATCACATGAGTGGGAAGAAAAGAGGAGATCGCTCGACAAGAATCCAAACTTTTTCAGTCCAGATTGGATTAAGAATCTTCGTCCTTTGAAAGCGGGAAAGAAATCAACAGAAAAGTTTATTTGTGCATTGAATTTTTTTGTAAGTTGAGTTTGAGTGTTTAGGGATAATATTTTAATGCTCAAGAAGAAATAAGAGATATATTGTATCTTCAGTATAGCAAGATATTGATTTTAAATATAATTCACTATTTCGCATGTTAGATGAGAGATCCGAATATTGTAAAATTCTCTCATTCCAAACTTGTTTATGTTGAATCAATCAAAACCATTTCCTTGCACGTTGTAAACGGAATTAGCGTGTGGATAAAAACTGTACAAGAAAGGGGTAAAAATGCTTCTTATGAATCGTCTCAAGTATTGAGGGTTGCAGCAAAACATTGGGGGCTGGAAAATAGTGTTATGATGCCAGCTTTCTTCTTCACAAGTGGAGAGATCAACTATTTTATAGATATGATTTAGATGTCTGCTGTTGTATAGAGCTCATGCTAAAGAACAATTTTGTACGGTAAGAATGAAAATTATACCTTTAGGTTGGGTGAAAGAGTTTTTATGCATAGGAAGATTTATTTAAGTGTCTTTAATTGATTAAAATATTGTTTAAAAAATGGTAATGTTAGAACTGCTATAGAAAAAAGTTTTATATTTCTTTTTATAAATTACTTAGAAATAAGATAAGGAGACTTTCCCAAAGAATTCTTAAGAAGTTTTTTATAACAGAAAGAAAAATATCGTCTAATACATTAAAATAATACGATTAAGCTATTATAAGTTACTAAAATCATTTTAGAAATTAATAATTGGAGATGAAATATATAGGGAAATAAGATCAAAAGAAACAAAATTGTATGTGATTATTGAGATAGAATCTAAATTCTTTATGTTTTATTATTAATATCTTGATAATATTTTATTATTTTTACAAGGTCTTTTGAAGATTGAGAAAAAGTGTTATCGGGACGATATTGAATACGAAATATGAATGCACTATAATGAGTAAAAGATGGAGTATTCTGCGAACATAAATGTATTGAATGCATAAAGTCGAGAAGTGATATTCGTAAGGCGATTAAGCTTTTTTGCGGGGAGTCCGGGGTGTATTTTCAAAATTTTGCATCAGATTGCTTGTGATATAAAGAGTAAGGTTTATTTCTTAACAGAGTGGTGGTATATTTTCATCTCGTTTTGAAGTTCTATAGCTTAAAGAAATCGTTTTTTATACAAAAACGAAATAAGTAGCGTAAAATGAAGATATTATTTTTTAATGTGGTTATTGAATAAGAAGTTTATGTTTTGGTAACGATTAAAAGGTCACAATGAAACGTAGAAATCTATTTTGATTAGTGTGAAAATATTTCGCTTATTGAAGGAATTAGGACAATAACACATGAATATCGAGGAGTTTTTGTTAAATTTTTCCAATGAAGAAAATCTTGTTAGAGACTAAAGAAGTGAGCTAAATGAAGATGTTTGAAAAGACTGTTATTGCTGCATCTGTAATGGTTCTTGTTACAGCGGGAGTGGCATATGCACAAACGCCAAGCCGTTTAAATCAATTTGAAGCGTGGGGAGCCTATTCTTATAAATCGCCCAAAAATACGATTTGCTATGTGTTATCGGTACCTTTGAAGGCTCTTCCAACGACAGTTAATCATGGCGATAATTTTTTCTTGGTTACCAAGCGTTCTCATTCACCTATTTCGTTTGAACCGCAGTTTATGGCTGGTTATACCCTTCAAGAAGGGTCGAGAGTGACAGTGACCATTGGAGGTAAGGACTTTGATTTTTTCACGAAAGATTCCTCAGCTTGGCTGGCGTCATCAGAGCTAGAAAAGCAGCTTGTTTCTGCTATGCGTGCTGGAAGCAATATGACAGTGCAAGCGATATCAAAACGAGGAACGCATACCACTTATACTTATTCCTTAAAAGGGGTCACTGCTGCATTAAATGCAGCTCAAAAGTGCCATTAAGGTTTCGATAACTCTAAAATAGTGATGTGAATTGGAAAGCAATGGCCATTTCTTATGACCTTAGACCAGTTGGTTCATGTTTTGCACGAAAAACAGATAATGTGGTCGTGAAGGAGAGTTCTAAGCTCTCTTTAATTGGTTTGTCGCAAGATGAAATGATGCAAGCTTTAAAGACAGTTGGTGTACCAGAGCATCAAACGCGTATGCGTGTGCGTCAGCTTTGGCATTGGCTTTATGTGCGTGGTGTTTCAAATTTTGATGAGATGCTGAATATTTCTAAAGCAATGCAAGAAACACTTAAGTGTCATTTCTCCATTGCGCGCCCAGAAATTGTTGGAGAACAAATATCAAAAGATGGTACGCGTAAATGGCTCTTACGTTTTCCTGCACGTGGAGCTGGAAGGCCTGTTGAAATTGAAACGGTTTATATCCCTGAAGAAGGACGTGGTACTTTATGTCTTTCATCGCAAGTAGGGTGTACGTTAACCTGCTCTTTTTGCCATACGGGAACGCAGATGCTTGTTCGTAATCTGACCGCAGAAGAAATTTTGGCACAATTATTGGTTGCACGTGATTGTTTGGGTGATTTTCCTGATAAGAATACCCCTGATGGAGCAATTGTTCCCATTGAAGGACGAAAAATTACCAATATTGTTATGATGGGAATGGGAGAACCTCTTTATAATTTTGAAGCTGTTAAAAAAGCTTTATTGATTGCCTCTGATGGCGATGGACTTTCTTTATCAAAACGTCGAATTACGCTTTCAACTAGTGGAGTTGTTCCTGGAATTATCCGAACTGGAGAAGAAATTGGTGTTATGTTAGCAATTTCACTCCACGCAGTACACGATACACTAAGGGATATGCTTGTTCCCATTAATAAAAAATATCCGCTTGCTTTACTAATGGAGGCTTGCCGTAATTATCCTGGTCTTTCCAATGCAAAACGAATCACATTTGAATATGTTATGCTGAAAGATATCAATGATAGTTTAGATGATGCTAAGCGATTGATTCAGTTATTGAAAGGGATTCCTGCTAAGATTAATTTAATCCCTTTTAATCCGTGGCCAGGGAGTAATTATCAATGTTCTGATTGGGAGCAAATCGAGCGTTTTGCTGATGTCGTTAATCAAGCGGGCTATGCTTCTCCTATTCGGATACCGCGTGGACGCGATATTTTAGCTGCATGTGGACAGCTTAAATCAGCTTCAGAGCGCTTACGTAAATCTGAACGTTTACGACTTGAAAATGCCATTGGTCATTAGGTAACGCAATTTTCAGCGATATCGAGGCCTATACTTTTTTGTTTGTAAATTAATATCCAAACCTCATGCGATGGCATATGTGAGACAGAGATTAAGATGGATAAGTGCTAGACGAACAGTTTCAGCGTTTATATGCTAAATGGGGTAAGATATTGTCTATAGTCTTGTTTGCATAATCTCTGAAATTAAGAAGGAAGCCTAATTTAGAGGGAATATGAGGTCTTAAGGATTATAACTAATTTCTACCTTATTATCGTACTCATTAATTAGGTTTTGTGTCTTTTAAAAGCATCTACGGTAATATCTTTTAAAAAGTGGAGATTGTGCACTGCCTCATGCTTTTGTTTATTATTTTCTTAAATAAGATCACGCATCACAAGCAAAACAGAGGATCTAAAATATAAATACCATTAAGTTATCCATTGATATGTTTTTTAAGTATCTCTTAGTACACTCTTCATATCACGATAATGCTTGTGAGGAGTGTAACAAAAAGCTTCTGTGAATGTATTGTACTCCTACACCTTTATGTTTAATAAAGGTGTAAATTGGTACCACCATTCTATTTTTCAGCTCCCAATGTTGTAACAGCTTTTAGTACTTGAGATGGTTTATAAGAGGTGTTTTTATTCTTTTCTTAGATAGTTTTTATCCATACGAAAACTCCAGCTTCTCTTGTGATGTACAAAGGAAAGGTATTGTTTTATTCAAAACAAACAGGTTTGAAATGAAAAAATCTTATAATATTTGTTTTTTTATTTAAATTAAAAGCGATACATTACACGTATAAATCAATGTTTTGTAACCACAAGGAGATGGAGGGCAAAGCTGGTAAAAGTACCAGCAATAAGCCAGTCGAGAAAGCGAATATAAAGAGGGTTCTTTTTGAGAGTTTTGGTAAGTTTATGCGCTGTAAAAACGATTGCAATTGTAATGGGGAAAGAAATAGGAATATAAGAGAGTCCTAAAAAGAGCAATTTTTGTGTTGCCATAGGATCATTCGCATTGATAAATTGTGGTAAGAATGTCGCGTTAAAGAGTATAACTTTAGGATTGAGAAGATTAATTCCAATACCAGCAAGATAGTTACGTTTAGCGCTTTGAGATTTAGAAGATGTCTGTTCAAAGGAAAAAGTGGGGTTTCTCCGTAAAGCTTGAAAGGAAAACCATAAAAGATAAAAGGCGCCAACAATTTTCAGAAGAACAAAAGTATGTGGTGCAGCAAAAATAAGCGCTGATAAGCCAAGTGCTACAGCGGTAACCTGAATGGCAAACCCTGTTGCACTACCCAAGGCGCACATAATTCCAGCTTTTTTGCTTTGTGTAATGGTTCGTCCTACAGAAAGCATCATATCTGGTCCTGGAATAAGTGCTAAAATCAACGATGCTAAAGCAAATTGTACAACAATAGACCACTCCGGTAGAAATGACACGTAAATCTCCTTTTATTTTTAAGCAGTGTTCACTATTTATACTTTGAGGCACCTTTATTTACGCTTTTTGCGTCTTTTTAATGTTGCTTAAAAAGAATTTATTTTTATATTTCTTGCATCGTTTTGATTTTTGGGTAGAAATAAAAAAGTAGCTCATATAGAACTTTAAAATGAAAAAGTGGCAAAATATTAGAAAAGTTGTTTTGGCTTATTCAGGTGGATTGGATACGTCAATTATTCTTAAATGGTTGCAAAGTGCGCTAGGTGTTGAAGTTGTAACTTTTACAGCAGATTTGGGGCAGGGGGAAGAGCTAGAACTTGCTCGTCGTAAAGCTGAAATGCTAGGTGTTAAAGAGATCTACATTGAAGATTTGCGCGAAGAATTTGTGCGTGATTTTGTGTTTCCGATGTTTCGAGCCAATACCGTTTATGAGGGGACTTATCTTTTAGGAACATCAATTGCACGTCCACTTATTTCAAAACGCCTTATTGAAATTGCTGAGGAAACAGGGGCAGATGCCATTGCTCATGGAGCAACAGGAAAAGGCAATGATCAGGTACGCTTTGAGCTTTCCGCTTATGCGCTTAATCCTGATATAAAGATTATTGCTCCATGGCGTGATTGGGATTTTAAGAGTCGGACAGATCTCTTTGAATTTGCTCGTATTCATCAAATTCCTGTAGAAAAGGATAAGCAAGGTGAAGCGCCTTTTTCAGTGGATGTAAATTTATTGCATTCTTCATCAGAAGGAAAGATTTTAGAAGATCCAGCACTTCCTGCTCCTGAATATGTCCATATGCGTACTCTTTCGCCGGAAGATGCTCCAGATCAAGCAACCAGAATTACTCTTGGCTTTAAAAAAGGCGATGCTGTTTCAATCAATGGAAAAAATTTATCTCCTGCAACTTTACTTGCAGAATTAAATCATTATGGGCGCGATAATGGTATTGGTCGGTTAGATTTGGTAGAAAATCGCTTTGTGGGTATGAAATCGCGGGGTATTTATGAAACACCAGGTGGAACCATTCTTTTGACGGCTCACAGAGCTATAGAATCTTTAACGTTAGATCGTGGCGCAGCTCATTTAAAAGATGAATTGATGCCACGTTATGCAGAACTCATTTATTATGGATTTTGGTTTTCGCCGGAACGTAAGATGTTGCAGGCAGCTATTGATTTATCTCAAGAACATGTTGAAGGTGAAGTCACGTTAAAGCTTTATAAGGGGAATGTAATTATTGAAGGGCGCCAAAGTAAGAAATCACTTTATTCCAGTGAGTTAGTAACTTTCGAGGATGATCAAGGTGTTTATGATCAAAGAGATGCAACTGGTTTTATTAAATTAAATGCTCTACGTTTGCGTACATTAGCAATGCGTCATCAAGGTGATAAAGAAAAGAAATAGAAAATTACGGTGACAAGTGTAATATGGATTAGTGCTTTTGTATGAAATGCCTAGTTTAAGCATTTTTCTGTTGGTTTTTACCGTTCTTTCGTTCAATACTAGAAGCTTATCTTCTGCGCTAATAAATATAATAAGCAAAACCCATGATAATAATAGCAATGAAGGCTTCGATAATCAAAACAGGTCAATTTTGCTTTATAATATTGAATGTTTTTGATTTTTATCAGAACAAAATATGTTTATAACGAGGGCGGTTTTTGTATAGTGACTTAAGAGTATAAAGAAATTTTCATCTTTTTGCTTGCTATTATTGACGAATAAATTCAAGAACCATACACCCTATTTTGAAAGAGTGTAATTTTTAGGATAAATAATGATGCGTGATCAGTGTGATACCCTCAACCTTACGCCTGAATTAAAAGATGCAGCTTCTCAATCGAGAACTTGGCCATTTGAAGAAGCACGTAAGATTATCAAACGGTATGAAAAAACGGGTTATCCAGACAGTGTGATATTTGAAACAGGTTATGGCCCTTCTGGTTTACCGCATATTGGAACTTTTGGGGAAGTTGCACGTACAACCATGGTGCGTCATGCATTTCATATTCTCACGGAGAATAAAGTAAAAACAAAATTACTTTGTTTTTCTGATGATATGGATGGTTTGCGCAAGGTTCCTGAGAATGTGCCTGATCGCGAGAGGATGGAACATTATCTTGGTCAACCGTTGAGCCGTGTACCCGACCCTTTTGGAGATGATTATCCTTCTTTTGGAGCGGCAAATAATGCGCGGTTACGGGCTTTCCTTGATCGTTTTGGTTTTGATTATGAATTTGCAAGTGCTACGGATTATTACAATTCCGGTCGTTTTGATGAAACACTTTTGAAAATCCTTGCCTGTTATGACAAGGTTATGGCAATTATTTTACCAACATTAGGTGAAGAACGGCAAGCGACCTATTCACTCTTTCTACCGATTTCTCCCTTTTCTGGAAAAGTATTACAGGTACCGATGATTGCGCGTAATGTTGAAAAAGGGACTGTCACTTATATTGAACCTGAAACAGGAGAAACCATAGAAACAGAGGTTACGGGGGGCAAAGTTAAGTGTCAGTGGAAGGTAGATTGGGCAATGCGTTGGACAGCACTTAGCATTGATTATGAAATGGCCGGAAAAGACCTTATCGATTCCACAAATCTTTCTTCTAAAATTTGTAAAGTATTAGGTGGAAAGCCCCCAGAAGGATTCAACTATGAGCTCTTTTTAGATGAGAAAGGGCAGAAAATTTCCAAATCCAAGGGAAATGGCTTAACCATTGATGAATGGCTTACATATGCCCCAACAGAGAGTTTAGGGCTTTATATGTTTTCAAAACCTAAAACAGCAAAAAGGCTTTATTTTGATGTTATTCCTAAAGCTGTAGATGAATATTATGCTCATCTTTCTGCTTATGGTCGTCAAAGTTGGCAAGAACGGCTTAGTAATCCTGTATGGCATATTCATAATGGTTGTCCACCGCAGGTTGATTTGCCTGTATCCTTTGCGATGCTTTTAAATTTGGTAAGTGCTTCAAATGCGGAGAATGCAGAAGTTCTTTGGGGTTTTATTTCTCGTTACGCTAAAGAAGCAAATTCACAAACTTATCCAGAACTTGATCAATTGGTGAAGTTTGCCATTAAATATTTTGATGTTTTTGTTAAACCAAACAAGAAATTTCGTATACCAGATGATAGCGAACGAGCAACATTAGCACAAATTGATGAAAAATTAGCTCATTTACCTGAAACTGTTGATGGCAACATATTACAAAATATGCTTCTTGATGTTGCAAGGTTAACGGAACGCTATCAAGATCATAGCAAAAAAAGCCCTGAAGGTGGGCCTGGTGTTTCTAATGTTTTTTTTCAAATGTTGTATGAAGTCCTTCTTGGACAAGAGCGAGGTCCACGATGGGGATCATTTATAGCGCTTTATGGGATTAATGAAATGCGTGCACTGATTGCTGAAACACTTGCACGTCCTGTGGAGGAATAATGGAACGAAGAGTGCAGGAAGTAAAGCGACGCCGTACATTTGCAATTATTGCTCACCCAGATGCGGGGAAAACAACATTAACAGAAAAGCTTTTATTGTTTGGTGGTGCTATTCAACTTGCAGGAGAAGTAAAAGCCAAAAAAGATCGTATTCAAACCCGTTCTGATTGGATGAATATTGAGCGTGATCGTGGTATTTCCGTTGTGACTTCGGTGATGACGTTTGAATATGAAAATCATATTTTTAATCTCCTAGATACTCCAGGACATGAGGACTTTGCGGATGATACGTATCGCACTCTCACAGCTGTTGATAGTGCTATCATGGTATTGGATGGGGCACGCGGAATTGAGCCAAGAACACTGAAATTGTTTGAAGTATGTCGGATGCGGGATATTCCTATTGTTACGTTTATCAATAAAATGGATCGTGAGGCACGTGATCCTATAGAGCTTTTAGATGAAATTGAAGAAAAGCTTGCTCTTGATACCGCGCCTATAACATGGCCAATTGGTACGGGTAAAGATTTTGTTGGTACCTATGACCTTCATCATAATCGTTTTCGTCAAAAAGATGATGAGATAACACAGCAAATAGTTTCAAATCCCAGAGAGGTTGTCCATTTACTCCCTGAATATCAACGTTCCACTTTTATTGAAGGGGTAGAACTTGCTCAAAGTGTTTGCAAGAATTTTGATCTTCAAGCTTTCCGTGAAGGTCATATGACTCCGGTTTATTTTGGTTCAGCTTTACGAAATTTTGGTGTTCGTGATTTGATCAATGCACTTATTGATTTTGGTCAAAGTCCTCGTGATCAAAGTGCAGATCAGCGCAATATCATAGCAACTGAACCTAAAATGACGGGATTTGTTTTTAAAATTCAAGCGAATATGGATCCTAATCATCGTGATCGTATTGCATTTTTTCGGGTATGCTCGGGAACACTTGAACGTGGTATGAAAACAAAGTTGGTCCGAACAGGAAAACCGATGACACTTTCGGCTCCACAATTTTTCTTTGCGCGTTCGCGCCAAATTGCTGATCAAGCCTATGCTGGTGATATCGTAGGAATCCCTAATCATGGAACATTGCGTATCGGCGATACTTTGACTGAAGGAGAAGATATCCTCTTTAAGGGAGTACCAAATTTTGCACCAGAGATTTTGCGTCGTGTTTGTTTGGGCGATCCAATGAAAGCAAAAAAGCTCAAAGAAGCTTTGCAACAAATGGCTGAAGAAGGGGTTGTACAATTGTTTATTCCTGATGATGGGTCGCCTTCTCTCATTGGTGTTATTGGTGCTTTGCAAATTGATGTCTTAAAAGAACGATTAAAAATAGAATATTCTTTGCCAGTGAATTTTGAGTCTGCGCGCTTTAATTTATGCCGTTGGATTTCAGCGCAGAGCAAAGATGAGTTGCAAAAGTTTCTCAGCAATCACCGCTCTGCTATTGCGTATGATTTAGAAGGTGATCCAGTTTTTTTAGCGGAGAACCATTTTTCATTAAATTATGAAGCAGAAAGAGCTCCTAAGATAAAATTTTCTACTTTTAAAGATTATCAAGTAAGCTTTTAATGTAAAGAAGAATTTTTTATGTAACAATTTGGTTGATAATGATTTTTCATATTGAGTTGGGGATCTGAATATTGTTATTTTTTCTGAAAACAAAAGGAGTATGTAAAGAACACTTTCAGATTGCACTGTATAAAGAATACGGTAAATTTATTTTATAATATTCAATAAGTTATAATATATTTGTAATTGTAACGTCTTTTAAAATTTTGATATATTTTTTCACAATAGCTTAAGACAAGGTCATATATTTCAGTATTTTGAATGTCAGCTAAAAATCTCCTGTATAAATAGAGCTTTTCAGTTTTTTCTTGTATGAAAATTGTATACAGTCAAAATAAAGCAAATAATCAATAAGATGAAATTTGTTATTCCCAATATGAGATCATATGACTTATAAACCACGTGTCTTTTCTATATCTTCTGGAATGGCTTTTTTGCCTCACTTTGTTGAGGCACTGCTCTCCGGTACCCTTATTGATAATTTCGCTCCCAATGGAGACATTCAAACTGCCCTTGCCGATAGCCTTATTTATGTTCCGACACGTCGTGCTGCTCGCGCTTTACGTTTAGCCTTTGTTGAAAGAAGCGATACACAATCAACTTTCTTACCAACCATTCGTGCTCTAGGAGATGTCGATGAAGACAGTTTCCTTTTTGTTGAAAATCATACCAGCACTCTGAATCCACCCATTGGAAAAAGTGAACGCTTACTGCTTTTAGCGCGCCTTATTCGCCCATGGCGTGAAAATTTACCTGCGCATCTGCGTGCCATGTTTGGTACAGAAGATGTACTTATTCCGGCTCATAGTGCTGATGCAATTTGGCTTGCTCAGGATTTAGCGCATTTGATGGACGAAATTGAAACAGAAGGAGCAGATTGGTCGAAACTTAAAGATATTGCACCTGATATGGTCGCTGAATGGTGGCAAATAACGCTCGACTTTCTGACTATTGTTACGCAAAATTGGCCACAAATCTTGACCGAAAGGCAACGAAGCAATCCCGCGGAATGGCGTAATCAAGCACTCACAATGCATGCAGAGACTTTGCGATGCACGCAGCCTGATAAACCTATCATTGCTGCTGGTGTGTCAGGTTCTATGCCCGCAGTTTCTCATCTTTTAAAGGTTATAGCTTCTCTGCCCAAAGGGGCTGTTGTTCTTCCTGGCCTTGATCTTCATATGGATGAAGAACAATGGAATGCACTAAGCACAAGCAATAAAGAAAAAACAGCTTGTGATTTTTTTGATCCTGCAGAAAATGTTTTTAGCCATCCTCAATATCATTTAAAAAAACTTCTAACTCTCATGGAGTGTCAACGTCATCATGTTTGCGAAATTGGCCAACAAAGTATAACAAAGAAAAAACGAATGGCTCTTTTATCAGAAGCACTCCGACCTGCTTCTACAACAGATAAATGGATACAAATTGTCCGTGATGATTATGAAAATCTTTGTGCAGATTGGTCATTTATTGAAGCTATAAATGAACGTGAAGAAGCTCTCGCTATAGCTGTTACCTTACGCAAAGCTATTGAAGAACCTCAAAAAACTGCGGCTCTTATTACAAATGACCGTAATTTAGCACGCCGTGTTGCCGTGGAATTACAGCGATTTGGAATTGAAGCAAATGATTCAGGCGGAATACCACTTGCACAAACATTGCCTGTAACTCTCTTACGACTTATCTTAGAAAATGTATTGCAACCTGATGATCCCATTGCTTTTCTTTCTCTTCTTAAACATCCCCTTACAACACTCCAACAAAATCGTCATCGTTTACGGGAAATGGCAGAAAATTTTGAACTTTTTGTTCTTCGAGGGAATACAGGGCGTATTAAGCTTTGCGAGTGTGATCAATTTCTTGAAAAATGGATTGAAACATACTTTCATAATAATTCTGAAATCAACGCTCTTGATCAGCAGAAATGTGAAGAAGCACGTTTCCTTTGTCATCTTTTGAGGACAGCTATTGAACCTTTAACATCTCTTATGAAACAAGAGAAAGAATGCACCATCAATGAGGCTGCAATAGCAACTGTTGAGATTTTTGAAAATTTTGGTCGCAATGAGGATAATTCTCTTGCACATCTTTATCAACATGAAGCAGGACAAGCCTTATCAAATTTTCTACGTGAATTGGTCAGTGATCAATCCGGATTAACATTTCATCTTTGCGAATGGCCTGCTATGTTTTCTGCCATAATAGCAACTCGTTCCGTCGCACCTTCGCCTGGGGGACATCCACGTTTATTCATCTGGGGTACTTTGGAATCGCGTTTGCAAACGGTTGATACAGTGGTCATCGGCGGTCTTAATGAAGGGTCATGGCCAATATCAACCCGAAATGATGCTTTTTTATCGCGACCGATGAAAATGATGTTAACTCTGGAACCACCAGAGCAGCGTATTGGTCTTTCTGCGCATGATTTTCAATGGGCAATGGGAATGGATAAAGTGGTGATGAGTCGCGCATTGCGCGTTAATCATACGCCTTCCATTCCATCACGCTGGCTACAACGCATGGAAACAGTTGTAGGAAAACAGGTTTGGGAACAAATCCGTGAACGAGGTGAAATACTACGCCATTGGGCAAAGATGCTTGATCATACAAGCATAACTTCTGAGGTGGAACGTCCTTGCCCTTCTCCACCTCTTGATATACGCCCGCGCCATTTTTCAGTCACTGAAATAGAAACATTGCGATATGATCCCTATGCTATTTATGCCAAAAAAATCTTAAGGCTCAAACCACTTAAAGAACTTATTCATGATCCTAGCGCTTCAGAACGAGGAACACTTTATCACGCTATTCTTGCAGCTTTTTGCACACAAATGAAAAATCCAAATGCTGCAAATGCACTCAATGTACTGCTTGCTATTGGGCGTAAAGAGTTTGATAAGTTCAATTTTCCACCCGATATTGAAGTAATTTGGTGGAATAGTTTTGAAAACCTTGCTCCACGCTTTATTCAATGGGAACAAAGTTTAGGGCTGCGAGAGCGATATTCGGAAGTGGTATCACAAAAAATTCCTATAGGAACAACAGGAGTAACCCTTTCAGGACGCGCTGATCGTCTTGATGTTTTGCCAGATAAAACGGTTGAAATTCTAGATTTCAAAACCGGAACCCCTCCTTCATCAAAACAAGTTCGTGAATTATTATTTCCGCAATTGGCTTTAGAAACAGCTTTACTCATACAAGGGGGCTTCCCAGATTTTCAAGATTTTACACCCTCAAATTTATTTTACATTCCCCTTAACAAAAAAGGTGAAATTAAATCCCAATCAATTCTTTTAAAGAAAAAAGACGGAAAAACTTATCTAAGTGCTGTTGATCTTGCTGAAAATGCATGGGAAAATCTTATCGCACTCATAACTTATTATCAAAATCCACAACAAGGCTATCTCTCACATGCTGTCCCCATGTCAAAACGATATGAAGGTGACTACGACCATTTGGCTCGGTTGTGGGAATGGTCAAGTGGTTTTCATAAAGAAGAGTAATCATGACGTTTTTTTCTATTCCTGAAGCCGCTCTTGATGCACAAGCAACAGCAACACATCCCCAAAAAAACGTGTGGGTTTCTGCAAATGCTGGATCTGGAAAAACCCACGTTTTAAGTGAACGTGTTATCCGTTTGCTTTTAAACGGTACGCCTCCAGCACGTATTTTATGCCTTACTTATACAAGAGCTGCTGCTGCTGTTATGCAATCACGAATTTTTCGCACGCTTTCTAGTTGGAATGAGCTCGATGATGCACAGCTGCAAGAAACCTTAACACGGTTTGAAAAAAAACCTGTTAATGCGCAAAAACTAACTTATGCACGGCAACTCTTTGCGCGTGCCCTCGAAACGCCTGGTGGCTTAAAAATTCAAACGATTCATGCTTTTTGTGAAGCTCTCTTACATCAATTTATGTTAGAAGCCAATATTGCAGGGCATTTTGAACTTCCCGATGATATCGGTCGAAAAAAATTACAACAAGAATCCCGTCGCGAACTTTTAGCCCGTCGTGATGTACAACCTGCTTTGCAGCTGTTACTTCAAGTTATTAGCGAACATACTTTTAATCAATTGCTCTATGAGGCAGTTGAAAAGCAACATAAATTGTCTGATTTTTTATCTTCTCTTTTATCTGAAAATGGAGAAGAAAAATTGCGCGCGCTTTTTAACTTAGCGCCCAATGAAACAAATCAATATCTTCTGGAACAAATTAAACAAACAGCGCGCCTTCCTCTTTATGCTCTTAAGCATTGTGAAACCAATGGTAATCAAAGCTTTAAGGATATGGTGGCAAAACTTTCCCAATTAGAAAAGGTGCATGATGAGACAAATATTCTCAATATTATTTCTGATGTTTATTTTACAACAAAAGGTGAGCCGCGTAATTTTTCACATTTATTTCATAAAAAATCAGACGAAATTTGGCCTTTTATTCAACAAATGCTTGAAGATAAACAAAACAAGCTTTCTGTTCTTTTAGAAAAATATCAATGCGCAAAGGTTGCCACCCTCAATATGGCTGCTTTTCAGCTCTGTACTATTTATCTCAAAATTTATAAGAATCTAAAAAAGTCCAATGGCTTCTTAGACTTTGATGACCTTATTGAGCGTACACTTCATTTGTTACAGCGCAAAGGTGCAAGCCAATGGGTGCACTATAAACTTGATCAGGGACTTGATCATATTCTACTTGATGAAGCACAAGACACCAACCCTGAGCAATGGCAAATTATTCAACTGTTGGCACAGGAATTTTTTTCAGGGTATAGCCAACGAACAAACATACGGACTCTTTTTGCTGTTGGAGATGAAAAGCAATCTATTTATTCTTTTCAAGGCGCTGCTCCAGAAAATTTTGCTGAAAATGGACGAATTATTCAAAAAAAAGTGCAGCAAACAAATCAGCAATTTGAAAAAATACAACTGCATTATTCTTTTCGCTCTACAGCAGATGTTCTTAAAAGCGTTGATCTTGTTTTTGAAACACCAGAAAACTATAAAGGACTTTCGGCAGAAAATACAAAAACGGTGCATGAAGCTATCCGTGTTCACAGTCCCGGTGAAGTTGTTATATGGGATGCCATTTCAAAAGAAACGAGTGAGTTTCCTCAAGATTGGCATGCAACTGTTAATCATTTAGATACACCTGAAGTCCGTTTAGCAGAAAAAATTGCTGAAACGATTGCTGACTGGTTACAAAAAGGCGAAATGCTTCCAGCAAAAGGACGCTTAATACGTGCAAGTGATATTATGATCTTGGTCCGTAAACGTGATCAATTTGTCTCAGCTCTTTCTCGTGCTCTTAAACACCGTAATATTCCCGTAGCAGGGGCTGATCGTTTACAGCTTACCAAACATATTAGTATCCGTGATTTAATGGCGCTTGCGCGTTTTGTTTTACAGCCACAAGATGATCTTTCTCTTGCTTGTGTTTTAAAAAGCCCACTTTTTGCTCTTAGTGAAGAGGAACTCTATCAGCTTGCCGCACACCGCACCGGCTCTCTTTGGCAAAGTCTGTGTGCGCATACATCATCGCAGGTATCTTTTAAAGATGCTTTTGAGAAGCTAAACCATTATCGTGCTTTAGTGGATCAAATACCGGTTTTTGAATTCTATAGCTATATTCTGAACAATGATAAGGGACGGCAAAAAATTCTATCCCGTTTAGGATCTGAAGCAAATGATGTGCTCGATGCTTTTATGGATTATACGCTCACTATTCAAAAAACAGGATTACCAGGATTACAAGCTTTTTTAGAAACATTAAGTGCAAGCGAACCAGAAATTAAACGTGAATTTGAACAAAGTAATGAAGAAATTCGCATTATGACTGTTCATGCTGCAAAAGGACTAGAGGCTGCTGTTGTGTTTTTAGTCGATCCTGGCAGTGCGATTTGGCATCCTCAGCATGCGCCTCACTTGCTTAAAGTTCCTTTAAACAATGCACAATGGAACGGAAAACAAGCCTTTATTTGGCATCCCAATGAAAAGTTTAATACAAAACTCTCTAAACAAGCAATTTCATATTTAAAAGAGCGTGCAGAAGAAGAATATAGGCGTCTTCTTTATGTAGGAATGACACGCGCTGAAGATCGCTTGTTTATTTGTGGGTATAAAGGTCCGAAAACGCCATCTCATACATGGTTACAACTCGTAAAAAAAGCCCTCGAACCGCATGCCCTTGCTATAAAAGATTCTTCGGAAGATATTGCAGCTTGGCGTTATTGCATTACACCTGCTTCTTCTGCTTCTATAAACTCAAAAGTTCCTTCCGCTGAATGCCAAACCTTACCACCTTTGCCTGCTTTTTTCTCTCATAAAGTACCAGCAGAACCAGTGTTACCAAAACCGTTAAAACCGTCAGTGGCGAGCCTTTCCATTGAAGCTGATACAGAGCTGTCCTCAAGTCCAAAACAGCTTACCACTTCACCTGTTTTAGGAGCCATGAACACAAACAGAGCTTTTTCCATTGAATATGGTAATCTCGTTCACCGATTGTTACAGTATTTGCCCGATTGTCCCCCACAAAAACGTCGAGATTATGCTCGAAACTATCTCAATATCAAAGCCTCTCATTGGCATGAGAGCCAAAGAGAAGATGCTCTTTGCCATATTTGGAAAATATTAGATCATGTTTATCTCAAACCCCTTTTCTCTGAGCATTCACGTGCTGAGGTCTCCTTAATGGGTATTGTGAAAATTCGTGGAAAAGAACAAGCAATCTCTGGTCAAATTGACCGTCTCTACATCACGCAAAACAGTGTTATCTTTGCAGATTTTAAAACAGGAACCCCGCCAGAAAATGAAGCTGCTATTGCTTCCCATCATTGGTTGCAAATGGCTCTTTATCGAAAATTATTGCAAGCTATTCATCCCGATAAAGATATACAGGCTCTGCTTATCTACAGTAAAGAAGCCAAAATTTTTAAACTTCCTCCAGAAAAACTTGAGGCATTTCTTAGTGAAGTTGCCTTATAAGTTACTCTTTTCCTTGCAAAGCATTTTTACATTTTATTTACTTTCATAAAATCGCTCAAACAAACACAACGCACAATCCCTGGTGTAAAAAAGTCCTTTAATAATTTATCTTTGCAATAACTTGATATGAATTGTTATTATACCAATCTATAAAAGGTGAATATAAAGGATAAATCAATGACGTGTATAAAAGTTGATAAGGACAATTTCGAAAGTGAAGTTCTAACCTCTTCCACCCCTGTTGTGGTTGATTTTTGGGCAGAATGGTGTGGCCCTTGCAAAGTGATTGCTCCAATTTTGGATGAAATTTCAATAGAAATGCAAAATCAAGTTAAAATTGCTAAGGTAAATATTGATGAAAATCCGGAACTGGCTACCCAATACGGAGTACGTTCTATCCCTACATTACTAATGTTTAAAAATGGAAATATTTCATCGAATATGGTTGGCGCTACCTCTAAAGGACGTCTTTCTGAATGGATAAAAGATGGGCTTAGTTAATTCCACATATAATCACTATAAAGGAGAGAAGTTTTGTCTCTCCTTTTGACTTTTTTAAAATATTCTTTTTTGCATTATATTATAATGAAAAGACAATAAAAATCAAAATTGTAAATGAATTTAAGAATTCGTGCTTTTATGCATGATTCAATTGACCATTTTTATAAAAAATTGCTTTGTATGAAGAATATAGGCAATTCTTTCCTTATAGGCGCGTTAAAAATATTGGGTGAATGATAATTTCATTAAAGGTATTTCTTCTTAGATAAGACTATTGAGATAGATAGTGTTTTCAACACATAAAGGGAGATTTTAAGCAAAAACTTTGCAAATTACTTTTCTGAAGCTCACAATTTTTAAGCAGAAAGAGACAAGCAATTCACTACAGGTTATATAATGCTCTTCTAAAGGGTTATCACTTCAATTTAAAATTCTCTTATACTATTCTCTAAAATCAAAATTGTAGGTATCAGATTCTCTAAAATAAATTGATGAATTTCTATAAATTAACGGCTGTTCTTTGCAATTTATGTCATTGTTATATAAAAGAGTCAGCATTTCGTTTCATCTTCCATGGTTGGTGCCTCCATGAAGCCTTCTTTATGTTGTCCATCATCTCAGATTTCATAGGTAGTACTGAGGTATTATCAAATTAAAAAATGATGATGTTCATGTTTTTTTAAAATGTACGAATTGTAAAAGACTGTTGCAAACATTCAATGGAATGTTGCGCTGATCTAACTGTTACATGACGCCCATGTTCTTTATAGTGTAAGGTGAGTGCAAAAGTGGCGAGTTCTAAAAGAGCTGTATTTCTTTCTGGCCATTCAACAAGTAAAATATTTTTCTCACGAGTTTCATGAAGCCCTAATTCATCAATTTCTTCTGCCATAGAAAGGCGATAAAGATCAGCATGAATAATTTCAAACTTTGGAAGTTGATAGCTTTGCACAAGAGTAAAAGTAGGGCTTGGAACATCCATAGTGTTATCGTTCGCAAGTGTTTGAATGATTGTACGTGCAATGGTTGATTTTCCAGTTCCAAGATCTCCTTGCAGCGTTACAAGATCTCCTGGCTTTAAAGAAAGAGCTAAATTTTGTGCAAAAAGCTTTGTTGCCTCTTCATTTTCAAGAAAAAAACTAAAATTCATTAAAAGTTCCATGAAATGGATGAAAAATTTTTGTTATCATAAAGGTTAAAATTAAAAAATCGTATCTCCTTTGGAGAGTGGGAAAAAACATTTAACTGTTGTTCCTTTTCCAGAACCGGTAAGAATTTCAACATGTCCACCGTGTAGTTCAACGAAACTTTTTACAAGGGAAAGGCCAAGACCCGCTCCCGCACGCCCACCATGGTGTGAATGGGAAGAAAAACGTTTAAAAATACGATCAAGGACGTCCTCTGGGATATCAGAGCCCTGATTGTGAACGCTAAAGACAATGTTATCATCTTGTTCATCGACGCAAAATTCAATAGTACTCGCCTCCGTTGCAAAATTAATAGCATTACTCAGTACATTCACAAAAATTTGATGCAAGCGCTTTTCATCAGCAGAAATAGAATTTAAGGAAGGAGAAATTTGTTGTAAAAGCGTAATATGCCGTCCATTAAGGCGATCTTCTACACGTGCTACTGCTTGTATCATAGCATCGGCAATGTTAACCGATTTTATGTCCAACTCCATAATGCCTGCATCAAGGGTAGCAAGATCAAGAATATCGTTAACAATATTTAAAAGAGTTCCTGATTCTGAATGAATGTGTTCAAGATATTCTTGTTGACGTTCATTGATAGAGCCGAAAATTTGATCACGTAAAATATCGGAAAATCCAATAATATTGGTGAGAGGTGTGCGTAATTCATAAGAAACATGTTGGACAAATTCATTACGCAAACGATCAGCACTTTCTAATGCTTCATTTTTTTCTTGAAGAGCACGCGCAACATGGACAGTGTCCGTAACATTCACAAAAGTAAGCATCGTTTGTCCATTAGGAAGAGGGACCAGAGTATAGTCAATAATCATATCATTTTTAAGATCTATACGACCTGAAAATGTTTCACGTTTTTCAGCAAAACCGGTAATGAACTTGGTAAATTGATCCCATTCTTGCCCCAAGGTTAAGGCTGAACAATGGCTTTGTAACTGTGTAATATGGGTTCCTTCTACCAGTAAATTATAAGGAAGAGACCACAATTTCGACAAGGCAGGATTCGATAAGCGAAGGCGTCCATCAGTACCAAAAACGACCACACCTTCAGAAAGTTTATCAAGTGTTTCACCTTGTATTTTAATAAGTGTATTATAACGGCGCTCAAGATCAATTTTTTCTGTAAGGTTTTCGTAAAGCCAAGTGACACCTCCTTGTGGATGAGGGTTCGAGACAACACGCACCGTACGTCCATCTGGAAGATTCCAAATTTGTTGGTTCGATTCTGTTTGCCAATAGGCTTTTAAAAGTTCTTCTTTCCATGCGCGCCAATCAGGGTGTTCAGCAATGAGCCCCTTTTCACGTAAACGTTCAAGAAACAATGTATGGCTTGGTTCACTTTCTAAAAAAGAACTCTCCAACGGCCATAAAATTTTGAAAGCATGATTACAGAATTTTAATTTTTGGTTTGTATCAAAAATGGCTACAGCTGTTGAAATTTGGTCAAGTGTTTCACAATGGCTTTGAAGAACATATCTTAATTCATGAGCAAGATTTTCATATGCGCTGTCATCACGTGCAAAAGCTGCCATCCCTTCAGCTGTTGTAATACGTGTGAGATGAAAACGGTGCCGTTCTCCACCAATAACCGTATGAACATGTTCTTGAAAAATTGTTTCTGTTTCATCTGTTTTGCGTTGTGTATTTTCATTGAAAAGATCCCCCACGTCATCACTGTCTTCACGAAAGTCTGTCATTTCTCTAAAGGCGCGATTGATAAAACAAACTTTTCCTTCACAATCTTTTATCCATACGGGCTCTTGAATAAGATCAAGAAGATTACGCTGCATTCTCAGTTCAGTAAGAAGGCGGGCGATATCTTTCTGTAAACGAGAATTTTCACTCTGTTGTTTTGAGATATCTTGAAAACGAGCAATGGCGACTGTTCCTGCGATGACTCCTGTAACTTGTAGCAGTACATTGTTTGTGGTGGTGATAGAAAGATCAAAAGGGTGACATTTACAACGTAGTTGAGTCAATGCATAATCAAGTTCTCGCAGAGAATTTTCTTCAACCCAGAGCTCAAAACGCTGAAAATCTTTCTGATCGATTCCTATTTTTTGCAATGCAGAAAGAGCACCAACAACACGGGGTAAGGTTGTTGGATTTTCCCAAATAAGAAGGAATTGCTCGGTTTCTTCCAGAAGCCATTCATAATATTTAAGTTTTTCAGAAAAATTTGCCTGAATTATCTTCAAAGGCTTCTGTGCAGTTTTTTTTGCACGC
This sequence comes from Bartonella sp. AP88HLJMH, assembly GCF_042195605.1. Classification (NCBI taxonomy): domain Bacteria; kingdom Pseudomonadati; phylum Pseudomonadota; class Alphaproteobacteria; order Hyphomicrobiales; family Bartonellaceae; genus Bartonella; species Bartonella sp. AP88HLJMH. Next base: position 151,925 of record NZ_JBHIOR010000001.1, on the reverse strand, counting down.
ACGGTAACAGCTATACACGAGAGAAGTGAAGCACAAGAAATTCCTCCACACAGCGCTAAAAGCAGCCATGGACCATTCGGAAAAGTGAAGAAAAATGGTAAATAACCTTCCAATGACTGAGCAAAAGCGCATGTTGGAGAAAAAAAGAAAAAAAAGAAAAATATATACGTATAGATTCGGATCTCTTTTTGAGTTTTTTCTTTGGGGTTATAGTCACCAAAGCTGAGCACGGCATCTTTCCCTTTTTTAACCCAAGGAAACGTATTAGTAACGGTAATGGTTTGGTTTATAAGGTCCTTGTGGTGAGACTCCAATATAAGCGGCTTGTTCTTCTGATAAAACACTTAATTTTATTCCTAACCGATCCAGATGTAGACGTGCAACCTTTTCATCAAGATGTTTAGGCAAAACAGTGACTTCATTTGTATAGTGTTCTGAACGGGTAAAAAGTTCAATTTGCGCTAAAACTTGATTAGTAAACGAGGCTGACATGACAAAAGAAGGATGCCCAGTCGCATTCCCGAGGTTTAACAAACGCCCTTCAGAGAGCAAAATGATGCGTTTTCCATCGGGAAAGGTGATCATATCAACTTGTGGTTTAATATTTGTCCATGGCAAATTTCTAAGGGCAGCGACTTGGATTTCGTTATCAAAATGACCAATATTTCCAAGAATACACATATCCTTTACTTGTCGCATATGATCTAAACGAACAACATCTTTATTGCCTGTTGTCGTGATGATAATATCAGCACTGGAAGCAGCATCATCCAAACTAACAACTTCATAGCCATCCATAGCGGCTTGAAGAGCGCAGATAGGATCAATTTCTGTTACTTTAACACGAGCCCCAGCACCAGAAAGAGATGCTGCTGAACCTTTTCCTACATCACCATAACCACAGACAATGGCAGTTTTACCAGCGATCATCACATCTGTTCCACGTCGAATACCATCGACCAATGATTCTTTACATCCATATTTATTATCAAACTTTGATTTAGTGACGCTATCATTAACATTAATAGCAGGAAAAGGTAGAAGTCCTTCTTTTTGTAACTGATAAAGACGGTTTACACCTGTTGTGGTTTCTTCGCTTACACCTTTAATTGCCGCGCGCTGTCGTGTAAAAAAACCTGGCGTTGCATCCATACGCTTTTGTATTTGTTTGAAAAAAATTTCTTCTTCTTCTGTTTTGGGATGCGATAAAATATCTTTATTTTGTTCTGCACGATTTCCCATTAAAATATAGTTTGTGGCGTCAGCTCCATCATCTAAAATAAGATTGGAAGGATTACCATCTGGCCATTGGAAGATTGCATCTATATAAGTCCAATATTCTTCCAATGTTTCACCTTTAATGGCAAATACAGGAATGCCAGTTGCGGCGATAGCTGCTGCTGCATGGTCTTGCGTAGAAAAAATATTGCTAGAGCTCCATCGTATATCGGCGCCAATCGCTTTTAATGTTTCAATTAAAACAGCTGTCTGAATTGTCATGTGCAATGAGCCAGAAATACGCGCTCCGCGCAAAGGTTGGCTGGAAGAAAACTCCTTACGACAAGCCATCAAACCAGGCATTTCTGTTTCAGCAATATCAAGTTCTTTACGACCATAAGCGGCAAGTGCAATATCTTTGACAACAAAATCTTGAGCTGCCATTCTTCATTCCTTTAAAATAAGTTTTTCCAAGACGGTAGGAGAAATTAAAAAAAAATGCAAGACAAGAAGAGGACTTCTTTATGTGAAAAAGCTCTTTTAAAATCTCCATAAATTTGTGCAACAAATATGCATTTATGGATCTGAGTAGTGATGTTGTTGATGGAGTAGGAGATCTTCATGATAAGTTTTATTATATAAACAAAATTCTATCCTTTTCACGTAACTTTAAAGCTTTTAAAAGTCTCCAGAGGGAATACCTTTTAAATAATAAAAATGGTGCATTGCTTTACAGTTTTTATATTGATTTTTATGGGATAATATCGAAAGTAGTATACTCGTATTCTACTCACTTATGCGGTTGTTGAAAAAGGAAGAATTACTTTAATCTCATTATTAAGCTTTTTAGCAAAATAATATAAATGCAAAGCCATAGATTATCATGTTTATGGATAGGCAGTTCAGAATCGGTTCTTTAGGATTCCAATGTTGCACCTGCTCTTGGATAAAGACAGTTTATAAGAAGTGCTTTTCTCCTGTTTTCAACGATTTTTATCAAAAGACTATAGATATACGATTAAACATTTTTTGTGATACTGAATAGAGTATTTAAAATGTAAAAACATCACTCTATTGAACACTCTGATTTTAAAACCGCTAACAACGCGCTATGAATTATAAATCAAATAATTAACTCAGTTTTGGAAGAATTTATTCTAGACGAGTAGGTTTTGGGAAAATTGACCATGTGGACGAAATCGCCAGAGATAACTTGGCAAGAATGCTGCCATTGCTCTGGGGGTAATACCCACACCTTCTAGAGTATATCCATTCTCTATAGCTTCTTTAGAAACAATGTTATCCATTTGCAAAAAACGTATCTGATTGGCTGTTACGAGTGTTGGTACAAAAGGCAATTTACCGATTGTTCCCAAAATTCCTCCAATCAATAGACCAGCAGAAAGGGGCATGGATAGGATTGTTTTTTTACGGTGAATAATTTTGAGTATATTTTCAAGAGTATTTTGGAAGGTGATAATCTGGGGACCACCAAGATCATAATTTTTTCCCCAAGCAACCTGTCCATCTAAAGCGCGCACGATAAACTCAGCAACGTCACCAACATACACGGGTTGCAATTTGCTTTGTCCACCTCCAAAAAGAGGCATAATTGGTAAAAAACGTGACAAATCTGCTAAGGTGTTAAAGAAACAATCCTCTGGTCCAAAGATAACGGATGGACGGATAATAATTGCTTGAAGATGCTTGTTGTGAATGATTTGTTCACCCATAAACTTAACACGTGCATAAAGACATGAAGCATTCTCGTTAGCCACAAGTGTTGACATATAGATGAGCGGAATACCAGTTTCTGCTGTTAATTCAGCAACATTGTAAACACCATCAATTTGTGTGTTTTTAAAATTCGATTGACTTGCTTGTTTTAAGCTACCGGGTAAAAACACTGCCGCATCAGCTCCAAGCAATGCGCGTGCAACAGAGGCACGATGCTTGATATCTGTTTTAAGCATTTGGGTTTGTCCTACTTCTCCTATTTGGAGCATATAATAAGCTTTTTGTGGACAACGAACAGCGATGCGAACGCGATATCCCCGCTTAGTCAAAGTTTCAACGACATGTCGTCCTACAAAACCGGATCCGCCAAAAACAGTAATGAGTTTAGGATGTTGATAAAGTGCACAATCAAGTTGCATGATTAAAAAGTCTATCTTTCAAAGCTTTAAAAATAGCTAATTATCTAGCACGGTGGTGTTTTATTGTCACGCAAAATATCACCCGCAAGATAAAGAGAACCACTAATAAGAACAATAGCCTCTTTATATTCCATTTTAATTTTATGCAAAGCATCTTGTAGGTGCGCTTTTGGGGCAGCAGGGATTCCTACTTTTTGGGCTGATTTAGCTAAGTCTGTTGGAGAGATACTGGCATTATTGTCAAGCAGCGGTATCGTATATACTTTATCGACAAGGTTAGCTAAAGGACGAAAATAACCGACAGCATCTTTGGTATTAAGCATGCCAGCAATCATAATAATGGGGCGATCTGTTTTTTTTCTCCATTGTGTAAGTTCTGCCGCAATAACTTTTCCTGCAGCAGGATTGTGACCACCATCTAACCATAAATCAATATCAGGAGATAGTTGATCAACCAAAAGTCCTTGGGTAAGATGCTGCATTCGTGCGGGCCAATAAATATTTTTCAAAGCGTCATTTATGGTTTGTTCTGAAAGTTGAAAACCCGCTTGATAAACTGCTTCAAGAGATGCACCAGCATTGGCAACTTGGTGGTCTCCAATAAGGTTAGGAAGGGGAAGATCCATGAGACCTTGATTGTTTTGAAAAACCATACGTCCATGTTCTTTATAACTTTGATAATCTTGATCAAAGAGAACATAAAATGCTTTATTTTTATTAGCAAGGGGTATTAAAGTAGCAAGAGTTTCTTCATAATTTTGCTTCCCAATGACTACAGGAACGTTTGGTTTGATAATCCCTCCTTTTTGAAAAGCGATTTGAGCAATTGTATTTCCAAGAAAGCTCTCATGATCATAATCAATGGGCATAATAAGCGATACAGCTGGTTTGTTAACGACATTGGTAGCATCAAAACGTCCTCCCAATCCAACTTCTAAAATGACAACATCAGCTGGATGTATACTAAACAACATAAAGGCAGCGGCTGTAAAAATTTCAAAAATAGTAATCGGCTCTTGACGATTTACTTTTATAATTTCACGGATTGTCTCAGCCAATTGGTTTTCTGTAACAAGTTGACCACCTCCTTTTTGACCTAACCGGCAGCGTTCATTCCAGTTGACGAGATGAGGTGAGCTATAAACATGAACGCGGTATCCTGCACTTTCCAAAAGAGCACGGCAAATTGCTGAAGCAGATCCTTTGCCATTTGTTCCAGCGATGTGAATAACAGGGGCAAGTTTTAAATGTGGGTTACCAAGACGCTCTAAAAGGTGAACAATACGCTCTAAAGAAAGATCAAATTTTTTCGGATAATTTCTTAGTAAATCATCCACCACCCTTTGTATTTGACTTTGTTGCATAAACTTAAGCTGCTTTTGTCCTAGAAAGCGATGTTTGAGAGTCTGTTGGGGATGGATCGGAAGGGTTAAAAACAGCAGGGCGTTTCATCATCAAGCGTAAAATACGCGCAATTGTTGTTTTCATTTCTAAACGCGATACAACCATATCAATCATACCATGTTCAAGCAGATATTCACTACTTTGAAAACCTTCTGGTAGGGTTTCACGTATAGTTTGTTGAATCACACGTGGACCAGCAAAACCAATCATAGCGCCAGGCTCGGCAATGTGAATATCACCAAGCATGGCGTAAGAAGCAGTAACACCACCGGTGGTTGGATTAGTCAGCACAACAATATAGGGAAGCTTTGCTTCTTTCAACATTTCAATCGCTACAGTTGTACGGGGCATTTGCATCAACGAGAGTGTTCCTTCTTGCATGCGTGCACCACCAGAAGCAGCAAAAAGAACCAGCGGACGCCTTTCAGCAATGGCAGTATCAAAAGCTTTGATAATAGCTTCTCCTGAAGCCATACCAAGTGATCCACCCATAAAGGCGAAATCTTGAACAGTTGCAATAATTGGTAAGCCTTCAATCGTACCACGTGCACTTAAAATATTGTCATCAACCCCAAGTTTAGAACGATAATCTTTTAACCGGTCAATATAGCGTTTTTCGTCACGAAATTTTAAAGGATCTGTTACAACTTTTGGATTTTCAAGAGCTGTATAAACACCATCATCAAAAAAATGCATGAGACGATTTTTAGCACTGATACGCATATGATGACCAGAATTGGGAGCTACAAATTGATTAGCTTCCAGATCTTTATGGAAGACCATTTCACCACTGGTAGGATCTTTAATCCATAGATTTTCTGGAATTTCACGGCGCCCCAATATAGAGTTAATTTTAGGACGAACATAATTTGTAATCCAGTTCATCTTTATAACCTTCCTTTAAATATTGTGCATCTTTTGCATGATTTGAAAGAATATAGAACTTAAGCAGTCACATTTGCTTTACCGGTTGAACAAAGGAGTCTATTTAATACTTTTATCAGTGTACGTATAGCTTGTTTTTTAATTTTTAATTTTTCCCATATCATAACAATCATATGCATCATGAAGAGTATTCCCTATAATAAATTTCTCATAAGTTCTAAGAACTTACATGTTTGTATTTTTTACTTTGGTGTTAAAATTTACTCCTTGCGATGGTTAACAAACGCCTTATTTTTTAATAACAATGAATATCCAATTAATCATTCGTATCAACAGTTTTGAAGAAAAGAAACCTTATAGTATAAGGCGCTAACAAGGCTAAAATAATCCATTAAAGATAATGAATACAATAACGCTGTATTAGCGAAACGCTAACATCAGAGCAAGATTTTTTTCAAAAGGTTTCTTTAAAGCGCACGCTTTTTACAATTAAAATAGAATACGCTCAAAATACCATTATATTACTCATTTACGTGCTTGTTTTACACAGATATCTTTCAATAATTTCCAAAACTCTCTTATGAAGAGTATACACTCTCCATGAATGGTATAAAAGACATTATGCTATCCGTTTTTACTGAAATAGAAGGTACAAAGCGGCACCATCATATTCTTTTTCAGTTTTCAATACGACGATAATGTTTGCATTAAGAGGATTCATATAAAGATATTTCACGCCTTTTTGAAAGTACTTTTATCCGCACACCACCTCCATTTATGAGATATTAACAAACGATTTCAATTGATCCAATATGAATAGGATTAAAATGAGAAACCCTCATAATATTTAGGTTTTTCACTCATGTTGTGAAACGATAAGTTATCATTATAAATCAATATATTGCTTTAATAAAAGATAAAGCATAAAATTTTATATTATGCTTTCTTTGGCTGGCAAGTTTTATTAACCTTAAAGTCAAGGAACACTATTTTTGTGTAATGCGTGCTATGGTCTTTTGGGAAAGCATTTTGTGTAAATGTGTCATAAAGGCGGCGGCAAAAAGCGGTGTTGCTAGATTAATAATAGGAATCGAAACAAAAATCGCTATCAATAATCCTGCGCCAAAAACTGTTGTGTAATGAGTATGTAAAAAAGCACGCGCATTTTGCTCTGTTCGAAAACGGTAAGCAGCAAACAAGAAATATTCATGACCAAGCAAATAACCATTAATAAGATAAAAAGCAATTAAATTAATACCTGGTATGAAGAATAAAATAAAAGCAATTCCATTACCAAGAAGGCTTAAAATAACAAATTTAAAGGAAATGATAAGAGAACGCTGAAACGGCAAAGCTTGTCCAATAGGCTCGTTTGGATAATCCTCCTTTTCAATGATTTCAGCAGCAGAGTCAATGAAAAAACCACCAATCATAGCTGTGATGGGTGCAATCAAAAAAGCCAACAAAAGAGCCAACCCAAGATTAAAGATGATAAGCATGCTAAAACCAATCCATCCCGCCCAACTAGGGAGTCCAGGAAGAAATTGAGCAATCCAGGGCCAAAAGTAAGACACAAAAAGTTGGTGCACACATAACCATAAAATGGTGAGAATGAAAAAAGTAACCCCCAATGCTTTCAGTATCATAATACGATATTGCGAGGTCAGAAGACGTTGTAAAGCACGATAAGCAGCAGTAAAAATCATAGATTAATAAACTAAGGAAAGAAGCAAAAAAAACAAGAAATATATTTAAAGTATGTACAGTGTAATTTTTTCTTTCTTTGAATTACAAGATTTTTTTCAAGAACATTATAAAAAACGGTTAAGGTTTCTTTGTTAAAAATAAAGTTTGAATGAATAGAAATTTTGATTTTTAAAAACAAAGAAGAATTTAAAAAGTAGCTGTTGTAGAAGAAATTTTTAGTATTTTTGTACATAGTGTAGATTATTGCGTTTATATGATATATGTAAAAAATTAAGGAATAAGAACTATTTGGGAGAAAAGTTGTTTACTTCTATTTATTCAGTAGAGTTATCTAACTTCGTTTATCTAAGTGCTTAATTGTTTTGCACAATTCCTAAAATTCTGTACTTTTCTACTATTTGGCGGCATGCTTTTGCCTCTCGCTTTCAAAAAAATATTGAGTTCAATGGAATAGGGGTAACGTAGTAGCTCCGTAGATATTCTAATTTTGGGCAACAGAATGATTAATATGATAGAAGTGGAAAAAATAAGCTTAGGCGATTGACTGTCAGATCCCATAGAAGAGCAGTTTTTTGAGAAGAAGCAAAGAAAGGGAGAAACCACGGATGCTTAAAAATGATGAGATTTTGAATTTTAAAAGCCATAAGTGCAATGAAGTCAGCATTCATTGAAGCACTTTTCATACAAGTGGTGCACTGTATCAAATAATTTTTAAATAATAACACCACTAATTTATCGAAGAGAATTGATCATTTTCAACTTGAATAAGAATCCCAAATATAGAAATATTCTTTAATTTCAAAGACTCTATTCAACATCAAAAAATTATTTACGTACACATTATAGGCGAGACCAATGTATGGATACAAAGCTTTCGATAAAGGAATAAAAATGCTTCTCATGAAACATCACAATGTGAGGATATCATGGATAAAATTCTAGTTTTTGTGGTCTTGGTATTCTGAAGAGAGGACACACACATTTAATCTTAAAGACCGATCACTGAGGAAAATAATAAAGGCTTCAGTTTCATAAACTTATAGACAGTGGTGCAGTGAACTTTGTCTACACTCTTTATAAGCGTCAGTGTGAGATATGCTTCAAATTGCATTGAGATGTTATAATATCATTGATTTATACATTATTTTTCATAGCGAATAAGAGCTCAAAATAAAGTTGTCATATTTTCTCATTAGCTGCTCTCATCATGAAACAATCAAAATCATTTATTTGCATATTATAAATATGACCAATATGGGGATAAAAACATTGAAGAAAGAAAATGCTTTTTATAAATTTTATCCATTACAAGAGCTTTGTCAAAATTGATGGTAGCCAAAGTGAATGATAGCTTGTTTTTTATAAGCTGGCGAGACAGTGGTGCAATAGATTCTACTTTTATGAAGGCTAGGGTGAGATAGGATTTTTTTAAAAAACATTCCCCAACGCTCATCATACCCACTTCGCAACAGCGTTTGTGAATGGTCTATGGGTAAAGCTCTCGTGAATAATATAAAACTTATAGGGCATCACTAACTTTACGCTTAATAAAAAGAGCATGCTGGCACCATCATCCTCAGTGTTGTCCGAGACAAGCCCTTGGTTCTTGAGACGGTCCATTATAAGCGCTTTTAGTTCTTTCTGAAACGTTTTGTATTCATACAGTTATCCTTGTTTACAACGTGCAAGAAAATGATTTTTATTGATTCAACATGAGAGAGATTGGGAATGAGAGAATCTTATGATATCTGGGATTCTAATTTAATATGAACAATGCGATATTATCATTATAAACCAGAAATATTATATACTAATTGAGATGGATAGACACATATTGTCAGTTCTATTTTATAAGGTGTTTTAATATCAACGCGTTTGAAGAGTTCTTATTTGCAAAGGGGTATATTTTCCTCATGAGGAGTAGGTGTTTTGGGGGCAAGAAATGATACAATAACGTTTGCTAATTTTTGCGCTACGTGTTGTTTACTCATATGGGGCCATTGTTCAACTTTTTTTCTACTTACGAGATAAACTTGATTTGTATCAGCACCCATGACACTTGTACCATCTAGTTGAAGAGAAATATCATTAGCAAGAATGAAATCAGCTCCTTTTTCAACACATTTTTTTTGCGCATTGGCAATGATATCACATGTTTCAGCAGCAAAACCAATGACCAATGAGGGGCGGTTTGGAGCGTGTCCAATCGTTGCTAAAATGTCAGGATTTTCGACCATATCAAGGGATGGTGGTAATTTATGAGCATTCTTTTTAATTTTGTGTAAAGACTGCGTTTGACTGCGCCAGTCACAAACAGCGGCAACAAAGATGGCGCCATCAGCAGGCAATGCGGTTTGAACGGCTTGTAACATCTGTTGTGCTGTTTCAACATGAATGGTTTTTACTTCTTGTGGGTCTGCGAGATTAACAGGTCCACAAATAAGTGTTACTTTTGCACCCAAATGTGCAAGAGCGGTTGCGATGGCATGACCTTGTTTACCTGAAGACCGATTAGCAATATAACGCACTGGATCAATTGGTTCATGGGTAGGGCCAGAGGTAACGATGAAATGGCGGTCAGAGAGAGGTTTTTCATGCACATTCAAAAGAGTCTCTATGGTAGCGACAATAGTTAAAGGTTCGCTCATGCGTCCATATCCTATCTCGTCACGTTCAGCCATATTTCCGATTTCTGGTCCGATGATATGAACGCCATCTGCGCGCAATTGTGCAACATTGCGAATAGTGGCAGGATGCGCCCACATGGACGGATTCATGGCGGGTGCAATTAAGAGTGGACAGCGTGCCGCTAAAAGAATGCAATCAGCCAGATCATCTCCTATGCCATTGGCTATTTTTGCAATGCGATTGGCTGTAGCAGGGGCTAAAATAATAAGGTCAGCATTACGTGCTAATCGGATATGTCCGATATCGTGTTCTTCTTCGCGTGAAAATAAATCAGTATATACAGTACCACCGCTTAAAGCTTCAGCGGCTAAAGGCGTAATAAATTTTTGCGCTGCTTTTGTTATTACAACTTTTAAGTGTGCTCCACGTTCTTGTAAACGGCGAATCAAATCAAGTGCTTTATAGGATGCAATACTTCCACCAATAATAAGAAGAAGAGATTTTGATTTCAATGATTTCACTTCAACAGAACTAGCATGAAGGGGTTGTGTGGTGAGAGGAGAGGGATTGCTTAAAAGGCGTCGGACTTCTTCTTCCATAGAAATACCATTTTGCGCGGCGCGTATGCGTAAAGCTTCTTTGGTTTCAGGAGACAGGTTACGAATGGTAATACTGGCCATAAAATACCTCCAAGAAATAAAATGATTGCAATGATTTCATTGTTGATATTTTTAGCATATTAAGGAGATTAGAAAAGGTGAAAAAAGTAAAAAGTAAGACAAGCGCAACAAAGTGCAATGATGAAAAGACTATAACGACCATAACGGTTTCTGTGACTTTGTTCTACAGCAAGTTGTTTGAGGGTAGCAGGAGAAAGATTAAAACCTGTTTTTCTCATTTGATTGAAATCTTCTTCTATTTGTTGGAAATTTTGAACCAATTGTGGTGTTTTGCGTGCCAGCGAAAGGAGAGCTTGTGCTCCTTCACTAAAGTCTTTTACAACGCCTACGGGTCCTAAATTTTTACTAATCCATTCTTTGACAACGGGTTCAGAAGCTTTCCACATATTAAAAGTGGGGTCTAATGTGCGGGCAACGCCTTCCACAACAACCATCGTTTTTTGCAACAATAAAAGTTCAGGTCGCGTTTGCATGTCAAATAATTCAGTGACTTCAAACAATAAAGTGAGCAATTTAGCCATGGAAATGCTTTGTGCTGATTGTCCGTGAATTGGTTCGCCAATAGCGCGGTTGGCTTGCGCAAAGCTTTCGATATTATGGTGTGAAGGAACATAACCTGCCTCAAAATGGGCACGTGCAACCCGATGGTAATCGCGGGTAATAAAGCCATAAAGAATTTCAGCAAGGAAATGCTTTTCTTTTTTACCAAGCCTTCCTGTAATGCCTAGGTCAACAGCAACAATACATCCTTTTTCATCTACAAATAAATTACCAGGATGCATATCGGCGTGAAAAAAACCATCACGCAATGTATGGCGAAGAAAAGATTGAATAAGCGTAATAGCGAGCGCCTTCAAATCAAAACCTGCTTCTTTAAGTTTGGAAATTTCGGATATTCTTATACCATCAATCCATTCCATTGTAAGAACATTACGTCCTGTCCGTTCCCAGTCAATACGTGGAACCCGAAAGCCTGTATCATGTTGAATATTTTCAGCCATTTCAGATATAGCTGCTGCTTCTAAGCGTAAATCCATTTCAAGTCGTGTTGTTTGTGCTAAAGTATCCACCACACAAACAGGACGAAGCCTTCGAGAGGCAGGGATATAGCGCTCTTGTAAATGAGCAATGAGATAGAATCCTCTAAGATCTTTAGAAAAACGTGCTCTGATATTAGGACGAATAACTTTTACAGCACATTTTTTCTTATGGCCAGTTTCATCACTGTATTCAGCTGGATGAACTTGAGCAATAGAAGCGGCGGCAATGGGGGGATAAAAATTTACGAATAAATCATCAATAGAGCGACCAAGAGAACTTTCAATTTGAGCAATAGCGGCAGTGCAAGAAAATGTTTGGACACGATCTTGTAGCTGTGACAAATCTTCCGCAATATCACGCCCAACAATATCAGGTCTTGTGGCAAGAAATTGACCAAGTTTTATGTAAGAGGGTCCAAGCTTATTAATGGCATATGAAATATTTTCAGATCGCTGTTTCTTTTTTGTTTTGCGTCGTGCTAATGCACTCGCTATACGATGACATAGCGCTGGAAATCCTTGAAGATCATCATGAGGAAGAGCACTTAAAACACCTTCACGTGTTAAAACCCATCCTGCACGCATCAATTGAAAGTAAGGGGAAATTTGCACCATTTTTAAATTTTCCAACCTGAATGCAGCGCTGCAATCGCACCGGTGAGATTGCGGTACGATACCCGCGAAAACCCCGCATGCTTGATCATATGGGAAAAATCATCTTGCTTAGGAAATTTGCGGATAGATTCAACCAAATAACGATAAGCATCGCCATCATTTGCGATAAATTGACCCAGCTTAGGGATAGCATGGAAAGACCAAAGATCATAAATTTTATCGAGCCAAGGCATCTCGACATTTGAAAATTCTAAACATAAGAAACGTCCACCGAGCTTTAAAACACGAAAAGCTTCTCTAAGAGCTTGATCAATATGAGGAACATTGCGAATTCCAAAAGCAATCGTGTAAGCGTCAAAGCTTTGATCTTCAAAAGGTAGATTTTCTGCATTGGCTTCAACAAAATCAATCAGAGGGGCAAGACCATTTTTTTGTGCGCGTTTTTTGCCAACGCTGAGCATTGAGCCATTAATATCAAGCACTGTAGCATGGGCTTTTTGGCGTGAAGCATTAAGAATACGAAAAGCAATATCACCTGTACCGCCAGCGACATCAAGAACTTTCCAATGAGAAAGTGCTGGTGGGGAAAGCCAAGCAATCATGGAATTTTTCCACACACGGTGTAGCCCTAAGGATAAGATATCATTCATCTTGTCATAATTTTCAGCAACAGAATGAAACACACCATCCACCATGGATTGTTTTTGTGTTTCATCTACTATTGTAAAACCAAAAGAGTGCTCCATGCCACCCTTGGTTCCTACACGTTCTGTTTCAATTGCCATGTATATGATCTTCCTTATTTTTCTTTTATCGTAAATGAAATAGAGAGGGAATGTTCAACTACGAAAAAACAACGTATAAAACTACGACGTTTACACAGCCAAAAACAGAAGAGTACCTTTAGATATCAAGATTGGCAACGCTTAAGGCATTGTCTTGAATAAAAATACGTCTAGGTTCAACTTCATCACCCATGAGACGAGAAAAGAGTGAATCTGCATCGGTTGCATCATTAATTTTTACTTGTAAAAGAGAACGTGCATTGGGATCAAGCGTTGTTTCCCAAAGTTGTTCAGCATTCATTTCCCCAAGACCTTTATAACGTTGAAGAGTAACACCTTTTTTACCGTTTGTAAAAATGCTCTCTAAAAGGCTCATAGGACCAAAAATACGCTCTGTTTTATCTTTGCGACGTAAAAGAACAGGAGGATGATATATGTCGATAAAATTTTGAGAAATGCGATCAATTTGGCGTGCGTCAGTTGAATTTATAAGTCCCACATCAAGCGTAACAACATCTTTAACACCACGCAAAATACGCTCAAAACATAAACTTCCATCTTCTGTATATCGTCCACTCCAACCTTGTTCCATATCATCAGCAATCAGATTAAGGCGGTGTGCTGTAGTATCTGCTATTTTTTGCGCTTTTTCTTGTGTTGCAAAGACTTCAAGATTAAAAGCGCCAGCAATTGCTGCTTGTTCAACAATATTACGGTCATAACGGGTATGAAGACCATTTAAAAGTTGACGTAATATACGAGCATCTTTAGCGAGTTGATACAAATCAGCCCCTGCACGAACTTCTCCCGTTGAAAGCTCAAGCGTTGTTTCTTCTAATCCAGTATCGATCAAGAATTCTTCAAACGCTGCTTCATTTTTAATATATTGGGAAGATTTTCCACGCGATACTTTATAAAGAGGAGGCTGAGCAATATAAAGATGTCCACGTTCAATCAACTCGGGCATTTGTCTAAAAAAGAAAGTGAGCAGCAGAGTACGAATATGGGCTCCATCAACGTCCGCATCCGTCATGATAATAATCTTATGATAACGTAATTTATCTGGTGAAAATTCATCCTTACCGATAGATGTTCCAAGAGCTGTAATAAGTGTTCCAATCATATCAGATGAGAGCATGCGGTCGAAACGTGCTCGTTCAACATTGAGGATTTTACCACGAAGGGGTAAAATTGCTTGATTTTGACGTGAGCGCCCACTTTTTGCTGAACCGCCAGCCGAATCCCCCTCGACAATAAAGATTTCTGATTTTGCGGGATCTCGTTCTTGGCAATCGGCAAGCTTTCCTGGTAGAGAAGTGATATCAAGTGCCCCTTTTCGTCTTGTGAGTTCACGTGCTTTGCGTGCTGCTTCACGTGCTGTTGCAGCTTCTACCACTTTACTAATGAGAAGTTTTGCTTCATGAGGATGTTCTTCCAGCCATATTGAAAGACCTTCATTGACCAAACTTTCAACAATAGGGCGCACTTCAGAAGAGACTAACTTATCCTTTGTTTGTGAAGAAAATTTTGGATCAGGAACTTTGACAGAAAGAATAGCTGTTAATCCTTCACGGCAGTCATCACCGGTTAAGTTCACTTTTTCTTTTTTAGCAATACCTGAAGATTCAGCATAGCCATTAATTTGGCGTGTAAGGGCACTTCTGAAACCTATCAAATGCGTTCCACCGTCACGCTGAGGGATATTATTGGTAAAACACAAGACCTTCTCATGATAGGAATCATTCCACCACAGGGCAACATCAACGCTCATACCATCCTTTTCACTTGCAATATAAATAGGAGTATCAAGCAGAGCTTTTTTTGATTGATCAATATATTTCACAAACTCTATTAATCCACCTTCATAATGCAATTCAACGGATTTAATATCAGCATGACGCTCGTCAACAAGAAGAATATAAACCCCAGAATTTAGAAAAGCTAATTCCCGTAAACGACGCTCTAAAGTTTCAAAATCAAACTCAACCATAGTAAAGGTTTCAGAGCTTGGTAAAAATCTAATTTCTGTTCCACTTTCTTGATCGCAATCGCCAACAACTTTTAATGGAGTATCAGCTACCCCGTGGGTAAATGATATTTCATGAATTTTACCATTGCGTTTGATTTGCAATTTAAGCCAAACGGATAATGCATTCACAACAGAGACGCCAACACCGTGTAATCCGCCTGAAACTTTATAAGAGTTTTGATCAAACTTTCCACCGGCATGAAGCTGTGTCATAATAACTTCAGCGGCAGAAATACCTTCTGTTGGATGGATATCTGTCGGAATTCCACGTCCATTATCACGAACAGAACAAGAACCATCAGCATGGAGTGTGACGTTTACAAGAGTTGCATGACCGGCTAAAGCTTCATCGATAGCATTGTCTACAACTTCATAGACCATATGGTGTAACCCCGATCCATCATCAGTGTCACCGATATACATACCAGGACGTTTGCGTACAGCATCAAGACCTTTGAGAACTTTGATAGAAGCGGCATCATAGTTATTGCTTTGTGCTGGTGAGGTTATTTCATCACTCATAAGTTAGTCCATTCCTGTGTTCAATTTACAATATTTTATCCGCTTTCTTTAAAGCTCAATGTTCTGATCAGTTATTTATGGAATAACCACATTAAATATTTACCGTATATCAGATCTAGATTCAATATCTGTCGATATATAATGGAGAGAATGATAAAATGATAGTGTACTGTTATGCTGTAAAACACTAGGGCGGTGATATAAGGCGAATAAACACTTATGACTTATACAAAAAGCTGTTTCATAAACGATGCTATTTACTTTGTTTATTTTTGCATATGCGTAATGTTTCAGAATTAGTTATGCATTTTTGTGTTACACTAATAAAGGTCTCACTTGTTTTATCCATAAATCAATTTTTCAATCCTAATTCTACCATATATTTAAAACAAAGGTTGCGAGCTCTCTAAGCAGTTCAAACTTTTGTATGTTAGATTGAGGCGAAAATATTGTGTATATTGGTTTGCGTCATCTTTAAAATGTGAAAAAAGCTTCATTTGAGGAAAATATAAATGCGTAAATGTAAAAACACGTTTCCACGATCATCTTTTATATTCAACTTTACATTTTAAAAAAACGTCTACGGTGATGTTTTTGAATAATGAGGGTAATGACGAATTATCTTACGCTTTTGTTTCTTGCATTCTCGTGAGGTTGCATCGCTCATTCAAAACAAAACGCCATTGTACTGTTTATTCACGCGCTTTTTTAAGGAGCATCTCTCAATGTTCCCAAACTCATTTTACAACGATGTTTGAATAGTATAACGCAAAATACCCTGTGAATACTACAAGATTTATGTCCCCCATCTTTCCCATCGTGACAATAAAGTGCAAATCAGAATCATCATTTTATTTTTCAGCTCTTAAATGTTGATGCAACCTTAATGTTGAGAAAACCATCGGCATTTGAGAGGTATTTTTACTCTTTTCTTCAATAGTATCTATATACTTCCCAGGTTGTGATACGCAAGGAAATGGTCTTAATATTTTAAGGTACGCGGGATATTTTGATAAAATAAAGTGTACCACTAAAGTATATACAGCTTATTTCTTATATTAAAAAATTAAATCGCTTTTCTCTAAAATTACTTTTTATATATTCATTTTGGAAAATTAACATCAGAAATCTAAGCATTTTCAATGGTTTCAAAAATAGCAAGAATTTTATTTATTAAACGCCAGATATTTTGGTGAAGTGCGTTAGATAATAGTTAAGAAGTGTTGCATCTTAGTTTTGAAAAATGGGGGAGAGATTTTGAAAATAAAAAAATCTATATATGTGAAACATCTTCAATTGCGTTTACAGTACTTTTTATTCAATAATCCATACAATATTTTTATTCGTATTTTATTTGTAGCGGGGGGGGTTCTATTTTCCTCTTACGCAGAAGCTGAAAGGTTGCCTTCTTTTTTTGATTCGCATGAACATTTGGTACAACCTGATACAACGGATATCTTTCGTTTGCGTTTTGTAACAACTTTTGATTTTCCTCCTTTTAATTTTATTGATCAATCGGGGTATCTTGCAGGTTATAATATCGATTTATTGCGCGCTATTTGCTCAAAATTAAAATTAGAGAAGCTTTGTGAAATAGAAGTGATTCCTTGGAAAGAGCTTGTAGAACATGTTAAAAATGGTGGTGCAGAAGTCATTATTGCGGGTTTAAAAGAAACAAGTAAAACCCAGCAAGATCTTGTTTTTACAAAGTCATATTTGCGCTTTCCAGCGCGATTTGTTGCTTCTCGACGTTTAAATCTCGATGAGCCAATAAGTGATCAATTGATACATTTAACCAGTGGTGTTTTGTCTAAAAGTGTTCACGAAAAACTCTTTCAATATTATTTTCCTAAAGCCAAATGGCAAGGGTTTAAAAAGAGAGAAGAGCTCTATAAAGCATTACAAGAGCGTAAAATTGACCTTATTTTTGATGATGGATTTGCTTTATCATTATGGTTCAAAAAACAAAAATCTGTTGATTGCTGCCATTTTGTTGGGGGGGCATATATGGCGCCACAGTTATTGGGGCAAGGAATGCAGCTTGCTGTTGCAAAAAAGAATGAAAAATTGGTTGATATACTCAATTATGCGCTGAAATCTCTAGAAGAGGATGGTAAACTTACAGAACTTTATTTGCGTTATTTTCCAATAAGTTTTTATTGATGAGTAGTTTTTTAATTAAGGGCTGTTAATCTTTCTGCGCCTAGTCGATAGGAAATAGCTTCTGCGAGATGATAGCGTGAAAGAGTATCTGATCCGTCAAGATCAGCAATTGTGCGTGCAACTTTGAGAATGCGATGATAAGCGCGTGCGGAGAGGTGCATTTTTTCACTCACATCTCGTAAGAGTATGGTCGCACTTTTATCAGGAATGGCAATCTGTTCTATAATTTTGGCAGGGCAATCGCCATTGGTACGAATATGATCAAACCCCATTGTTGAAAAACGTTTAGCTTGAATGGTACGGCACCGTGCGACGCGTTTGGCAACGTCGCAGCTTTTTTCTGATTGTTCTGGTTGCATAAGGTCCATAGCCGTCAAAGCAGGGACATCAATCCGTAAATCAATTCGGTCAAGCAGAGGACCAGAAATACGGGACTGATAATCGATTTGACAGCGTATCCCTTTAGGGCAAACATGGTCTTTTTCGCCTGCCATACCACAACGGCAAGGATTCATTGCGGCAATAAGTTGGAAGCGAGCAGGATAACTAATATGGTGATTAGCGCGGGCGATAACTGACTCCCCACTTTCTAAAGGTTGACGAAGAGAATCAAGAACCCGTGGAGAAAATTCAGGCAATTCATCAAGGAATAACACACCATTATGAGCAAGGGAGACCTCTCCCGGTCGTCCTTTAAGCCCTCCACCAATCATTGCGGCCATGGAAGCAGAATGATGTGGGGAACGAAAGGGGCAATGAAGTGAAATGGTCTTATGAACCGTTTCTCCTGTAATAGAAGCAATCAGAGAGACATCTAAAAGCTCACGGCTATCAAGAGGTGGCAAAATGGAAGGTAAGCGTTGCGCTAGCATAGATTTTCCAGCACCAGGGGGACCTACAAACAAAAGGTTATGGCGTCCAGCAGCACAAACTTCTAAGGCACGTTTGGCTGTTTTTTGTCCTTTGATTTCGCAAAGATCTGGAAGTTCAGTTTCGATAGTATATTGGCGCGGTTGTGGACGTTTTTGAATTTGGGTTCCTTTGAAATGGTTGACTATAGTGAGCAGAGTCTCTGGAGCAAGAATATTTATTTCTGCATTTGCCCATGCTGCTTCAGGTCCACATTGGAAGGGACAAATCAGTCCTTTATCGAGTGATAAAGCTGTCATGGCAGCTGGTAAAACACCATTAACAGCGGTAAGTGAACCATCCAGTGATAATTCTCCTAAAATGATATAGTCTTGAGCTACTTCGGGAGGGAGGATTCCCATAGCAAGCATTAAGCCTACGGCGATTGGCAAATCATAATGCGATCCCTCTTTAGGCAAATCAGCTGGTGCAAGATTAATCGTAATTCGTTTAGTAGGCATAGAAAGTCCACAAGCGTGGAGGGCTGCTTGTACACGTTCACGGCTTTCTGCAACTGCTTTATCAGCTAATCCAACAATAGCCATTCCTATTTTACCAGACGAAATCATAACCTGTACATCGACAGGGACTGCCTCTAGACCGCGAAAAGCAACAGTTGTAATACGTGCGATCATTTATTTATTTTCCCCCTTTAGACTTGGTAGAGACAATCATATCTATTTATAAAAATCAAGAAGCATCTCTATAGCTTTTTTTATAGAGAGAACTATATACGTGGGCAGTTTTTTAGCATTCCCATGGAAAGTCATTTGTACAAATTTAACCATGATGATATGGGACGCAATAAAACATTTATAATAAGCTAAATAAATATGTTAAGAAAAAAAGAATGAGGCTGTTCGTGTTATACAACAGTGCAAAATTTTATGAAAATATAAGGGGAGGATAACGTTATGTATCGCAGAGTGTTATTTGATGTGATAAAACGTGTAAAATGTGCAAAGTAATTATATTTACCTTTCTTATTTTTATATTATTTAAAGCGTAGTAGATGCAAAGTGTATTATAAGGTATCTGATTTTATGGTATACCAGACAAGAATTTTGTTAAAATCAGGGACTGTGCGCTGTGTATTTATAGGCTTGTGTTTTACTTTTTCTTTTCCACAGCCACTTGCTGCATTTGATTTTTTCGGCATCCCTCTTTTTGGTCAAAAGAAAACAAATTCTTCTTCACATTATGCCAAAAGTACAGAGAAATTTTATAAAGTTGATGTTGTTGCACCGCCAGGTGCACCATTAGAAGGTATAAAAATAGTTAAATCTGTTTCTTCTCTTGTTGCTGATAAAGAGAAAGCATCCGCCAGTTCTTCTGGTTTGCTCGCCAAGGCGCGTTCAGATTATCGAGCAATTCTTTCTGCTCTTTATGCTGATGGACGCTATGGTGGTGTTATTAGCATTAAAATTAATGGCTTAGAAGTCGCTGATTTAAGTCCGGTAACTCAACTTCCAGCACAATCGAATATCGTTATTACAATTAATGCTGGTCCACAATATGTTTTTAGTATTGCCAATATTGATAAAGTAGCTCCGTTTGAAAAACGTAAAGCGCATAAAATGCCCACAATTGAAGAATTGGGCTATAAAGTTGGGGCTATTGCTAAATCTGAAACCATTTTGAAAGCAGAAAAATGGGCGATAGAAGGATGGCGGCAACAAGGTTATGCTAAAGCTAAAATTATGAAGAGTGAAGTCGTGGCTGATCATGCTACATTGCGTGTTGAAGGACGGATTGTTGTTGGTCCTGGACAAAAGGCTTATTATGGTCCTTTAAGTGTGCGTAATATAAGTAAGAAACCACGTGTAGATTCAGCTTATATCGCGTGGATGACCGGATTGAAACCAGGGCAGATATACGATTCTGATGCGTTAGCTAAGGCAAATGAACGTCTTGCGCGCCTTGGTGTTTTTCGTGCTATCAATATACGTGAGGCTGATACTATTAATCTAGATGGTAGTTTACCGCTTGCACTTGTTGTACAAGAACGTAAACCGCGTCGTTTTGGTGTAGGCGGTAGCTATTCAACTTTAGACGGTGCTGGTTTTGAGACTTATTGGATGCATAATAATCTTTTGGGTCATGCAGAGACTCTTAAAATTGAAACAAAAATAAGTGGTGTTGGTAGCAATAAAAAGCAATCATATAATTTTAAAAATTTTGATTATCTTTTCGGTGGTACATTTGTAAAGCCTGGTGTACTCACGCCAGATACAGATTTCAGATCAGAATTAAAAATACAACAAGATGTTTTAGAAAATTATACGACAAAAGCCATCAAAGGAAAATTAGGTATTACGCATATTTTTAATGGTAATCTATCGGGACAGGC
The DNA here is from genome assembly GCF_042195605.1 of Bartonella sp. AP88HLJMH. Lineage (NCBI taxonomy): Bacteria > Pseudomonadati > Pseudomonadota > Alphaproteobacteria > Hyphomicrobiales > Bartonellaceae > Bartonella > Bartonella sp. AP88HLJMH. The sequence continues at coordinate 130,834 of NZ_JBHIOR010000001.1, read as the reverse complement.
TGCTGTAGAAGTTTCAAATGGTTATTCACGTGATATCTATTTTGGGAGCCGTAATTTTACAACAATCGGTTTCCCTAGCGGCTTGATTTACGATAGTCGTAATAATAAGTTTAATGCAACAAAAGGTTTATATGGTGAAGTTTTCATTGAGCCTTTTTATGAGATGCGTTTTAGCAACTTTGTTGCAAAAGTAACAGCAGAAGGTCGTTCTTATTGGGCGTTGGATGAAGGGGATCGTTTTGTTGTTGCTGCGCGGGCAAAGCTTGGTACAATTCTTGGGAATGATACAGCACAAGTACCCGCAAATACGCTTTTTTTTGCTGGTGGTGGGGGCTCTGTTCGTGGTTATGCTTACCGTAATATTGGTATCAAAACAGAAAATGATGGGGTTGTTGGTGGACGGGCGCTTATTGAGGGGTCAGCAGAATTGCGTGTTTCTTTAAATGATAAAATAGGGTTTGTCAGTTTTCTTGATGGAGGTTTAGTAGGGGAAAAAGCAAATTTTGATTTTTCTCAAAAAATTAAATGGGGAGCCGGTATAGGAGGTCGTTATATGACGGGTCTTGGTCCTTTACGCGTTGATTTAGCCTTTCCTTTAAAGAGAGAGAAGGGTGACCCTCGCATTGGTTTTTATGTGGGTATAGGGCAAGCATTTTAATGAAAAAAGGTGTATGTTTATCAGCTTTCTTCTTTGTATTTTTGTTTTTTGGGGTGGGTAGTTTTGTTTTTGCGCAAAGAGGAGACATTCTTCCCTCTAGCGAAATGAAAACAGATGATCGCTCATGGTTTGTTTCTTTAATTGAACGAAAGCTTTCAGCGCCTAATCGTCAAGTTCGTTTACACAATATGCAAGGGACACTGTCTTCTCAAACATCAATTGACACTATTACTGTCAGTGATAAAAAAGGGGTTTGGCTTAAAATTACCAATGCTACAATGGATTGGAATCGTCTAGCGTTGCTGAGAGGGCGGATGGATATTAACCAGCTTTCGGCAGAACAGGTTACATTTTTACGCAAACCGCAAGGCAATTCTTCTTTTGTTTCTTCCCTTGAGACTGGTAAATTCTCTTTACCAAAATTACCGCTTGCTCTTTCTATCAATACGCTTACAGCTCAACATGTGACATTTGAACAGAATCTTTTTGGTTTTTCTGCTGATATGTCCTTAAAAGGCAATTTCACCTTGGCTGGTGGTAATTTTGATGTCGATATAGCGGCGCATCGTTTAGATGCACCGGGTTCTTTTTCTGTTCTCACCAAGATATCTGATAGTAATCGTACAGCTCAAATTGATATTTCTGCTAACGAACCACAAAATGGTATTTTGGCGAATATTTTTAACATTGAACAACGTCCAGCATTAAGTCTCGTCGTGAAAGGTGATGGTACTTTTGATGATTTGGTTATCAAACTTTCTTTAGAGTCCGATCATCATTCTATTTTAGATGGTAATGTTATTCTTGCAAGTGTTCCAGAAGGACAGAGTTTTTCTACGAAATTAGAGGGAACACTGAGCCCTTTAATACCTGTTCAATATCGTAGTCTCTTCGAATCTGATATAACATTAAAAGCAAAGGCAAGAAGAACAAAAGAAGGTGTGACACACCTTGATCAGATGGTTATTCAGAACAAAGCAATGAATGTTATAGCCAATGCTGAAATAACCGCCGATGGATTCTTGCGACGGCTTTTTGTTGATGGCAAAATGGCTCTTGATAACGAAAAGGAGTCTATTCATTTACCTATATCAGAAGTGCCAAAACCTGCGAATACTCTTGCTTTGAACATTGACTATGGTCGCGAAGGTCAACAATCTTGGAATGGGCGGTTGGTTGTAAATCATTTAAGCAATAAAAATATTTATATTCGCGATGCAATTTTTGATATGGGAGGAGTAAGCGAAAATCTTGATAATGCAGCTTCTCGTCATGTTGGTGTTCAGGTTAAAGGGACGCTTCAAGGGGTTAAAAAGATTAAGGGAGCGTTAGTAGAAAATTTAAGCCAAGCGGTTCATGTGCATTTAGATACGGATATTGTTTCGAACAAACCAATTTTGATTCATGATCTGAGTGTTACGGCTCAGGGTTTTTCTTCTTGGTTAAAAGGGACAATGGAGAATTTTGTTTTTAAAGGCGATCTCGGTTTAAAAGCTCAAACATTAACTCCTTTGGAAGTGTTCAGTAAACAATCACTTTCTGGTAGTGCAGATATTAAAGCCAAAGGAACGATCAGTTTATTGAGTGGCATTTTTGATCTCCAATTATCAGGAATGGCTGACGATATGAAAATAGGCGTGCAGTCTTTTGATCGTTTATTCAAAGGAAATACTACTCTTTCAGGTGGCACTGCTCGAAATACAATGGGCTTCACTTTACGTCATTTTAATTTGAAAAATCAATATGCAAACATAAAGGCTGATGGTTATTTTTCAGATGAAAGCGCTAAAATGGATCTATCTGCTCAAATATCTGATTTGTCCAAATTAGATCCGAAGATAAGTGGTGCACTTACAATTCAAAGTACGGCGAGAGGGCGCAATAGCCATATAAAACTAAATACGCGTGCCCATATTTCTGAAGCATTAATTGTAGGGAAGAAACTTCAAAACACAACATTTAACATAGATGCATTTGTAGATAATACAGCACCAGTTACTTCTTTAACAGGGGTGGTAAAGGGTGAAGGAATTTTTGCTAAGAAACCTTTGCATTTATCGGCCTCTTTTGAAGATTCTCATAAAATTCGAAAACTTGAAAATATCGATATTAGAGGGGGAAGTGCAAAAATAACGGGTGATCTTTCTCAACAACTTGGCGGTTTTTTGAAAGGAGCGCTGCATATTGATGCCGATGATATTTCCGTACTTTCAGCGTTATTTTTGCAGGATGGTAGTGGAAAAGTAAAAGGAGATTTTATTTTTGATGAACAAAATGGCAGACAAAAAACCAATGTGAAGGCGCATGTTAACCATTTGAATTTTTCCAAGAATAAAATAAAAAAATTGGCAATAGATGCTGACATATTCGATCCTTTTGGCATGACTCAGTTTGAAGGAGTTATCAATGCAGAACATATTCAAACACCTTTGGTAATGGTCAATCGTTTAAATGCTCACGCTGATAGGAATAATGGACAAACGGTTTTTACTGTCCAGGCGACGTTGCATGATACTCTCAATGCACGGCTTTCTGGTCGTTTAATGGTTGAGGAACTTCCAGAAAGTATAAAACGAGAAGTGCAAATTGAAGCTGTGGACTTAAAACAACATACTTTTCATGCGACATTGCCGAAGCCATCTATAATCTCTTTTGATAAAGATGGAATGACAATCAATGAATTAGGAATTGCAATAAATGGGGGCAACATCATCTTAGCAGGAAATATTCAAGATACCCTGAATTTACAACTTACAATGAATGCCCTTCCTGCTACTTTAGTCAATTTGTGGAAATCCGATCTTGGTGCAGCAGGGAGTGTAACAGGGCAGGTTATGATTCGTGGTCATTTAAAAAAACCTGATATAACTTACGATATAAAAGGTGAGGGACTGACAACCGTTGCTTTTCAAGATAAAAAAATTATGCCTTTTTCTCTTTCTGCCACGGGAAACACTGTAGATCAAAATCTTACTTTGAATGCAAATTTAACAGGAGAAGGAGTACAAGCACAAGCTCAGGGGCGTGTATCTCTAGAGAAAAATGCGCTTGATCTTCATATTAATTTGCAAAATTTATCTGCACGTTTGGCGAATGGTTTTATTGCAGGACAAGCGCTTGATGGGACAGTGATAGGTAAAGTTGATATTGGTGGAACAATGAAGGATCCATCTGCTCATTTTGAGCTTTCTAGTCAAAATTTAACCGCTATGACGCATAAAGGACCGATGTCAATCAATATAAATGCTCGTGGTTCTTATAAAAAATCGACATTTCATATTGAAAATATGATAGCTACTGGAGATAAAGGATTAGATCTTTCCATCCATGGGCCTGTATCTCTTAATGGTTCAGAGGCAAAATTAAACGTTAAAGGGATAATGCCTCTTGATTTTGTTAATCTCTTATTAGCTAAGCGTGGTGCACATATAACGGGTACAGCAAGAATTGATACAGCTCTTAATGGGTCATTATCAAAACCACAATTGATAGGAAATATTTCTATAGGCGACGGTAGCTTTTTTGATTCACAAACAAATGTAGGATTAAATAATATAACGATTGAAGGCAAATTGAAAGGTGATCATATCCTTATAGAAAAAGCTTCAGCTTCTTCGTTTGAGGGGGGAGGAATTTCTGCTTCAGGTCGTATCTCTAATGGTCTAGAGACAGATTTGATATTTCATCTTGATAATGCCAATTATAATGATGGTTCTATGATTCTGGCAACATTATCAGGTGAGATGACAATGACAGGTCATTTTTTAAATAGTCTTGTTCTTGGTGGTGATATCATCGTTGAAAAAGCTGAAGTTTTTGTTCCTGATCATTTTAAAAGTGCCAAGTTTCTTGATGTTAGAAATAAGAATTTAACTAAATCGATTCAAACAACACTTGAACGTGCTGATGTTAAGAACACGAACAAAAGCAAAAGCCGTATAGTTACACAAGAATCTTCATCTGTCGTGCTATCAAACATGCGTATTACAGCACGCAATCAATTTTTTGTACGCGGAAAAGGCTTAGATGCTGAACTGGGAGGACGCATTAATCTAGCAGGTCCATTGAATGATGTGCATCCAGTTGGTGAATTTAGAATGATTCGTGGACGTTTTGATATCCTGTCGCAACGTCTTAATTTTGATCAAGGACAAGCGAGTTTTAGTGGTAATCTTAATCCTACGGTTTATTTTGTAACCAACAATAACAGTGGTGATATTCGTGTCACTGTAACTGTAAGTGGGACGGTTGATAATCTTGATATTAATTTTTCATCACAACCAAATTTGCCTCAGGATGAGATTTTGGCGCGTTTGATTTTTAATCGCTCTCTTAATGAATTATCACCATTTCAGATTGCTCAACTTGCAGCAGCAGCGGCTGATCTTGCAGGTAGTTCTAATACATCTTTGTTGAATACTTTACGAACTAAAATTGGACTTGATGATCTTGATGTTATCGTTAATGAGAAGGGGAATACAGGCTTACGTATTGGACGCTACATACACAATAATATTTATTTGGGTTTTGAAGCAGGGTCTGATGGAACGACGAAAGGGACAATTAATTTAGATATTTCGCGTCATCTCAAAGCTAAAGGTGCCATAGGAAATGAACAAAATTCTAGTATAGGTCTCTTTTATGAAAGAGATTATTAAAGATTGAATTTTAAAAAAACAATTTCTTCGTTTTGTCTCTCATTTCTAAATCTGAGGAAGGAGGCATAGACTAGAAATCCTATAAAAGAAGAAGCTTTTTGTTGAGGCGTGAAGAGATATATCTGAAATATTCGATTTTTGTTATGCTATTCTCTAAAGGGACAAAATCTTCACGAAAGATAGTATGTTATTTTGCTGCTATATATTTATTTTAGAGAAGTACCTTACCTTGTTTTCAAGCCCATATCGTGCTGTTGCCTAAAGAATGGAGTCTGTGCAATATATTGATTTATAAAGATAATTTATTGTTATTCAACTTGAATTAGAACTTTGCATATCGTACGAATCTCTTTCGTATTGAATCAATCAAAACCATTCGGTTTGTATACTACAAGCGGAGAATCCTGTGTGGATAAAACTATTAAGAAATGACTAAAAATGCCTCTTATGAATCATCTCGAGAGCTAAGAGCTGTCGCAACATTAGGAGTTGGCAGAATAGTGTGAATGGTGCCGGCTTGTTACTCCATAAGCGTAAAGATAGGGCAGCTTAATGGATTTATCATTATACAATTCACGGACGTTATCGCGAAATGGGCTTGGGGAAGACTTTGAGAGAGATTTCTTTAAAACAAGCAGGTGAATTTGCAACACAATGGCATTCTGTTTTTATGTGAAGGACATGATTCCATTAAAGACCGTCAAAAACGTGAGGCAAGCAGAGAATTCATAAGATATCGATTTTATTGTCAAACGCATTTAAAGCAATATTTTTTAATAATAAAAATTACCTATTATTTTAGATTTTTGTTTATTGTGTCTTGAATGAGATCACTTTTCTTATAACGAATAGCTCCGCGAACAGAGTACTCCAAAATATAACATTATTGTATTGCAAGTTTATGTACTTGTTTTAAAGCAACATTTCTCAGTGTGCGCTTGAGTCTATTTCATAAGATTGCTTGTGAAATGGTATAAAGTACCTCTTATGAATGGTATAAAATCCACACTACCATTATTAATAAAGGTATAAGTATTTACTAAAGCTATAAGCCGGCATTATCATTCTATTTTCCAGCTTCTCATGTTGCTGACAATCTTTTCACTTGAAAGTGTAGAGGTATTTTTATTGCTTATCTTAAGAGTTTTTATGCATATACCAATATCTCTTATGACGTACAACAAGCGCTTTTGATTGATTCATCATAAATATAAAGAAAATTTGCAATAAGCAAATTACATCTTATCTTTTGTTTAAGATATAAAATAACAAATTATGATTATAAATCAAAGTATTAAAATGTATATTAAAAGATATTTTTGTAAAAATATTTATCAGAATTATATGTCGTATTTTTCTATTTTAGCGGTTAAAAGAAAGAGGAATGTCATTTTGCTTTTCATCTGTTTTTTTTACATATTGAAATTATAGCCTTATATAGGCACTAACGTTGTGCATTTATAAACTCTTCAAGCAGTTAAGGTATTGGAGGAATATCATTTTAGTTTCTAAATGTAGAAAAAACAGCAAAGCTTGCTTTAAAGCAAGCTACAACAGTAAAAAAGTTTTATAATAAAACCTCTCTTATTTTTTCAATGTTTTTCTTTTAAACGGAGTGTATCTATAATTTGCAACACAATTTATAATTGTTAGCTTATTCTGTTGTACCATAAAAGACCGACATTTGAGGTGTGGTGATATAAGGTATGTAAGCCTTTTTGACACAGTATTCTGAAAGCACGTGGTGAATATTTAGGGTAAGCCTTGTATAAGTGAATCACATAAGTTGTTATCAAGAGGAATGAGCTCAATAAAAATCTAGATTGTTTACAGATCAGATTGGGTAGAGTCTTTGTCCTTTAAAAGTTGTGTGGAGAAAAAAATTATCAGTGCAGGGATAAACACGGATAAAGGTTGTATTAATCCAGATTCATCATCATCCGCGATAATTTTTTCAAACTTTTATGCTTTCTCTTTCAGGATTCACAACACTTATGAATGTTTCAACACTTATTTGAGGAAGGGAAGGGGTTTTTGAAATTTCATGGTTAAAGTCAATTGCATTCAACAAAATAGCGAGTAAAGTTTTCATCTAAATCCAAGAAGTTTATTTTCAATAAACCATAAATTCTTTGCCAACTTTGATTAAAGTAATGCTTTTTCGTGGTAACAAGTCTTTTTTATAAATGGAGCATTACCTTCTATCCATTTTTTATTTCAAATTTTATTTAAGGATCTAGAAATTAGGAGGTATGTTTTTTGAACTGGATATTATGAAGTTTTTTATAAAACCCATGTTCTTTTGCTAGCAATTCTTTTTGGGTACCTTGTTCAATCAGTTGTCCATTTTGTATGACCACAATTTTATGAGCACGAGCAATCGTTGAAAGGCGATGAGCAATAATGATTGTTGTGCGTCCTTTAGTAAGGTGGTGAATGGCTTCATTAATTTGTGCTTCGGTGTGTGAATCGAGCGCACTTGTTGCTTCATCAAGAATCAGAATTTCACTATCGTGAATCATTGCTCTAGCGATAGCGAGTCGTTGTTTTTGCCCCCCTGAAAGATTACAGCCATTATCACCTATCTGTGTATCATAACCATTTGGCAAACTCATAATAAAGTCATGAGCATTTGCTGCTTTTGCTGCTTCGATAATTTCGTCATCACTAGCTCCTTCTTTTCCTAGCCCGATATTATATTTAACAGTTCCTTGAAAGAGAAAAGTATCCTGTCCTACATAGGCCATCAGGTTTCTCAGAGAGCGAAATGTTGTGTAGCGAATGTCTTGATCATTAATCAATATGCGTCCTTTTGTGGGGTCATAGAGGCGCATAATAAGGTTGATAAGGGTTGATTTTCCCGAACCGGATGGTCCCACCAATGCTGTCATTTTTCCGGCTTCTATTTCTAGATTGATGTCTTTCAATATCATTTTGTTATTAGTGTATGCAAAAGAAACATGTTCGAAACGAATAGTTCCTTGCGTTTTATTCAGATCTTTAGCTTCTTTATGTTCTATAACTGTAAGGGGACAATCGAGTATTTCAAACATCGTACGGATATTGACCAAGCCAGATTCAATTTTAACACGTACATTTGCTAGTCTTTTTGCGGGTTCATAAGCTAAAAGTAAAGCAACAATAAAGGACATAAATTCACCTTGAACACCTGCGCGTTGGGTTGCAAGATAACCGGAAAAACAAATAATACCTGCAATGGCAACACCCGTGAGTGTTTCCATAATTGGATTGGTAATAGCTTCGAGTGTTGCAATACTGTTTGTTTGTTTTTCAACATCACAAATGGCTTTGTCCATCCGTTTTTTCATGACTTCTTCTAGTGAAAAGGCCTTGATGATTCGAATACCAACAGCCGTTTCCTGTACGATTTTGATAATTTCACCAAGTGAAAGGAGCTCTTTTTCCATCAAGCTGCGAACGCGTTTTAAAGCCATTCGAACGCCTAAAAAAGCTAGTGGTCCTACGATTAAAGTAATGGAGATTAACACAAAGTTTTGAATGAACATGACAAGCAACAGACCACTAACGGAAAGCAAATCACGTACAAAAGTTGTGATAATAGTATCAATTATATTACGTACGGCTGTCGCGTTATGAGTTACACGAACAAGAAGATCAGATGAAGTGTTATTATGATAAAAAGAGACTCCTTGTTCCATAAGTCGTGCAAAAATTTTACGCTGTTGTTCAGCAATGATACTATTGCCTGCTTTGTTTAGAAAGTAAGTTTGGAAAAAAGTTGCAACTCCTTTGAGAATAAAGATAAAAGCAATGAAGCTAGAAATCAAAACAATCATAGGAAAATTTTGTGCATCAATAATCTGATTAACAACATCCCGCATAATCCATGCACTGGTTGCTGTGGTACAAGAAATGATGATCATTGAGAAGATAGCCGCACTGTACCAACGCATATGTTTACGAAAATTTTCTCGCAAAAGGCGGATAATAAGATGTTTGTCAAAAGAGGAAATTTGTTTTTTAGCCATGAAGAGCTTCTATATTCTCTCATTATTTTATGCAAGATTGAAACACTCTTAATTAAAAAGCCCCTTAATCTTTTTTACAAAAATAGCTTTTTCTTTCAAGGTTCATCACATCAATTTCACGACGGTGAGAGTGAAGAATGTAGTGCAAAGTTTCTGTGAAAGGTATAACGAAAATTCGTTGTTCATCATTATTTTTAGTTTTCAATAAAAGGTACCGGCGAGTTTCTCTATTGTATTTACCAATTTCCATATTGTGATAGTCTTTGGCACTTGAAATGGTTCACAAAAAACATTTCTGCTTTTTTAATAATTTTATGTATCATCTCCATTTGTGATGTGTAAGCAAACAATTTTGCCGCATTGCATGATAAGAGAGATTGAAATAAGAAGACCTTACGATGTTTGAGCTTTCTCATTAATATGCAAAATAACGAATTCTTCTTATAAATTGATAAAGCATTATTAAACTCTTAAAAGGATTTATACACATTTATAAAACCTTAAAAGCACCACAAAAATTCTATGTGGTGCTTCTAAATAATACTATACACATCATTTTGATGCGTTGCATGCGAATATTATTCCAATGCAAAACTATTTAGGTGCTATCACCATCATCATTTGCCGGCCTTCAAGCTTTGGCTCCAATTCGATTTTGGCAATTTCACTTGTATCTTCTTTCACACGCTGAAGAAGCTTTAATCCAAGATCTTGGTGAGCCATCTCACGACCACGAAAACGCAAAGTAATCTTTACTTTATCACCATGATCAATAAAGCGATGAACAGCCTTGAGTTTAACTCCATAATCATGGACATCAACATTTGGGCGCATCTTAATCTCTTTGATTTCGATGACTTTTTGCTTCTTACGTGTTTCAGCAGCTTTTTTTTGGGTTTGATATTTTAATTTTCCCAAATCGATGATTTTACATACAGGTGGCTCCGCATTTGGTACAATTTCAACCAAATCAAGTCCCGCATCTGCAGCCATAGCAAGAGCTTCTTGTATCGCAACAACTCCCTGATGTTGTCCCTCATCATTGATAAGCTGAACATGAGGTACCCGAATATCCTGATTTGAACGTGGTCCGTCTTTTTGGGTAGGTGTCATTTTAAACGGTTTACGAATGGTTTATGCTCCTTAAATTTTGATTCAACTACAGTTAATTTAATATACAATTATGTACCTAAAAACAACTATAATTCGTGTTATTTTCATTATTTGATTTATTACTTTTTGGAATGATTTAGATTATAAAAGTTTTTCTCTTAATTTACAGAAATTGTTTTATAGAGGATAAAAAATCATGGATCAAAATATTCCTTGTCAGTTTTTTTCATTTGAGAACACCGCACTTGCAGTACGCTATCGCAAGGGGCGCCAATCTCCAGGTTTGGTTTGGCTTCCTGGCTATCAATCCGATATGTTAGGAAGTAAGGCAACGTTAGTTGATCAGTTTGCTCAGAAGAATGATTTGTCTTGTTTACGTTTTGATTATTCTGGACATGGAGAATCTGAAGGTGATTTTTTTCAAGGAACAATTTCGCGTTGGGTTAAGGAAAGTTTAGCGACTTTTGAAACCTATTGTGAGGGTCCACAAATTTTGATTGGTTCCTCTATGGGGGGGTGGATTGCGCTAAGGCTTGCAATGATGCTAGCACAGAAAAATAAGAAGCTTGCTGGCATGATATTGATTGCTCCAGCACCTGATTTTACACAAACATTGGTGGAACCAAAATTAGGCCCAGAAGAATGGAAGATTTTGGAGGATAAAGGCTATATTGAACGACCTGCAGTTGATGATACAGAGCCAATGCCCTTTACAAAAACATTGATTGAAGATGGGCGCGAAAATTGTGTTATGAAAGGATGCATTGATGTTGGATGTCCAGTCCATATTCTACAAGGGATGGAAGATGAAGATATCCCCTATCAGCATACATTGACTTTACTTGATCATTTACCTCTCCATGATGTAACATTGACACTTGTTCGTGATGCGGATCATCGCTTTTCTCGTCCACAAGATTTAGATTGCCTTGAAACAGTATTGAGATCTTTTATTAATCAGATTAATGCAAAGTAAGGGGTACATTTATTGATGAAGATAAAAATATATGAGCATTTCTAAACAGCATTTTATTTTTTCTGAGCGCTCTGTACCTGTACGGGTGCGGGAAAATAAGTATGCGCGCCGTCTTACCTTACGTATTGATGCCAGAAGTCAGGAGATTTGTGTAACAACACCACCAGCAATAAATCTCTATGCGGTTGAAAATTTTATTGAAAAGCATCGATCTTGGATTGAGGCACGTCTTGCTCATGTACAAATCTCTCATAAAAATGCTTATCTCAAAGAGGGGGCGACAATTCCCTTATTGGGTGTTTCTCATACCATAAAGCATAGAGAGGGACGTGGGGTAACAGAAATCATTACAGCAGATGCGGAGCAAGGGCCTGAAATTATTGTTTATGGTCAATTAGAATATCTCCCAAGACGCATTGCTGACGTTTTGAAAAAACAAGCGGCGCTTATTATAACGCCTTTGGTGGCACATTATGCTCATCAGGTAGAGCGTAAAGTCAAATCCATTTGTTATAAAGATACGAGAAGTCGTTGGGGCTCTTGTTCAATCGATAAGCGTCTTTCTTTTTCTTGGCGCCTTATTATGGCACCAAAAGAAGTTGTTGAGTATGTTGTTGCCCATGAAGTTGCTCATCTTGTTGAAATGAATCATGGGCCAAGATTTTGGGCTCTTTGTGAAGAGCTATGTCCTGATAGTAAAACATATCGTGCTTGGTTGAAAGAAAATGCTCCTAGACTGCATGCAATTAATTTTGATTCATATAATTTAGAGGCGTAAAAAACTTTCAAATGAAGGCAATATTTAACGGAACTTTTTGTTGAGTGTTTTGTTGAGTGTGTGCTTGCTCATGCATAATGAGGAAGCCATTGAAGCTCTCAGCACGATTGTTCTCCCCTGCTTGGTTTGCTGAGTGTCTTCAATGTTTTGCTTTATCTTTTTTGTAATTCAGCGTAATAACCCTAAGTTCCGATGACTTATAAAAAAATGGGAAGGTTTTTTATGTCTGTTCTTACAGATCCACTTCAGCTATTACAGGCACTTATTCGTTGTCCTTCTGTTACACCTCATGAAGCAGGGGCTTTATCAACTTTGGAACAATTTTTGAAAAAAATGGGATTTCACGTCGATCGCCCTGTTTTTACGGATAAAAATACAGATAATGTTGAAAATCTTTATGCAAAAATGGGAAGTGAAGGACCCCATCTTATGTTTGCGGGTCATACGGATGTCGTACCGCCAGGTGCATTGGAAGATTGGACTTACCCACCTTTTGAAGCTGTTATAGATCAGGGGAAATTATATGGGCGGGGTGCTGTTGATATGAAGGGTGGTATCGCTTGTTTTATTGCGGCTCTAGCGCGAGTTCTTGAGAAACGACCCATTAAAGGAAGGGTAAGCCTTTTAATTACTGGTGACGAAGAGGGGCCTGCTGTTAATGGTACGGTAAAACTTCTCAAATGGGCAGAAAAAAAAGGCGAAAAATGGACTGCGGCTCTTGTGGGAGAACCAACAAGCGTAAAGACTGTTGGTGATATTATCAAAATTGGTCGCCGCGGATCGATTTCTGGTGTCATTACCGTGAAGGGTCGTCAAGGTCATGTTGCTTTTCCAGAGAGGGCTGCCAATCCCTTGCCTTTGGCAAGTAAGCTTATTCAAGCATTGACACAAACCGTTTTAGATAAAGGGACAGAAAATTTTCAACCCAGTAATTTAGAGCTAACAAGCATCGATACCGGTAATTTAGCGGTCAATGTTATCCCAGCGCAGACAACAGTTCATTTTAATATACGCTACAATGATCTTTGGACAAAAGAAACACTGATGAAGGAAATTGAAAAGCGTCTTGCTTTGGTGCAATCAAAAAACAATGGTGACCAATATCCCTCTTATCAGCTTGAATGGATTCCAAGTTTAGGAGATGTTTTTTTGACCAAAAATGATAAACTCATTCAAACTTTATCCAATGCTATTAAAAGTGTAACAGGGAATATACCAGAATGTTCCACTTCTGGTGGTACTTCAGATGCACGATTTATTAAGGATTATTGCCCAGTGGTCGAATTTGGCTTACCGGGGCAAACGATGCATATGGTAGATGAGTGTGTAGCCCTTGATGCAATAGAAACACTTACTACTATTTATGAGCGTTTTATTATTGAATTTTTTGCATAAAGAAAAGGTTGCTGGTTCAAAAATACCTTTATCTTGTTGTGCCATAAGATATTGCCATTTATGGTGTGGTGATACGAGACTCGTAAAACTTAATATATTAAGTAGTCTTAGAGTAAGTGATGAATATTCTTAAGTTGGGATTCTTGCCTGTAGAGTCTTTAGTTAAGTGAATTACATAATTGAAAAGCCAAAAGAGATCTGCTTGAAGAAGCAGAACTGTTTAGACCATATTGGATTGAAAATATTCGTTCTTTAAAGTGTAGAAAGGAAGTCACACGCAATCATATATGGAAAACAATGAATATTATATCATCATTGTGTGATGACAGGTTGATGCCATAAAGACACACAAAAACATGCTGCTATTGTAAAAAGTTCGTACAACATAAATGCGCTCATTCACAGCTCATGTTTTTATATGTTTTCTGCACTCGCATAAAAGGTACTTCTTGTTCCAATTAGACTCTCTTAGAATAAAGCCTATAGGAAAAGCGCTTTAAGTTTGTTTTATTTCATATATTTTGCTCTGCTTTTTTGTCCCCAAGAACTTCCGTTGCAAATCATTACGAGATAGAAGGTGAGCTTATTTAATCAGCTTTAATATTGGTTATGATAAAGGTACACAGAAATTCTTTTGTAGCAGCACGTTGACTTCTTGAGCCAAGGATTACCCTAGTATTATTCTCAATTTTTTAATAAAATAACCTTAAAGGACGCGTACAGATACTCATAAGCATTATGCATACAAGTAAGATCATATGAGATTAACATCGTTTCGCTCGCTAACAAAGCAATACCGATTCATATTTAGTATATTTGCCATTTGAGCGCATTATTTGTTTAGTAAAGCTCATGATGTTGCTGTTACCTATAAATTAATACCGATCATACAGCCGCGTATCTCAAATAAATATTGGTTCAGTATTTTTTGCGACAACAGCTTTTATATGCCAAAATGGGATAAAAGCATTGTGTATATCTATTTTTTATAATCTCTGAAACAGACATACAATCTCATTGAGGAAAAATATAAAGGTATAAAGGTGAAAATCAGCGTGCTTTTTTACTTTCTTTTTTATTCGGCTTTACGGTTTTCAAAAGTAACTAGAGTAATATCTTTTTAAATAATCAGAGACTGATGCATGGCTTCATGCTTATTTCTCTGGTTCTTTAAATGGTGCCACGATTTCATAAAGAACAATACATTATCGTATTATGCATTCACATACTTGTTTTAAAGAAATTTTCTCAATGTTTATCACATTTGTGCTACTACGGTGCTTATGAATGTTGTAATATAAAATCTATAATGCCTCCTCATCTTTATGTTTATGAAAAATAAAGTTAGAGCACCATACATTTTCTAGCTCAAAATATTGCAATAGCTTTTAGCATTTAAGAGTGTTCATCAGAGGCCTTTTTACTCCTTTTTTATAGTTTTTATCCACATGCTTCTCCCTTTTTAAGGTGTAAGCAAATGGCGGTAACTAACTTGCTATAAATAGTTTTGAAATGAGAGAATCTCACGATATTCTAATCTCACCTTTGCTGTGAAAAATGATAATTATGATTAAAATAAGTATGTTGTTATAAAAACTTTAGTTTGCGAGTTGGCTGATGATGTGATCAAGAACAATACGTCCTTTGGTTGTTGCTTTTAAGCGTTGGTTATCCACCATTTCTATCAATTCTTGGTGTTGTAAATCGATCAGTTTTTCCATTGGAATGCGTTTAGGGCTTAAGGTTTCATAGCGTATAAGTTCTAAGCCTTCGCAAAGGCGTAATCCCATAAGGAGCATTTCATTTGCCTGTTGTTCAGTGGTTAAATGTTCTGTTTCAATACAGCCATGTCCTGTTGTTTCTACCAAATTAAGCCACTGTTCGGGATGCTTTTCATTTATTGTGACATAACGTTCGCGGTTTTCAAGGTGTGATGACAATGTTTTTGAACAGAAAGAGGAATGATTCGGTGTATGCTCAATGAAACGTCCATGTGCTCCTGGACCAAAGCCTGCATATTGGTGATAACGCCAATAAAGAAGATTGTGTGCTGATTCGGCACCGGGCATTGCATGGTTTGAGATTTCATAGGCAGGAAGTCCATGTAGTGCCGTTATTTCTTGAGTAAGATGATACAGATCTGCTGCTAGCTCTGATGGGGGAAGGATAAGTCTTCCTGCATCATGAAGCCGTTTAAAGGCAGTTCCTTCTTCGATTGTCAATTGATAAAGAGAAAGATGGTCCGCTGCTAAATCAATTGCTTGTACAAGTTCAGATTTCCATTGTTCAAGGGTTTGTTCGGGGCGGGCATAAATGAGATCAAAAGATAAACGTGGAAAAATTTGCCGTGCTAAAGTAATAGCGCAAAGAGCTTGTTCCACATTATGGAGTCGGCCAAGTTTGCGCAATGCTTTATCATTGAGCGCTTGTATCCCTAGAGATAAGCGATTAACACCTGCCGCACGGTATCCACGAAAGCGCTCTGCTTCCACACTGGATGGATTAGCTTCTAATGTAATTTCAACTTTATCATCGACTACCCATTTTTTTGCAAGTGCTTGCAATAGGGCATCGACAGTTTGCGGCTTCATAAGGGAAGGGGTTCCTCCACCAATAAAAATACTTGTAATATGGCGTGGGCCTATTTTGTGGTATTGCGTTTCTATTTCGCGCTTAAAGGCGGTGACAAAACGTGGTTGATCAACACCATGGATGCGAACATGCGAATTAAAGTCACAATAAGGACATTTAGCTACACAAAAGGGCCAATGAATGTAAATGCCAAAAGGTTCATTCATGAGAATGCTAAAAGGTTTTCTGCCAAAAGTTTGAAAGCACGTGCGCGATGTGAAAGAGGGGGAAGATCATTACGTTTCCAGTTGTGTTTTTGTTCTGTTGACATTTCTCCAAAGGTATTTTCACATCCATCTGGTAAAAAAATAGGATCAAAACCAAAGCCTTTGTCTCCTCGTGGAGGCCAAATGAACGTTCCTTCAACGCATCCGCGGAAGTAATCTGCATGAGCATCAGGCCATGCAATGCAAATGACGGATATAAAACGGCATTTCCGTTGGCTTTTTTCTTGTGCTCCGACTTTTTGGAGTTCATTTTCTATTTTTTTCATAGCTTTTGGAAAATTACGTGTACCATCGGCTTGAATTGCCCAATCAGCGGTATAAACGCCTGGCGCACCCTCCAATGCATCTACCTCTAAGCCTGAATCATCAGAGAGCGCAGGAAGTCCTGTTTTTTTTGCTGCTGAAAAAGCTTTAATATAAGCATTTTCTTCAAATGTTTTTCCCGTTTCTTTTGGTTCTGGCAAGCCTAGTTCTTTTGCCGATTGTATTATTAAACCGAAAGGCGTAATTAAAGTAGTGATTTCATGCAATTTTCCGGTGTTATGTGTAGCAATGACAAGTTTTTTATCTGCTATGCTTCTCATATAGATTTCTCCAAAAATGAAAGGGGAATTATTTTTGTGCTAAAAAACGGTTTAAATGCTCATACACACACATTCTGCTTGCTCTAAAGGGTGAAATTTTCTATTTACAGCGGTTTTTAATCAATCTAGATTCTCTTGACAAGTCCCTACAGCAGACCACTTTACAGATCAATTCTTAATCTTAAATATTTCTCACACACTCTAACAAAAATATTTCCTGCGTAATTTATCAAGCATCACTCTGAAAGGTAGCATTTTACAGCTCAATAGGATAATATGTTTTTATACTACTTTAGACTATTTGACCAAACCTTGGCAAAACTTATATAAGAGATGAGGATTTTAAAAGTAGTGAAACAATTGTGATGAAGCACAAAACTATTGATAATGAACTAAAATATCTTGATGAACGTTCGCGTGATATTTTTCGCCATATTGTTGAAGCTTATCTTAATGATGGTGAACCTGTAGGATCACGTAATCTTTCGCGGCTTTTACAACAGACATTATCGCCTGCGACGATTCGCAATGTGATGAGTGATCTTGAACATCTCGGTTTGATTTATGCACCACATGTTTCTGCGGGTCGAATGCCAACACAATCAGGTTTACGCTTTTTTGTTGATGCATTTATGGAAGCGGGTGATTTGCCAAACGAAGAGCGAGAAAATATTGAAATGCAAGTCAAAGAGGCTGGTCATGCACAATCGGTTGAACATTTTCTTGTTCAAGCAAGCCGAGTTCTTTCAGATCTTTCACGTGGGGCAGGGCTTGTTTTAGCAACAAAACAAGAAGGAACATTGAAACATATTGAATTTGTGCGCCTTGATAGGGAGCACGCTCTTGCCGTTTTGGTGACTCAACAAGGTGAAGTTGAAAATCGTATTGTTCATTTACCGGAAGGGGTTACTCATGCACAATTGACGGAAGCAACGAATTTTCTCAATGCCCATATTCAAGGGCGTACATTGAGTGAAGCTAAAGGGGAAATTGCCCGCTTATGCGCAGAAACAAGGGCCGCACTTGATGATTTATCACATCATCTTGTTGAAACGGGATTAGCTCTTTGGGGAGGAGAAGATGCTGATCATAAAATACACCTCATTGTTCGCGGGCGTAGCAATTTACTTGAAGATGTGAAAGCAGAAGAAGATTTAGAACGGTTACGCCATTTGTTTGATGATCTTGAAACGCGCGAGAGTATGGCACAGCTTCTCGATTTAACGGATGAAGGTTCTGGGGTTAGAATTTTTATTGGTTCAGAAAATAAGTTATTTTCTCTTTCTGGTTCTTCTTTAGTTGTAGCACCTTATCGTGATTCACAACAAAGAGTCATTGGTGCTTTAGGTGTTATTGGTCCTACACGGCTTAATTATGCAAGGATCGTGCCCATGGTTGATTATACAGCTCAACTTGTGTCACAGTTATTGCGTTAAAACGATGCAAGTAAGTATTTGTACTATAAAAGCTCATTGTATTATATACATTGCTACCCCTTGATTTTTGTCTGTAGAATTTCGATATCGAGAATAACGAATCTTATGAAGGAATAAAATTTTTATGTCTGATGAAAAAAACAAATTTACTGACGCTTCATTTGAAAATTGTGATTTAAAAAATCCAGCTGATCGTAATACACTTAAACAGGCAGCCGATGAATTTTTAAAAACACATAAAACAGAGGAACACGAAGTCGTTGAAACAGAAAGCAATGAGGTTAGTGATCTTTTAGCGTCTTTGCAGGATGAAAATAAAGAACTGAAAGATCAGCTTTTACGTCTTGTTGCAGATATGGAAAATCTTCGACGCCGTACTATGCGAGATGTGGCGGATGCAAGAGCTTATTCCATTGCTAATTTTGCACGGGATATGTTATCGGTTTCTGACAATCTCAATCGTGCTTTGGAAGCTATTCCAGAAGGTGCACGGGAGAGTGATGCTGGTTTGAAATCATTGGCAGAAGGCGTTGAAATGACTGAACGTGCCATGATGGCAGCATTAGAACGTCATGGGGTGCAAAAAATTCATCCAGAGGGGCAAAAATTTGATCCTCACTTTCATCAAGCGATGTTTGAAATTCCCAATGCTGATGTTCCAGATAATACTGTTCAACAAGTGGTTCAGGCAGGTTATATTATCGGGGAAAGGGTACTACGTCCAGCTATAGTGGGTGTAGCTAAAGGAGGAGCAAAAGAAGCTTCTGTTGAAGCTGATTCGGCTTAAAACACATCAATAATAAATCTCCAACATAAAATGCAGTATTCCCTGCAATTACACATATATGAAGTCTTTTCTTAAAGGGTTTTTAAAGGGTGTTATAAACACCCTTTTATCTTTGAAGCGCCCAACTTCCTTTTACAATATAGGGAGCCTTATTTAAGGGAGAGGCCGATAACAATAAAACAAAATGATCAACTTCAAAAGGAGGGACAAAAAAATCATCTTGAAAAGATAGATAAGAAGAAAGATCTTTAAGATTAATATCAAATATTCGTGCAAGAGTGATATGCGGAATGAACAGTCTTTCATCAGGCTTTAACTCTAATTTATTCCGAATATATTGCATCTTTTCATGTAAAAGAGTAAGCTTTTCACAAGGTTCAATGCGAACCACAAGAGAATGAGGAGCATTTTCTGAACCCAAAACTTCAAAACCTTTTATCTGTAGCGTAAAAGAAGGAAGTTCTATAGTGTTAAAGGTATGCATAATTTCATCTGCTAAGGAGCTTTCAACTTCGCCAAAAAAAGATAAGGTGACATGAAAATTTTGCGGGTTGATCCATTGCGCTTTTGGTAAGCCATTTTGCAATGATACGAGGGCTTTTGTTGTTTGTTGAGGAATCTGAAGAGCACTAAATAGACGACCCATGATATTATCTCCTTATAATGAAAGATGCTATCCCAAGCGCAATATAGATAATAAGGGCGGGGCACGTACCACAGAAAACAAGGCAATAGTATAGAAAAAGAATGTCTAAAAAATGCTTACTATAATTATGAGCGTACAAAGCTTATTCGTTTTAAGAAAATGGTTATGATATTGATAAGAATTGCGTTTTCAGGATCTGTATCACAATGATGTGCAATGGAAGATTACTTGTGTATTATAAAGGCTACAAAGTTAGCAGAAAATAAGAAAAGTTGATAGATTTTTGATGTGCGAAATTATTTTGACATTTATCTTTAGCCTAAAATAAAGCATACTTTAATACAAGGTGAAGAGTTCTCTTTTCTGTAAAAATTTAATTATATGATTAAGTCGGGGAATAGCCATAATACGCAAAACTATTCAAATTGGTCAAATAATGTTAGGAAAGGAAGAAAAAAATCGAGCATAACAAAATTACTATAAGCTTTTACATTTATGATAATTATGCCAATCTATAATGGATATGAATATTGGTATAAAAGCGGGAAGAGAAATTAAAATTCAAAATAATGATCGAAAGTTCCTATTTTCTAAGAATTATCATCTTTGTTTATGATGAAAAAGCACTAGTTTTCCTCTCCAAAGTTGTTATTGATGAGCTTTTCAAGAGCATTAAGAGCATCTGTTGCTTCTGGTCCTGAAACACGAATGGTGAGGTTGCAACCGGATGAAGCCGCTAGCATCATAAGTCCCATAATTGATGATCCGCCAACAATTTTCCCGTCCTTTTCAACTTCAACAGTAACATTAAAATTGTCAACAGTTTGTACAAATTTTGCAGAAGCACGTGCATGCAACCCACGTTTATTACAGATATTGAAATGACGACTTATACATGGGAGGGTATCTTTGGAAAACATTGGTATTTTATTATCCGCTATAAAATCATACTTGGTACATTAATATATTTACGCCCTGCTTCTTGTGCTATTCTTAACGCGTCTGATAATGAAATATCAGGACATTTGCGAATAGAAATCAGTTTAATAAGCATGGGCAAATTAACACCCGCAATCATTTCAACGCGTCCTTTTTCAATAGCAGGAATAGCTATATTTGATGGTGTTCCACCGAACACATCTGTTAATATGATGACGCCATGATCCGTATCTGTATCGGTTACTGCGGCTATAATATCACCTCGGCGCTGATCTATATCGTCATCGGGATAAACGCATATTGTTGCGAACTTTTCTTGTACTCCAACAACATGTTCCACGGCATGTAAAAATTCGACAGCCAGCTCACCGTGCGTTACAAGCACGAGTCCAATCATTTACGCAAACTCCTGTTAACTAATAAGACCCAACCATAGTTGGTGGGAAAGACATTGTACAAGGCTTTATCTTGCTGCCAAGAAAAATTTGCAAAAAAAAGGCAAAAATTGTGATTTTTTTATCTTTAGAAAAAAATTAGACAGATTTTTGCCATATTTTTCTAAACAAAAATGCTTCAATAGCTTGACAAATGGCTGTACAATCGGCTTCACGAAGAGAGGGAAGTTTTAAAAGAGGAATGTGCAAATTTTCAAATTGAAAAGTTTTATTTGTGGAAAAACGTTCATATTCCGGACCGAGAAAAATAACACAATCGATAGTTGTGTGCTTTTTGAATTCTATCATATAAAGACCAACGCCACGAATCTCGATGCCGCCCTCTAAATTATCGGGAGTGTATCCGTGAAGCTTTCCATTTTCCGCACGCAACATTGTATAATCATCACTGATAAGCTTCGCTTCACGTTTTGACCACTCAGCGCGGTCAAGCAAAGAAAGGGTGATGGTTGATTTTCCTGATCCGGATGGACCTATAATTAACAGCCCCTTGCCCCCCAGTTGAAGGCAATTTGCGTGGAGTATTTCACATTTTGTTTTCATGCCTTTTACTTTGGATAAAAGATTTATTTAGCAAGCGGAAGCATAATAGTAAAACGTGCACCAGTTTTACACTTCCCAAGTGTAGGATCGATAATATTTTCGGCTGTAATTGTCCCATTATGAGCCTCGATGATTTGCCGACTAATAGAAAGGCCAAGTCCAGAGTTTTGTCCAAAAGCATCTTCATTTGGTCGATCTGTGTAAAAACGTTCAAAAATGCGTTCAATATTTTCTGAACGAATACCTGGGCCATTATCTTCAATGGTTAAAATAAGGGTTGAAGCATGGCTTTTCATAGTAATGCAAATTTTGCCACGATTCCGAGGAATAAAAGAACGCGCATTTTCAAGAAGATTTGAAATCACTTGTCCTAAACGAAGTTCATGTCCCAATACAAGATAAGCTTTTCCATGAGGACGTGGGACAATATTAAGGCTTATATCAATAGTTTGCGTATTACGATACACTTCCTGAACAGCATGAACAAGACTTTCCAAAAGCGGTGTCATATCAACAATCTCTGCGGTTTCTCGTGCAAGCTCTGCATCGAGTCGCGATGCATCAGAAATATCTGTAATCAACCGATCAAGGCGGCGCACATCATGTTGAATAATTTCCAGCAATTTCTCTTGTGCTTCTTCATTTTTAGCCAGAGGGAGCGTTTCAACAGCACTGCGTAGAGAGGTGAGAGGATTTTTTAATTCGTGGCTTACATCAGCAGCAAAGCGTTCAATGGCTTCAATACGCATATAAAGGGCATTAGTCATATCACGAATAGAAGTTGAAAGGTGACCAATTTCATCTTCACGCATTGAAAAATCAGGAATTTCTACACGCTGATTATTACCATTACGCACTCGATTAGCCGAGGCAGATAATTTACTTAATGGATGGGCAATCGTATGGGCCAAAAAGAGAGAAAGAACCAAAAGTACGCTACCTACAACGGCAAAAACTTTAAAGATAACCAGTCTTTCGCCTTTTACAATGTTATCAATATCGGAACCAGTGGTCGAAAGAAGAAGAGCTCCAACCACTGCGCGATAGCGTTGAACAGGAACGGCAACAGAAACAATTAATTGCCCTTGTCTGTTGCGTCTTTTAGCCGTAGCAAGAGATCCGTTTAATGCGCGGTACACTTCTGGATAAGCAATACCACTGGTTTTTGTTTGTTCTCTGTCAAGAGCAATACCTTTGCCATAAAATGCGCTTGAATACCATGAAGTAAGGCGATCCCACATGTTTTGTTCTGTTTTAAGTGGGGGTAAATCATAACTAAAAACTTCTCCACTAGAATAAAGAACGCGCGAATCAAGAAGGAGAGTAGCATCACGATCATAGATACGTGCTCTTGTCGTTTTAGGTGTAATAAGACGCCGTAAAAGAGGGGCAACTTGCTCAGGGTTAATAGGAAAATCCCAAGAATCGGTTGATTGAGGAGCGGGTGTAACGCTTTCACCAGTCTGTAACTCTAAGAGTTTTTGAGGGTCAATGAGGATAGAATTTGTATCTACTGTTGCAGAAGCAGCAATAGCCCCAGCAATAATTTTTCCTTGGGTACATAAACTTTTGATTTTTGCTTCAATTAAACCATCGCGAAATTGGTTAAGGTATAAAATGCCTGTAACTAAAACGGCAAGGGCAGCAATGTTTAATATAACAATGCGACGTGTGAGGCTGGAAAAAAGCAATTGTCTAAAGAGACGTTGTGTTCGAAGATGCAAACGAGCGAACATAAGAAATGGCGTTGGGGATGTACCATTAACGGTTGTTTTTTGTAAAGTTTCCAGTTGAGAATTGTCTGTCATCGATTTGATTGCCATTCAAATTTTTGCGACAAAGTAGTTTTATACCTCGTGGAAACGATAACCTACACCATAAAGTGTTTCAATCATTGCAAAATCATCATCCACTTGTTTAAACTTTTTACGCAGACGTTTAATGTGACTATCAATGGTGCGATCATCTACGTAGACTTGATCACTATAAGCAGCATCCATTAAAGCATCACGACTTTTTACAACTCCTGGTCTTTGTGCTAAGGTTTGCAGAATCAAAAATTCCGTAACGGTTAAAATAACAGGTTTATCTTTCCATGTACAGGTGTGGCGTTCTTGATCCATCACAAGATCTCCGCGTTTGAGAGAAGAGGTGGAAGAAGTTCCTGTAGAAAGCGGTTGGTTACGTGCATTAGAACGGCGTAAAATAGCTTTCACGCGTTCAATAAGAAGACGTTGGGAGAAAGGTTTAGTAATAAAATCATCAGCTCCCATTTTGAGACCAAATAATTCATCAATTTCATCATCTTTAGAGGTAAGAAAAATAACTGGAAGATCAGATTTTTGACGCAAACGACGCAAAAGTTCCATCCCATCCATTCGGGGCATTTTAATATCAAAAATAGCTAAGTGTGGAGGGTGAAGTGTGAGACCCTTGAGTGCAGATGCTCCATCTGTATAGCTTTCAACCCGATATCCTTCTGTCTCAAGCGCAAAAGATAAAGATGTCAAAATATTGCGATCATCATCAACAAGTACAATCGTTTGCGTGATTGTTGGTGTATCTTTCATGGTTTCTTAGACCTTTCTATTGCTGTGGTAGCAAATTACCCACACTTATTTATATGGGAGTTCATATTTTTTTTGCAAAACAAATATGATACAAATTGTAGCAAAGTAAAAAACCTTTTGTCATTACTGTAAAATCTTGTTTTGCTTTCATAATTTATAATGTTTCTACGTCTATTAAGATCCCTTCATTTGAGAGAAAATTTTCATAAAGGCTTTTTTTATCAAGGTTTATTACAAAGTTTATTATTGTATTTGTCTCATAATTGAACAGATGTAGTTTTGATTGTTGAAGTTTAGAAAATCTGCCTATGTGTTTTAAGAGCAAAGAAAAGAATGTGGCAATATATGCACAAAAATTTGTTTCTGCTACACGAAAGGAGGTCGTAATGGGATTTTTTAATTTTATTAAAACTGTAGGGGAAAAGTTAGGTATTGGGGACCATGAACCAAAAGAAAAGGATTTTAAGAGAGCATTTGATCATTTTCAACTCGGTACAGAAAAAGTCAATATTCAAGTTGAAGACGGTAAAGCTATTTTAAGCGGTGAAGTTCCAGATAGGGAAACACTTGAAAAAGCACTGCTGGTTGTTGGCAATTCACAAGGTATCTCTTCTGTAGATGTTAATCAATTAAAGGTTATAGATACAACGCCTAGAAAAACTTCTCGCTTTTATGAGGTTAAATCTGGTGATAATCTTTGGAAAATTGCTGAAGAGGTTTATGGAAAAGGGCAAGGTAATAAAAACACATTTATTTTTGAAGCCAATAAGCCAATGCTAAAATCTCCCGATAAAATTTATCCTGGACAAGTTTTACGTATTCCTGAAATTGACCATAGTTAATTCATCAAAGGGGATAATTTTTTACTGATGGCATTAAACAAAAAATAAAGAAGCGTAAAAAAATTTCACGCTTCTTCATTTTATAAAGTGTGTATTTATAATAAAAGGAGCTTAGTGAACAGGAGAGGATTTAGAAGGTGATGGTACTTTCATAGCGTTTACAGAGAAATCAACATCAATGGTTCCTGCTTTCTCAAATGTTAATTTTGCGCTAATTTTATCACCTAACTTAAATGGTTGTGAAAGCCCCATGAACATAATATGATCACCGCCAGGCTTAAGCGTGATTTCGCCATTTCCCGGAATTTCAATGCCATTGTGCATTTTTTCCATTTTCATAATATCATTAACGACAGCCATAGAATGTATCTCTGTTGTTTTTACTCCGTTTGTGGAAATAGAAACCAAACGGTCTG
Source organism: Bartonella sp. AP88HLJMH (assembly GCF_042195605.1). Classification (NCBI taxonomy): domain Bacteria; kingdom Pseudomonadati; phylum Pseudomonadota; class Alphaproteobacteria; order Hyphomicrobiales; family Bartonellaceae; genus Bartonella; species Bartonella sp. AP88HLJMH. The sequence goes on along the minus strand of NZ_JBHIOR010000001.1, from coordinate 105,170 downwards.
GGGTATTACTGTGATTGATAATGTAGAGATAACCGCTACCAACTCTTATACCTCTAGGTGTTTCGCGTGTCCAAGGATTGAGAATTTCTATGTCGCCAAGTTTATATTGCTGAGCACCTGCTGGCAGGGTTATACCAGCAAAGAGAAGAGCACACACGATATTTATGATAACCTTTTTGTATGGATATTGTGTATGTATTATATTCTTAAAGATGAGATTTGTTATTTTCTTAATAATAGATGTCATCATTGATTTACCCTCCTTCATAAGATTCACACTTTGAATATTTTTATTTTAGCAGAGCTTTTATTTAAAATAAAAGAAAGAAATGCTAAAATGAAATTGATTTGAATATAAAAATCATAGAATTCTTGAAATTTAAAAGAAGACAGTAAGATTTACAATGACAACACACCTCTTAACGCTTCCGTGTTCATCTCATAAATAGTATTTGCAAATGGTATAAAATCTATGATGCACTACTATTTTACTTAATGAAGATATAATACAGAACAATCATCAACTACTTTACCAATTTTAATATTATGACAGCTCTTGGCATTTTAAAGCGTTTATACAGAGGTATTTTTATATATTTTCAAAGTTCAAAATTATACAGTTAAGAAAAAACGCTTTAGATGAATTTAAAGCACAGATTTCAAATAGCCGCAAACAATGAGACCGTTAGAAGGAGAATTTTTGAAAGGAGATCGATAGATAATACCTTTACTGATATGAGCATTAGATATGATGACTATTTTAGTCCAAGGAAAATTTATAATATTTGTGATATAAATTATTCGCCTTTTAAAAAGCTTTTACGTGAGTATGATTTTATCAATGATGAGAAGATCAAGAGCGAGAGTGCAATCATTCTTTTATTTTTTAATTTTTATAGAAAGATATATTTTTTGAGAATTGCAAGAAAAATATATTATGCTCTCAAGTCTCTCATAAATATGGTATTTATGGGTCATTAGAGTGCCTATTTTAAAATAAATTTTTTATTTTGGAGATGTTTCTCTCATTATTCTCTTGTAGCAATAAAAGCCTGTTCTTATATACGAGGCAGCAAGGCTTGTTGCGACTTGCAGTTTATTATTATTTATATTGCTTGAAGCAATATACGGGCTTTAGGTGTTATGAGGAGCTATCTTAAAAAGATGCTTTATGAAGGTTGAGGTAGCTTGCTGAATGGAGATTATAATATGGCAAAAGTAATTGGTATTGATTTGGGGACAACGAACTCTTGTGTGGCTGTTATGGATGGCAAAAACGCAAAAGTTATTGAAAACTCAGAAGGAGCGCGAACAACACCTTCCGTTGTTGCCTTTACTGATGGGGGAGAGCGGCTTGTTGGGCAGCCTGCTAAACGGCAGGCGGTGACAAATCCTGAAGGGACAGTTTTTGCAGTTAAACGTTTGATAGGGCGCCGTTTTGATGACCCTATGGTTGAAAAAGATAAAGCGCTTGTTCCTTATAAAATTGTTAAAGGTGACAATGGTGATGCATGGGTTGAAGAGGCGGGAAAGAAATATTCTCCGTCACAAATTTCAGCTATGATTTTGCAAAAGATGAAGGAAACAGCAGAATCTTATCTTGGTGAAAAAGTTGAACAAGCCGTTATTACGGTTCCTGCTTATTTTAATGATGCGCAACGTCAAGCCACGAAAGACGCAGGTAAAATTGCTGGACTTGAAGTTTTACGGATTATTAATGAGCCAACAGCTGCTGCTTTAGCTTATGGTTTGGACAAAAAGGACGGAAAAACAATTGCTGTTTACGACCTTGGTGGTGGTACATTTGATATTTCAGTCCTTGAAATTGGAGATGGCGTTTTTGAAGTTAAGTCAACCAATGGGGATACGTTTTTAGGGGGTGAAGACTTTGACATGCGCTTGGTCGGTTATTTTGCCGATGAATTCAAAAAAGAACAAGGAATTGATCTGAAAAATGATAAACTCGCTTTACAGCGCTTAAAAGAAGCGGCAGAAAAAGCAAAGATTGAGCTTTCTTCGTCACAGCAAACAGAAATCAATTTACCATTTATCACGGCAGATCAATCAGGTCCTAAGCACTTAACAATGAAATTGACTCGGGCAAAATTTGAATCTCTCGTTGACGATTTAGTGCAGCGTACCATTGAACCTTGTAAAGCTGCGTTGAAAGATGCTGGATTAAAGGCCGGTGAGATTGACGAAGTTGTTTTAGTGGGTGGAATGACACGTATGCCCAAGATTCAGCAAGTTGTGCAGAGCTTCTTTGGTAAGGATCCACACAAAGGCGTTAATCCTGATGAAGTGGTCGCAATGGGTGCTGCCATCCAAGGAGGTGTATTGCAAGGCGATGTCAAAGATGTGTTGTTGCTAGATGTAACACCTTTATCTTTGGGTATTGAAACCTTGGGTGGGGTTTTCACACGCCTTATTGAGCGCAATACCACTATCCCGACGAAAAAATCGCAAGTTTTTTCGACAGCTGATGATAACCAGAGTGCTGTGACGATTCGTGTTTTCCAAGGTGAACGGGAAATGGCAAGTGATAATAAGTTATTGGCTCAATTTGATCTTGTTGGTATTCCTCCAGCCCCACGTGGTATACCTCAAATTGAAGTTACTTTTGATATCGATGCGAATGGTATTGTTAATGTTTCGGCCAAAGATAAGGGAACAGGTAAAGAGCATCAAATTCGTATTCAGGCATCAGGTGGTTTAAGTGATGCTGATATTGAAAAAATGGTAAAGGATGCAGAAGAGCACGCGGCTGAGGATAAAAAACGCCGTGAAGGTGTTGAAGCTAGAAATCAAGCGGAGGCTCTTATTCATTCAACTGAAAAGTCGCTCAATGAATATGGCGATAAAGTATCAGCTGAAGAAAAGGGACAGATTGAAACAGCAATATCTGATTTGAAATCTGCGCTTGAAGGCAGTGATACGGAAGAAGTAACAACAAAGATGCAAAAATTAGCAGAAGTCAGTATGAAACTTGGACAGGCTATGTACGAAGCCTCACAAGCAGCGAGCGCTGACACTGAAACAGAGGCAAAGAATGATGATGTTGTTGATGCTGATTTTGAAGAAGTTAATGATAAGAAGAAATAGTGTCAGCATATGTGTTGATTAATTGATAAACCCAGCCTTTGAAATATAAGGCTGGGCTTTATTATTTGAGATAAGTTGCAACTTTGTTGCTAAAAATATAAATTAAAAGCAATATTATCCATAAAGATGGATGACAGAAAAATTATCAGGAATACATGATGAAGGTTGACTATTATGAAATTCTTGGCGTGACTCGCGAATGTGATGATAAAAAGTTGAAATCTGCTTTTCGTAAGTTGGCAATGCAATATCATCCTGATCGCAACGCGGGGGATAAAGAAGCAGAGCGAAAATTCAAAGAAATTGGCGAAGCCTATGAAGTTCTTAAAGATCCCCAGAAGCGTGCTGCTTATGATCGATTTGGCCATGCGGCCTTTGAAAATAGCGGTGGTCAAGGGGGAGCAAATCCCTTTGGTGGTTTTGCTGCTGGTGGTGGATTTGCGGATATTTTCGAAGACTTTTTTGGTGAGATTATGGGAGGGACACACCGTAAGCGTGGTGATAGTCGCGAACGTGGCGCAGATTTGAGTTATAATATGGAAGTGACTTTAGAAGAGGCATTTTCAGGAAAAACTGCAGAAATTAATATTCCCAGTTCCGTTACGTGTGATGTTTGTGAAGGATCAGGAGCGAGAAAAGGCTCTAAGCCGCAAGTTTGTGGAACATGTCATGGATCTGGTCGTGTGCGTGCTGCACAGGGTTTCTTTTCTATTGAGCGGACATGTCCTACATGTCATGGACGTGGTGAAACTATTACGGATCCATGCCCCAAATGTCAGGGGACACGGCGTATAGAGAAAAAACGTTCATTAAGCGTAAATGTTCCAGCTGGTATTGAAGATGGAACGCGTATTCGCCTTTCTGGTGAGGGTGATGCTGGTATTCGTGGTGGCCCCAATGGTGATCTTTATATTTTCCTTTCCATTAAACCGCATGAGTTTTTTCAGCGAGAAGGAGCAGATCTTCACTGTCGCGTTCCTATTTCAATGGTAACAGCTGCTTTAGGAGGAGAGTTTGAAGTTTCCGACCTTGATGGTGTTAAAGCACGCGTTAAGATTCCAGAAGGGACACAAAATGGACGTCAATTCCGCCTTAGAGGCAAAGGTATGCCCATGTTGCGCCATCAGCAAGCAAGGGGTGATCTTTACATCCATATCACGATTGAGACACCGCAGAAATTAACGCAAGAACAACGTGAATTGTTGCAAAAATTTGAGAAACTCTCAAATCATGAAAATTCACCGCAATCACATGGTTTTTTTTCACGTATGAAAGAATTTTTTGAAAATATTTCTGGTTAAAATTATGTGAATGTTCTCAGAATAATTAGAGAGAACTGTGGGAAAGTTATTTTCATTAAGCTTTCTATTGTCTCATTATCTTTGAAAAGCATTTTTTCTTGAAAAGAAAAGAGAGAGACAGCTAATTTAGGATAAATTCCTGCTGCTGATAGTTTTTATATTTCATGAGTTTTATGGATAAGTCTTATTTTTGAGTGTCTATGACATTTTAAAAAGGGCTTATCCATATAAGAACGCAATTGAGTGATTGATAATAAATATTGCCAGTGTCATGATAACTGCCTTTATGCATTCAGTATTTTTGGTGTTTATTTTTTCACTCAAAATTTCTTTTTAAAGGCTCTATAATAAAACTATAAAATAGGTAGCGGCTTGCCAAGAAACGCTAAATAAGCTGTTAGGCAATCCATCTTTTTCAAATAAAGTATCAACTTCTTATAACCGATTTTATTTTTGGCATTTTTCATAGTTTTAATCACTGCTTCCTTTAAAATAAGGGTTATTTTGTTCGGAATAGCTTTTACATGCCTCATCTTAGCTTTTAGCAGTAATCATGTCTTTTTAGATGCGGATTTAGTTTTGTATTTCTGATGTCATAAATAGTTCTTCCAGATAATAAAAACACTATAATCAAGTTTATTTTGTTCCAAAGAAATTGTGGAATGAGATAATGTGTGTTGAATGCTAAAGAAGACATAACAAAACACTTTTTGAGGTATTCGATGTATCTCTCTTGTGGGGAAACAGATTCGATGGAATTCACTTAATTGAATTTATTGGCATAATAAAAAGTTGGTGGGAAGATAGAGGAAGTTACCTTTAAAAAGAAAAAACAAATACAATAAAAAAATAGCACAATATGCTTAGAAAACAGCACGATATATTGTTGAAATTGATTGGTGATATGGAAAGAGAAGTATACGAAATGAATCTTTTTTCATAAAATAACATAATTAAAAGAATTAAAAATTCTAAAAAACATTGAATAATTCAAGCATGTATTGCTATGCAAAAAGAAAAACTTAATGACAGATCATGAAAAATGAGAAATTTTATCAAATCTTACGAAGAGAGTAATCTAAACAATTAAATGCTTTTACGAAGATGCTTTTGAAGAGCTATCACAATATATGGATAATGTTGCAAAGCCTTTTTTCGATTTTACGATATAAAAAGATAAATTATTATTATAAATCAACTTATTATGATTCTCCATAAGGAGCGTTCAGTTGACATTTCCTCATGTTTTATGATTGAGAAAAAGTCAAATTTTTAAAACCAAAGTTATAGTTTATTGGGATAAGCTATAAAGCAGTTGAGTGATTTCTTATCTTAGGAATATGTTAATTTTATTATTATAAGAAACTTTATTTTTATCTTAAAAAATCAATGGTTGTATATATTCCTATTCATTGTTAAGTATCCATAGGGATAAACTAATGAGTTGAATGTGCAGCGTAGCTTCAAAATTTTGCTTTTCAATTTTATATATAAGATCATAAAATAATGACGTTTTTTTACGCCTATTTTGTTTAATTTTTCGCTGTCAATTTTTAAAGGAAGTTTTTGTATTTCATTTCGCTATTCCTTTTTCGTAATTTAGAGGAAAATTGACGATTTTCAGGGGGGGATAGAGTAAAGTTTGGTTTTATTGTTTTCACTTTTCCTAAATTTCATTAAGAGATGGTAAAAAGTGATGAGGAGGCTCTATTGATGGATGATGCTAAAAACGGTGATGTAGATGTTTTGGAAAAACAAGCAGCATTTTTATCGTCTGCTTTACCCTATATGCAAAAATATGAAAATGAAACGGTCGTGGTAAAATATGGCGGCCATGCTATGGGTGATCCTGCTTTGGGGCGAGCATTTGCGCGTGATGTTGCTCTATTAAAGCAATCGGGGATCAATCCTGTTGTTGTTCATGGTGGTGGGCCTCAAATTGCTGAAATTTTAATGAAAATGGGGATTGAATCGCGATTTGAAAACGGATTACGGGTAACCGATGAGCGGATCGTTGAAGTGGTTGAAATGGTTTTAGCGGGTTCCATAAATAAAGAAATTGTTGCTCTCATCAATGCTGAGGGAGAATGGGCAATAGGATTATGCGGCAAGGATGGCAATATGGTTTTTGCCGAAAAGGCTTATAAAACTGTTATTGATCCTGATTCGCATATTGAACGTGTTTTAGATTTGGGGTTTGTTGGTGAGCCTGTTGAAGTTGACCGCACGTTGCTAGATCTTTTAGCATGTTCTGAAATGATACCGGTTCTTGCTCCTGTGGCTCCAGGACGCGATGGTAAAACTTATAATATTAATGCTGATATTTTTGCTGGAGCTATTGCTGGTGCATTAGAGGCTAAACGCCTTTTATTTCTCACTGATGTTCCTGGTGTTTTGGATAAACAGGGTAAACTTTTAAAAGAATTGACAGTTTCTGAAGCTGAGAAATTTATTAAAAATGGGACAATTTCAGGAGGCATGATTCCAAAAGTAGAGACTTGTATAAAAGCCCTTCAAAATGGTGTGGAAGGTGTTGTCATTTTAAATGGTAAAACTCCTCATTCTGTTTTACTAGAGCTGTTTACCGAACAGGGAGTTGGAACGCTTATTGTTTCATAAATTGTGGGGAAAATTGGAAGAGAAAGTTTTTCATGGTGAATCTAAAACAGTTTAAATATCCTTTATTAAGTAAGCCAGAATTGGCAATATTTACTGCGACAATATTGTGGGGCATTACATTTTTAGTCATTCACATTGCGGTACGCTATAGCGGTCCTCTGTTTTTTGTTGGATTTCGTTTTATTGTTGCATCTCTTATATGTGGGGTAGTTTTTTGGCGCTCTATAAAAGGGATAACTGTTTATGAAGTTTTCGCTGGGATGGCGATTGGTTTAGCCATGTTTTTGGGTTATGCTTTTCAAGCAGCTGGACTTCAAACGATTATTAGTAGTCAGTCGGCTTTTATCACAGCGCTTTATGTACCTATGGTTCCAATTTTGCAATGGATTGCTTTTAAAAAACCTCCCCGTTTAGCTTGTTGGATTGGCATTATTTTCGCTTTTATTGGGCTTGTATTTATTTCAGGACAAAAGCCGGGAAATTTTGATTTTTCAAAAGGCGAAATTTTAACTTTGTTAGGCGCTTTAGCGATTGCTGGAGAAGTCATACTCATCGGAATTTTTGCGAACAAGGTTGATAGTCGGCGTGTAACCATTATTCAGTTATTTTTTAGTGGTTTTTTTTCATTTGCTTGTATGCCGTTGATGGGTGAAAGCATCCCTGAATTTTCGTGGGTTTGGTTTAATATTGGTATAGGATTGGCATTAATGAGTGCCATCATTCAATTAGCTATGAATTGGGCACAAAAGTCTATTTCCCCTACGCGTGCGACACTCATTTACGCAGGTGAACCGGTATGGGCTGGTATTGTTGGGCGTTTGGCTGGAGAACATTTATCTCCCTTAGCTTTATTGGGCGGTTTGCTTATTCTGATTGGAATCATTGTGGCTGAATTACAACCTTCACAATGGCGTAAAAAAAATAAAGCAATTAAAAAAATTGATTAGCTATACATTTTTTTATTGTGATTTTATTGCATGAGCTTTTTGCTTGTAGAGTTTTCATTTTTGGAGCTTTTTTAATATTCAGATGATTAAGAAGTTCTATAAGTTATTCCAGCTTTTGCATACCAAATTGGAGAAATAGTATGCTTCTATCTGTTTGTCTGATTTCTGAACCGGGAAGACAACCTTTATTGAGCCAAAGCATGAGGTGATATAAAGGTAAAAATTAACGATCATGTTTAAATTTGGCTTTAACAACTTTCAAAAACATCTACGGTAATGTTTTTGAATAATGAAAATTACGCACTGTCGCACGTTATTTCTTTTGTCCTTTAATAGAGTTACGCTTCTCATGCAAAATAGAACGCCCAAAGTATCCCCATAACGTTGTACATTAAAGCGTTTTTTAAAAGATAATTTTCTCAATATACATCATATTCATTGACGGTTTGCATGAAGTATAGAAAAACCACAGAGCATCATCATTTTACTTAAAATAAAAGGCACGAGCATTTTCTTTATCTGTTCTCAATATTACGATAGTTTTTGGCATTTGAAAGAGAGAGGTATTTTTACTCATTTCTTAAACGTTTTTATCCATACACTAGCTCTGTTTTATAATGGGGGAGCAAAAAATTTATTGATTCATTATGAGAAGATTTAAAATGAGAGAAGCTCGCGATATTCAGAGCTTTAATTTAAATTGCAAAACAATAAACGATCATTATAAATCAATGCGTTATCCAATGAATCGAAGAGGATTGGTGTGTTTTATATTTAATGAAGGAAGGAGTTGTATAAAAAGTATATAAAACATCACTCAATAGAGCATATTTCTAAAGTTTTAAAAATTGAGAAGAAACTCTCTCGATATTCATGTTATTTTATATAAGATTGCTAAAAAAGCAGATTATTGCGTACAAATAAAAAAGCATTTCTTACGAATTTTATTGCAATCCTAAGTGATATATACGCCTATCATATAAATATGATAATACATTGATTTATAATGATAATATAGCATTATTTACATTGAATTAGAACCTTGAATACTGTAAAACTTTCTCACGTCAAATCATTTTCATGTTAAATCAATCCAAATCACTTGCTTACACGTCACAAGTGAATGAGTGGGGGGCATGTGGGTAAAGACTGTGCAAGAAAAGTATATCTCTGATAAACTTTTTCAAGTGTAAAGGATCGTCGCAATATTGGAGATTAGCAAAGTATGTGATGGTACTGGCTTATTACAGCATATGAGTCATCAAACAAGATGTGAAAAGATCATTTTAGGACCTTTTGTATTTAATTTCGCAAACAAAAGCCTTATTGTTTAGGCTATGAGAAGTTGTGTTTTGAGAAGCTTTTTTGGTTTATATTCTTTTGTAAGGAGCTGGAGCATAATTGGTCTTTGCGTTTTGTATTATTCTTTGCTAAATCGCCTTATATGACAATAGATCGTAATTATATTCGTAATTTTTCCATCGTGGCGCATATTGATCACGGCAAATCCACTTTAGCTGATCGTTTGATTCAAATAACAGGTGGGCTTGATACACGTGAGATGAAAGAACAAGTACTCGATTCCATGGATATTGAGCGTGAACGTGGAATTACTATTAAAGCACAAACGGTACGTTTACGCTATAAAGCCAAGAATGGTGAGACCTATATTTTAAATCTTATGGATACACCTGGTCATGTGGATTTTGCTTATGAGGTTTCGCGTTCATTGGCAGCTTGTGAAGGTTCTCTGTTGGTGGTGGATGCAAGCCAAGGCGTAGAGGCGCAGACGTTAGCAAATGTTTATCAAGCCATTGATAATTCCCATGAGTTGGTTGTTGTTCTCAATAAAGTTGATCTTCCAGCAGCAGAACCTGAGCGTGTTAAAGAACAAATTGAAGATGTAATAGGCATTGATACATCTCAAGCAGTAGAAATATCAGCAAAAACAGGTTTGGGTGTTCCTGATGTTCTGGAGGCAATTGTTGCACAATTACCACCTCCACATACAGGCGATGTTGCAAATCCCTTGAAAGCAATGTTGGTTGATAGCTGGTATGATGCATATCTTGGTGTCATTGTTTTGGTACGGGTGATAGATGGTATTTTAAAAAAAGGCCAAACCATTCGTATGATGGGTACAGGAGCAAAATATCCAGTTGAGCGCGTTGGGGTTTTTACACCTAAAATGATACAGGTTGATGAATTAGGACCGGGCGAGATTGGTTTTATCACTGCTTCTATCAAAGAGGTAGCAGATACACGGGTTGGGGATACGATTACTGAAGAGCGCCGTCCTTGTGAAAATGCTTTACCTGGTTTTAAGCCTGCGCAACCGGTTGTCTTTTGTGGACTTTTTCCAATTGATGCTGCCGATTTTGATGATTTGCGTGCAGCCATGGGCAAATTACGCTTAAATGATGCGAGTTTTTCTTTTGAAATGGAAACATCTGCGGCTTTGGGGTTTGGTTTTCGCTGTGGATTTTTGGGACTTCTACATCTTGAAATTATTCAAGAGCGATTAGAGCGTGAGTTTAATTTGGATTTAATCGCGACAGCACCTTCAGTTGTTTATCGCATGAATATGAATGATGGTTCTGTTAAAGAGTTACATAATCCAGCGGATATGCCTGATGTGGTTAAAATTTCTTCCATAGAAGAACCATGGATTCGGGCGACAATCATGACTCCTGATAATTATCTTGGGTCAATTTTAGAGCTATGCCAAGAGCGGCGTGGGGTACAGGTTGGTTTATCCTATGTTGGAACCCGTGCTATGGTAACGTATGATTTACCACTGAATGAAGTTGTTTTTGATTTTTATGATCGGCTAAAATCAATCTCCAAGGGTTATGCTTCTTTTGATTATCAAATGACAGATTATGCAGAAGGTGATTTAGTTAAAATGTCTATTTTGGTGAATGGAGAGCCTATTGATGCATTATCGATGCTTGTTCACCGCACGATTGCAGAAAAGCGCGGGCGTTCAATGTGTGAAAAACTGAAAGATCTTATTCCTCAGCATATGTTTCAGATTCCAGTTCAAGCGGCTATTGGTGGTAAAGTTATAGCGCGCGAAACGATTCGTGCTTTGCGTAAAGATGTAACAGCGAAATGTTACGGGGGTGATGTTACGCGTAAGCGCAAACTTTTGGAAAAGCAAAAAGAAGGCAAAAAGCGGATGCGCCAATTTGGAAAAGTAGAAATTCCACAATCGGCATTTATTCAAGCGCTCAAAATGAACAAATAATGAAAAAAGGGGTATTTTCTCTCATTGATTGCGCTTTTGCTTTTGTCGATTGGTTCAGGTGTTTAAAGAACACTTTTAAATAGAATTGCGTCGTGCTTCATGTTCTTGTGTATTGCATAATGGTATCACTTTCTCACGTAAAACAGAATGCTTTAAACAAAATACATTTATGTTGCATATTGGCGTGCTCGTTTTCGTAAATCATCACTCAATACATCAAACTCCATTTCACAACGGGGGCTGTGAAAAATATAACGTAAAATACACTGTGAATGATATAAAGTCCATTTGGCATTACCGCTTTTACGCGTCAGAAAGGTGCAAAGCGCACCCATCATACTCTTTTTCAGCTCAAAATATTATGACAGTCCTTATCACTTGAGAGAATTCATTAAAGGTATTTCACTCTTTTCTTGAAGTGTTTCTTACCCACATACCAACTGTGTTTGTAACGAGCAAGGAAATGATAGTGATTGATTCACTATGAAAGGATTTGAAATGAGAGAATCCTTGTATTCGAGGTTATTATTCAAGTTAAAAAACGAGGCAATATTATTATGCATTAATCTTGTGTCTAAGAACGTAAAAGATCATTAATAGATGTTTTTTCTCGTGTTTTTTGATCAACGCGTTTTACAATAACAGCACAATAAAGGTTTGGGCCTGCTTCACCATTTGGTAAAGGTTTTCCGGGGAGAGAACCTGGTACAACCACTGAATAGGCTGGTACTTCACCAATAAAAATTTCACCTGTTGTACGATCAATAATCTTTGTTGATTTTCCAATAAAGACTCCCATTCCCAAAACAGCACCTTCACGGATAATACAGCCTTCAACAATTTCAGAGCGAGCACCGATAAAGCAATGATCTTCAATGATTGTTGGATTTGCTTGCAGTGGTTCTAAAACACCTCCAATACCAACACCGCCAGAAAGATGGACATGTTTACCAATTTGTGCACAAGAACCAACGGTGGTCCATGTATCAACCATTGTGCCCTCATCGATAAAAGCACCAAGATTGACAAAGGATGGCATCAATATAACATTGGGTGCAATGTAAGCAGAATGACGTACAATGGCTCCAGGAACGGAACGGAAATCAGCACTTTTAAAATCTGCCTCTTGCCAACCAGAGAATTTTGAAGGAACTTTATCCCACCAATGTGTCCCATTGATTCCACCAGTAATAATTTGCATAGGATTAAGCCGAAAAGAGAGTAAAACCGCTTTTTTCAACCATTGATGAACATGCCATTGTCCATTTTTTTGTCGTTCTGCAACACGGATTTCACCTTTATCAAGAAGGTTCAATGCATGTTCAACACTCTCACGTATTTCGCCTTTTGTGGTAGTATCGATAGAATCGCGATCGTCAAAAGCTTGTTCGATAATAATTTCAAGTTGTGTGATATGGGTCATGACGAGAGTTCCGTTAAACAAGTTGAAAGCTTCAAGATTTATTCTCTATGAACTACGCGAAGAAATGTGTTCAGTCAATAAAACGATGAGGAAGTAGGACAGGTGCATGAAAAAAAGCTGTAAAGAAAAAAGAAAAAGGGAGCAAGAAAACTGGACGCCACTTCTCCATACGAAGGATGCTCTACAACAGATCCATAAAGTCTCTAATTCAGCACAGGTGCGTTCGTCTACTTATCGTTTAGCCTATATCGATCAAGATTTTATGATGCGTCCAGAGCTGCGTTCACAACGTATTAGTCTTGAATTTTTAAAGCCGGAAATAACCCTTAAAGAATATGATATTCAATCAACAGTTGTTTTATTTGGTGGTGCGCGTATTCCTGAACCTGGGCAAGCAGCGTGGGCTGCAAAGAATGAAATACAAAAGAAAAATTTGCATGCTATGTCACATTATTACGATGAAGCAAGAGAGTTTGCACGTTTGTGCTCACTTTATTCTGCTACGACACAATATCGTGAATTTGTGGTTGTTACAGGGGGCGGACCAGGAATCATGGAGGCGGGAAATCGTGGTGCTTGTGATGTTGGTGCCCCAACGATTGGCTTGAATATTATTTTACCACATGAGCAGGAGCCTAATTCGTATGTGTCACCGCATTTGTGTTTTAATTTCCACTATTTGGGGATGCGCAAAATGCATTTTTTAGTACGAGCGAAAGCCCTAGCCATTTTCCCTGGCGGATTTGGAACTCTGGATGAACTGTTTGAGACGTTAACTTTAGTACAGACGGGGCGTATGAAACAGGTACCAATTTTATTGTTTGGCAAAGAATTTTGGAGCAATACTGTCAATTTTGAGTATCTGTCTGCACAAGGTACAATTTCTCCTACTGATATTAATTTTGTGAAATTTGTTAATACAGCAGCAGAAGCTTTTGAAGAAATTCGTTCTTTTTATAAACTGCCTTAACGACTTTTGAGATGCTCACTCTTGAAGGATAATTAATACTCTACTTTGGTTAAATAAAGTCCTGAGGGGGGGGCAACAACACCACAACGTTTACGATCTTTAGCATGAAGAGCTGTTTCGAGATCTTGAGCTGTCCAACGTCCAATACCCACTTCCATGAGGCTTCCTGCGAATGAACGGATTTGATGATGAAGAAAAGAACGAGCTTGTGCATAAAGGAAAATTTCTTCACCTTCTCTTTGAATATCGAGACGTTCAAGGGTGCGAATAGGGCTTTTGGCTTGGCAATGTGCTGAACGGAAAGTTGTAAAATCATGTTGTCCTACAAGCTTTTGCGCAGCTTCATGCATGGCTTCAGCATGAAGAGGTTTTGGTATCCACCACACGCGTTTGGCATTTAAAGCTGGTGGAGAGCGACGATTAAGTATTTTAAAAAGATAATGGCGTTTTACAGCGGAAAATCGTGCATCAAAGTCATCAGGGACATTTTCTACATTTAAGATTGAAATCGCCTCTCCCTGTTTACGTAAAAGAGCATTGAGCGCGTCACGCACAGTATGGGAGAGCCAGTTTTTTTCAAAATCAACATGCGCAACTTGTCCCGTAGCATGTACGCCCGCATCGGTTCTTCCTGCTGTTGTTATGGTCAATTGTTGTCCACTAAAGCAAAAAATTGCTTGTTCAAGAGCTCCTTGTATCGTGTGAAGTTTTGCTTGACGCTGCCAACCAGCATAATTTGAACCATCATATTCAAGAGTGAGTTTAAAACGTGGCATCTTAAAAAACAGCAGAAATATGAGCACCTCGCAAAAAGGTTGCGCACTCAAGAATTTTACCGCCAGATCTTTGGAGAGAGGTTATTTCTATCCGTCCTTGCCCACAATGGATAATCAAAGAATCTGGTTCTATCCGTCCAATTTCAAGAGAAGGACCTGTTGTTAAACGACTATCAAGAATTTTTACACGTTCTTCTCGTCCACCGATATTCATATTGCACCAGCAACTAGGAGAGGGAGAGAGCGCGCGAATATGCCTATGAATAAACTCTGCAGGTTTTGTCCAATCAATGCGGGTCTCTTCTTTTCTAATTTTGGCGGCATAGGTGATGCCTTCTTCTGATTGTGGGGTCAGTTTAAGTTGTCCTTTTTCAAGAGTGGATAAAGTCTCTACCATAAGTTCTGCGCCAATATGTGAAAGTCTGTTTGAAAGCTCAGCAGTGGTGGTGTTATCAGTAATGGGGATGGAGCGAGAAAGAGCGATAGGCCCCGTATCAAGTCCTTCATCCATTTTCATGATCATGATACCTGTTTCTTTATCACCAGCCATAATTGCTCGTTGAATAGGCGCAGCACCACGCCAACGTGGTAAGAGTGAAGCGTGGGCATTAAAACAACCAAAACGTGGCGTTTCGAGAATAGCTTTGGGTAAAAGGAGTCCATAAGCCACCACAATAGCAGCATCAACAGAAAGTGCTGCAAATTGCTCCTGTTGTTCGATTGTTTTGAGTGTTTGAGGCGTGAAGACAGGAATGGATTTTTCTTTTGCTACGGTGTGAACAGCGGAGGGGATTAATTTAAGCCCTCGACGTCCTGCTGGGCGAGGGGGTTGACTATAAACAGCAACAACATCATGACCTGCATCCAATAAAGCATGTAAAATAGGAACAGAAAAATCTGGTGTTCCCATAAAACTTAATCGTAAAGCCATTACAAAACTGCTTCCTGCATGTTTTTTTCTTTTGCGCGTTTTTTAAATTTTCGTATCACCATATCGCGTTTGATCTTTGAAATGTAATCAATAAAAAGGCGCCCATCTAAATGATCAATTTCATGCTGTAAGCAAGTTGCTAAGAGATCGTCTGCTTCAATTTCTGTTTGTTTTCCTTCACGGTTCTGATAGCGAACACGAAGGCGTTTAGGACGTTCAACTTCTGCAAAATAATCAGGAATAGAAAGACAACCTTCTTTGTAAATATTACGCTCATCTGAAAGCCATAAAATTTCAGGGTTGATAATAACAAGTGGTTTTTCCTGCTCATCTTCAGAATTTCCAGAGACATCTATAACCAACATACGTAGCGGTATACCAATTTGAATAGCAGCAAGACCAACGCCCTTAGAATTATACATGGTTTCCAACATGTCATCCGCAAGTTTTTGGAGAGCTGAATCGACCTGCTCAACAGGTTTGGACACTTCCCGTAAAATCGGATCAGGTAAAGTAACTAAAGATCTCATTGGCATAAGTAGAGATTAATCAATGGTTTGTTATTGGTCAATATTGAATAACGGATTCTTGCGTTTTTTTACAATAAGAGCGTTATATTACAATTTATGTTTGATTCGTTTTTTTCCATACTCGCTGGTGATTTTTTTTCTAAACTAATGCTTTTGCTTTTATTTATACTTGTCTGTTTGGCATTTTTTATGTTGATACATTCTCATCGAAAAAAAGCATTTTTGGAAAATGAAATTGCTGAACGCGCACGTGAGGCACAAATGCAGATGGCTACCTTGCTGAAAACACAAGCTGAAATGCAAGGACGAATGCAAACGATGGCGGAAATTTTTGGTCAACGGCAGGCTGAATTGAATAAATCACTCAGTGAGCAACTCAATGGGATGACAACAAGCTTAGGCCAAACACTTCAGGTACAGACCAAATCCACTTATGAAAATTTGAATCGTTTGCAAGAGCGTTTAGCAGTGATTGATGCAGCACAAAATAATATTCAATCGCTTACGGGACAAGTTGTTCAGTTGCAGTCCATTTTAAGCAATAAGCAGACGCGTGGTACTTTCGGTCAAGGGCGGATGGAAGCAATTATTGCCGATGCCTTACCAACAAACGCTTATGCTTTTCAGGCTGTTCTTTCCAATGGAAAGCGCCCAGATTGTCTCATTCATATGCCCAATAAAGCTCCTTCTCTTGTTGTTGATGCTAAATTTCCTCTGGAAGCTTGGAATGCTATGCGTAAGGCAGAATCAGCGCAAGAGCGTCAAGAGGCAGAACGCCAATTTCGTACCGATATGGAAGTTCATATTCGTGATATTGCACAAAAATATTTGATTCCTGGAGAAACCCATGACACTGCTTTCCTTTTTGTGCCATCTGAATCGATTTTCGCAACAATTTATGAGGATTTTGAGGCATTGGTACAAAAATCCAATAGAGCCCATGTGATTATTGTTTCACCATCTTTGTTGATGCTCTCTGTCCAAGTGGTACAAACCATTATGAAAGATGCGCGTATGCGTGAACAAGCGCATTTAATTCAATCAGAAGTAGCAAAATTGATGGAAGATTTTGGACGAATGGATACGCGTGTTCGCGCACTACAGAAGCACTTTCATAAAGCAGGTGAAGATATAGAGGGAATTTTGATATCGTCCTCCAAAATCATGAAACGGGCAAATCGCATTGAAACTGTC
Organism: Bartonella sp. AP88HLJMH; assembly: GCF_042195605.1. Classification (NCBI taxonomy): domain Bacteria; kingdom Pseudomonadati; phylum Pseudomonadota; class Alphaproteobacteria; order Hyphomicrobiales; family Bartonellaceae; genus Bartonella; species Bartonella sp. AP88HLJMH. The sequence continues at coordinate 88,127 of NZ_JBHIOR010000001.1, read as the reverse complement.
GAATTAAAAGAAAATTACTCTGAACCAACAAAAATGACAACATTGGCTCAGTCGCAAACATTGCGTTTTGCTGATGAGGAATAAAGCAAAGCAAGCTTCTTAAATATTACAAGTTAGATCATGTTCTTTATTGATTGGTAATCATTTTTTAGTATCTCTATCTTGTTTTATTTCTTAAACGAGAGGAATAGGAATATGCGACACCTTTTGTTTTTAGGGGCACTGGTGTTTTTGCTAGAGGGATGCGCAACAACCACTCCCATCCACACAAATAATGCTTGTGCTATTTTAGCACAAAAAAATGGTTTTTTTGACAATTGGGGTAAGGTGTCTCAAAGAGCGGAAATGCGCTATGGAATTCCTATGCCTATTATTCTTGCAACCATTAGGATGGAATCGAGCTTTCGTCACAATGCACGTCCTCCACGCAAAAAACTACTTGGTTTTATTCCATGGAAGCGTCGGTCGACAGCTTATGGTTATGCTCAAGCGCTTGATAGTACATGGGCAATGTATCTTCGCTCTACAGGAAAGTCTTTTGCATGGCGTACGAATTTCGCAGATGCTGCTGATTTTGTTGCTTGGTATCATCGCCAAAGTGTTCAACGCAATGGGGTGAGGTTTGATGATGCATATAGCCTTTATTTAAATTATCATATGGGGCATGGTGCTTATGCACGTAGTGGTGGGCATGTCAGTGCTGCGCTTTCACAGACAGCACAGCGCATGGCAAGGATATCGAGGCTCTATGAACAGCAATTAAAAAGATGTGGATGGCATTAGGGAAGATTTTTGAAAATCTCAATCAGGGAATTGATGGGATAAAATTATTCGAAAGCAAAATTCCGCATGATATGATAAAATAGTGTCGTTTTTCCGATCGTTCAATGAAATAAATTGTTATTTTTTAGAATAAACTCAAGCAACAGAAAGTTTTTGCAATACACAATATATTTGAAGATACTCTCGACATTTTTACCTCCTTTGTTAAAAAAATTTATAATAGAAACCATTTTCTATTTAGTGTTGGCATTTCGCATTGGGCTAAGTACTAGAGGTTATTGAAGAAAAATTTTAAAATATAATATCATTTTTTATTTTCATTATGCGTATTACTGGCTGATTATTATATGAATATTTTCTTTGTTAAGTGTATAAAATAGCAATTAAAACAAATGCAATTCGGGCATCATAAAAAGGGTAAAATATTCAATATAAGAAAACGAGAAATGCATTAAACGAAAAAACGTTGTTTTGTATAAAGAGGGCGCTACAGTCTTCAAAAAAACTAAGTGTATTTAGTATTGTATGAAATAAAACATAGTCGTCCATCCAGTTCATCTTAATTGAAAGAAGTTATCTTATTGTATTGTAAAAACACTCCCGTTTATAGGATGATAAGGTATATGCAACTTTACACACAATGAATATTCAGGGTAGGGAATATTCAGAGAAAGATTTGTAACGCCTATGAAGTAACAAGTCAGTCTCCAATGTTGTGATAGCTTTTGCATTTGAGAATATTTATGAGAAGCATTTTTATTCTTTTTCTTAAATGGTTTAAGCATATTGATTTATAAAGATAATATATCGTTATTCATATTAAAGTAAGAATCTCGAATGGCGTAGGGTTTTATCGTTTCAGATCTCTTGAGGTTGAATCAATAAAACCATTGGCTTGCACATAACAAGCACAATGGGTATGTGGATAAAAACTGTGAAAGAAAAGACTAAAAATGTTTTTTTATGAACATACATTCTCAAATGTGAGAATTATCCGTAACATTGGGAATTAGCACATATAATGATAGCACCACTTTGCTCTTACACCTCGACCTTGTTTATGACGTGCAAGGAAAAAAATTAATTGATTCAATATATTATTTAAGTATTAATATACCTTAGTATTGAGCAGGTATACGCTACTCAAGGTGGATAATTTTTAATTGGCAGAACATCTGATCAGGCTAAAAATACTCGAAAAAAGTTCTGATTCGCAATAATTGAGAAGTATATTTTAATATTTTATTCTCTACTCTTTGTTTAAGTACTTCATATCTTTTAAAAAGATACCGGTAACCAACATATTATGATATTTGTGGAAATATTGTGGTAAAGGAAATTCAAATTTTGTCCTTTAAGACAAGGCGCAGGTTAAACAGCTCATTTTCTATTTCTGTGCAAAGCATAAAAAATTATCTACTTTCACGGTTGCGACAGTAAATTTTATAATCCAACAAATGATTAAAAATGTATTATAATATCATTAAGATGCAAGGAACAGGCGCTATTGGAATGATAATTAAATAGCACATAAACCTTTTAAATTGATGCACACATCTTTTATTATAATTGATTCCCTTGATAGAACAGTTGGTCTTTTTGGTGGAGCTAAGCGGGATCGAACCGCTGACCTCTTGCATGCCATGCAAGCGCTCTCCCAGCTGAGCTATAGCCCCTATAAAAACAAATTGTCCCAAAAAGACAGTATACAATTCCAGCTTTTCTAGAACGATCAAAATTGAAGATCAAGAAGAATTTACATTCAATAGATAAAGATGTCCTCTTTTACTTCTTTTAAGCATCGTCATCATTAGAAACACCGCCTCCGAGAATATCAGTAACGTCATCATCTTCATCGTCACCATCATGAGACAAAAATGTATCATCATCATCACCAAGATCTACATCACTATCTTCTAAATCAGGAAGATCGTCATCTTTAGAATCCACATCATCATCTTCAAGAAGCATAAAAGCAGATTTTTCAAGTGCTGTATCAAGCTCCTCAGTATCAACTTCTTCTTCATTATTTGCTTCAGCTGCTGCAACTTCAAAGTAAGAACGCGGATAAGAAATTCCTGTATAGGGCGACACAATAGGATCGCGATTTAGATCGTAAAATTTTTTTCCTGTTTCTGGATCAACACGTTTAGTTCCAAGTTCTTGTTTTGCCATAAACCGTGCCTCTTTGATTAACTATTATTCCATTAAAAGATAAATTTTATGGTGCTTAATCGAAAAATAATACCTTTGTCAAAGATAAATACACTGTTCCACAGTGATTTTTTCATGACGTCTTTTAAAGCATGTGCTAAAGGATGCACAATTTCATAAAAGTTAGATAGAATTAAATAGAATTTCCATGCAAAAAGCAATCCCTATAACCACCTATAAATCGAGTAGTCTCTCTGGAAAAATTCAAATACCAGGAGATAAATCAATCTCTCATCGCTCTCTTATATTGGGAGGATTAGCAAGTGGTGAGACATATATTCATGGATTACTTGAAAGCGCTGATGTACTCAACACAGCTGCTGCTATGCAAGCTATGGGTGCCTGTATTATTAAAAAAGATGACTTCTGGATCATACGAGGAACAGGGAATGGTTGCCTTTTAGCTGCACAAAAACCTTTAGACTTTGGAAACGCTGGAACAGGTGCTCGTTTGGTTATGGGAATGGTTGGTCCGTATCATATGAAAACAACCTTTATTGGTGATGCTTCTCTCTCTAAACGTCCAATGGGACGTATCCTTGATCCACTGCGTCTCATGGGGGTTGAAATTGAGGCAACGCGCGACGATCACCTTCCTTTAACGCTTTATGGTCCGAAAATGGCTAATCCGATTCGTTACCGTGTTCCAATAGCTTCCTCCCAAATTAAATCAGCAATCCTGCTTGCTGGACTCAATACCGCCGGCACTACAACTGTTATTGAACCAGTTCTGACACGAGATCATACGGAAAAAATGTTAAAAGCATTCGGTGCGCAACTTGAAATAGAAAAAGATAACGAAGGTGCGCGTTTGATTCATCTTAATGGTCAACCCCATCTTACTGGACAAACGATTCATATTCCGGGTGATCCTTCTTCTGCTGCTTTTCCAATTATCGCAGCCCTTCTTATAGAAGACTCTGATATCACCATTGAAAATGTTTTGATAAATAACTCTCGAATAGGACTTATCGAAACATTGTGGGAAATGGGTGCTCAAATTGAATTTTTGAACCGACGTCAAACAGGTGGAGAGGATGTTGCTGATCTACGGATAAAATCATCGGTCCTTAGAGGCGTTACGGTGCCCAAAGAACGTGCTCCATCGATGATAGATGAATATCCTGCTTTGGCAGTAGCAGCAGCCTTTGCAGAAGGCAAAACAGTGATGCTAGGAATTGAAGAATTGCGTGTAAAAGAATCGGATCGATTGTCTGCTGTTACTCAAGGATTAAAAATTAATTGCGTAGACTGTGAAGAAGGTCAAGATTTTCTTATTGTTTATGGAAAAGGTTCTGCCAAAGGTTTGGGGGGTGGGTATGTTGCCACACATCTTGATCATCGAATTGCTATGTGTTTTCTCATTTTTGGGCTTGTATCAGAAAAACCTGTTACCATTGATGATAAACGAATGATCGCTACGAGCTTTCCAGAATTTATTCCTTTTATAAAACAACTTGGGGGAAAAATCGCTTGAAGCCTTTTGTTATCGCCATTGATGGACCTGCTGCCTCAGGCAAAGGAACCTTAGCACGCAAAATTGCTGCACATTATCGCCTTCGTCATCTCGATACTGGTCTTACTTATCGTAGTGTTGCTCATACGCTTTTACAACAAAATTTAGCTCTTAATGATGAAAAAAATGCTATTATTTATGCTAAAGAACTTGATTTTAATACCTTAAATCCTTCTCTTCTTTCTTCTCATGAACTTGGTGAAGCGGCTTCAAAAATAGCAATTAACCCTGCTGTACGCAAAATTCTTGTCGAAAAACAACGCAACTTTGCTAAAGTTTTGCCCGGCTGTGTGCTTGATGGGCGTGATATCGGAACTATTGTTTGTCCTGATGCCGATATCAAGTTTTATATTCTAGCCAATGTTCAAACACGCGCCAAACGCCGCTACCAAGAGATTTTAAAAAAAGGTGTTCAAGCAAATTATCATGAAATCCTAGCTCAACTTGAACAGCGCGACAGTCGCGATATAACGCGCAAACAAAGTCCACTAAAACCAGCAAAAAACGCCCACTTGCTTGATACGTCAGAATTGAGTATAGAAGCAACATTTGAAATTGCATGCAGTTTTGTTGATCCAATCATAAAAATGCATATAATTGGATAAATTCGTTAAGGTAACTTCCAGCCTAGCGCTAACTTTTTTCCTTTATTCAAGGAAAAGGCTAGGGAGTTACTTATGTTAACACTAACCTAGCGCTCATACCTTATAATACAAGGTATATATTAGGAGTTCTTATGTCACAATACAATCCCACAACAGCGGATTTTGAAGCCCTTTTAACAGAATCTTTTCAAACTAATGATCTTAATGAAGGATCTGTTGTTAAAGGTCGTGTTATTGCAATCGAAAAAGACATGGCCATTATTGATGCTGGTCTTAAAGTCGAAGGACGTATTCCTCTCAAAGAATTTGGAGCTAAAGCAAAAGATGGTTCTTTGCAAGTTGGCGATGAAGTTGAGGTTTACATTGAACGCATTGAAAATGCGATGGGTGAAGCTGTTTTATCGCGTGAAAAAGCACGGCGCGAAGAAAGTTGGGTCCGTTTGGAGGAAAAATTCAATGCTGGTGCACGCGTTGATGGAGTGATCTTTAGCCAAGTAAAAGGTGGTTTTACAGTCGATCTTGATGGTGCCGTTGCTTTCTTGCCTCGCAGCCAAGTTGATATTCGTCCCATTCGTGATGTTTCACCCCTCATGCATAATTCACAGTCCTTTGAAATTTTGAAGATGGATCGTCGTCGTGGCAATATTGTGGTTTCACGTCGCACTGTTTTAGAAGAAAGTCGCGCTGAGCAACGTTCAGAAATCGTACAAAATCTTGAAGAAAACCAAATCGTTGAAGGTGTGGTGAAAAATATTACAGATTATGGTGCCTTTGTTGATCTTGGTGGGATTGATGGTCTCTTGCACGTTACAGATATGGCATGGCGGCGTGTTAATCACCCATCTGAAGTGCTCACAATTGGCCAAACGATTAAAGTACAGATTATTCGCATTAATCAAGATACGCACCGTATTTCTCTTGGAATGAAACAGCTTGAAAGTGATCCTTGGGAAAGCATCAGTGTTCGGTATCCGATTGGTAAAAAAATTACGGGTGCTGTTACCAACATTACTGATTACGGTGGTTTTGTTGAAATTGAACCAGGAATCGAAGGGCTGATCCATGTTTCTGAAATGAGCTGGACAAAGAAAAATGTTCATCCTGGAAAAATTCTGTCTACATCACAAGAAGTAGAAGTGGTTGTTCTTGAGATTGATCCTTCTAAACGGCGTATTTCTCTTGGCTTAAAACAAACATTTGAAAATCCATGGGAAGCTTTTGCCAATAAATTTCCTGTCAATTCGCAAATTGAAGGAGAGGTTAAAAATAAAACAGAATTTGGTCTGTTTATTGGGCTTGAAGGCGATGTTGACGGTATGGTTCATTTGTCTGATCTTGATTGGAACCGTCCTGGTGAACAAGTTATTGATACTTATAATAAAGGCGATATCGTTAAGGCTGTGGTCCTTGATGTTGACATTGAAAAAGAGCGCATTTCTCTTGGAATTAAGCAGCTTTCCAGCGATAAAGTTGGAGAAGCAGCTGCTTCTGGCGAATTGCGAAAAGGTGCAGTTGTAACATGCGAAGTGATTGCTGTTAACGACAATGACATTGGTGTGAAATTGATTGACCACAACCTTGAGACAACCATTCGGCGTGCTGATCTTGCGCGTGATCGTGATGAGCAACGTCCTGAGCGTTTCGCAATTGGGCAAAAGGTTGATGCTCGCATCACAGCATTTGATAAAAAAACACGTAAAATTTCAGTATCGATTAAAGCTTTAGAAATTGCAGAGGAAAAAGAAGCTGTTGCACAATATGGTTCTACAGATTCAGGTGCTTCTCTTGGTGATATTCTGGGTGCAGCTTTGAAAAAACAAGAACAAGATTAATCATCAATCATTAAAGTTGGTTTTATTATTAAGGTCACTCATTAGGAGTGACCTTTTTATTTTATAAAAAAATTGTCTGCTTATTTTTAAATTATTGAAACAAAAATTATAAATGCTTGCAAATAAAAACAAAAAGTTTGTTTTTTGTCTAACAACGGTTCACTATTCAGATAAAATGCTTAAAATTTAAATAAAAAACAATGTAATTGAATAACAATGGGACACTATGACGTGCATAATACCTTTCATAAAGTGCTTTTTTTCTCAAAAAGAGAAAAAAGATCATTTTATTAATACGGATTTTCCTCTTCGTGCAATTTATAAGGTACAGGAAGATCTTTATAACTTAGGGCATGATATAGCTTCTGGTAAAGAAATTTTACTCCCTGAATATGAAGGAGTAGGAGATTTTCGCAAGAGATTGAATGAAAATGCTAAACTTATTCTTCATGCCTTTCATACCAGTGATTTTGCTGCTCGAAATGATGAAACCATCGCACCATCTGCTCAATGGCTCATTGATAATCATTACACCATTGATAAAACCATACAAAAGCTACGTCGTAATCTACCCAAGTCCTTCATAAAGCAACTTCCTCTTTCTACACACAAAGCCGGAATACCACGAATTTTTGCTTTAACTTGGCTTTATATTGCGCATACCGATAGCAGCTTTTCACAAGAAACACTCACTGCTATGACCAACGGATTTCAAGAAATTTGTGCGCTCACAATTGGTGAATTGTGGGCTCTTCCTTCAGTTATGCAAATGCTGCTCATTGAAAATGTCCGTCGTCTTTCAGTACGTATCGAAAAAGCGCGACATATGCGCCATCTTGCTAGTCAAGTAGCTGATAAAATTTCTCTTGTAGAAAATAAAACAAATCTACACTCTCTTTTTACGCAGTATAAACCATTTACTGTTGATCCAACTTTTTCAGCACATTTATTCTATCGCCTGCGCAGTGCATCTGTCGATTCAACCGTAGCATTAACTTGGCTTGAAAAGCAATTGAAAAGCCAAGGCAGTAGCTTAGAGATTGCAACAGCTGATGAACATACCCGACAAGCAGCAGATGGTGTGACCATGGGAAATATTATCTGTTCTCTTAAAGCTATAGATGATGTTGATTGGACAGCATGGTTTGAAACAGTGAGTTGTGTCGATTCTATTTTGCGTAAAAATAGTGATTTTTCTGAAATTGATGCTCACTCACGCAATATTTATCGACAAGTCATTGAAAAAGTTTCTCGCTTTTCGCCTCTTAGTGAACTGGAAGTTGCACATAAAGTTGTAGAAATGGCAAATTCCACTTCTAAAGATATGCCTCATCATTCTTGTGTGGGGTGGTACCTTGTTGATGATGGTCGTGGCATATTTGAAAAGGCTTGTGGGTATATTCCGCCCTTTCTCATAAAATGGACACGCGCTTCCTGTTGCTCAAAATTGAGAGTCATCGCCGTTCCTGTCTCTTTTCTGACGCTTGCTCTTTTGCTGGTAATTTACGCCCTTTTACAGCTATCTGGCATGACACAATGGATGTCTTTTTGCTTTACTGGATTGGCGCTTTTTCCTGCTATCGATGCTGCTTTTGCTTTATTTAACACTGTTGTTTCGTGGTTTGTCCCATCAAAACAACTCATTGGTTATGAATATAAAGAAGGTATTCCAAAACATGCACGGACAATGGTTGTTGTACCTACTTTGATGACATCACGCGCTGACATTGATGAACAAGTGCGCAATCTTGAAGTGCACTATCTTTCCAATCCTAAAGGTGCCATTCATTTTGCACTCATTACAGATTGGGTGGATGCTCCATTGAGAGAAACGCAAGATGATCTTGATTTATTGCACTATGCGCAAAAGAGTATTGATAAACTCAATAGTCGTTATCATCGTGATAAACTTCCGCTTTTTTTCCTTTTACATCGCCGACGCCTTTATAATACAAGCGAAAAATGTTGGATGGGATGGGAACGAAAGCGAGGAAAACTTCATGAACTTAATCGGCTCTTAAGAGGCGATAAAAATACAAGCTTTTATCCTCCCAATCCACATCTTCCTATGGATTGCCGTTTTGTTATGACGCTGGATTGTGATACACGTCTTACTCCAGAGAGCGTCGCGAAACTTGTTGGAAAGCTTAACCATCCACTCAATTATCCCGTTTTTGATCCACAAAGTGGAAAGGTTGTAAAGGGCTATAGCATTTTACAACCACGCATTATTCCTTCTCTTACAACAGGAAAAAAAACATCAATTCTCCAACGGGTTTTTTCTATAAACCGTGGCATTGATCCTTATGTTTTTGCTGTTTCTGATACTTATCAAGATCTTTTAGGAGAAGGCACCTTTATCGGTAAAGGTCTTTATAATATTGATGCATTTGAACAAGCGCTTGATGGCAAAATTAAAGAAAATACTATTCTTAGCCATGATCTCTTAGAGGGAGGTTATGCTCGTACTGCTCTGGTAAGTAGCATAGAAGTCATTGAAGACTATCCAACTGCTTATAATATTGATGTTATGCGTTATCATCGTTGGGTCCGCGGTGATTGGCAGCTTTTGCCTTATCTTTTTCCCCACCGTCAAATAAGTTCCGTGACGCGTTGGAAAATGCAGGATAATTTACGTCGTTCTCTCACTCCACTTATGTGGTTAATCGCAGCATTTGCAGGATGGGCTTTTTTGTCTTTAAAGAGTGCAATCGTCTGGCAACTATTCTTGTTGTTTAGCTCCTTCATTTCACCCATTCTATGTGTATTAAAAACGCTTGTCTCATCCAATATAGATCATTCTTTGCGTGGACATTTTCAATTAATTTGGAACAAAATTGCTCTTACAAGCGCTGATATATTTCTTAAAACGACGTTTCTTGCTTATTCGGCGTATTTTATGACCGATGCGATTATTCGTACACTCTATCGTATGACGATTTCAAAACAGCATCTTCTTGAATGGAAAACTTCTGCCGCAACAAAATCAATACCCAATAGTTTGCGTTTCTATGTTTTTACAATGGCACCAGCATCGCTTATTGGTATTCTTACTATAGCACTCCCTCTTTTTTCTGATAGTTTTGCAAGCTTGGTTGCTTTGCCTTTTGGGATAGCATGGTTTTTTTCACCCTTCATTGCTTGGATTGTGAGTCAACCTTCAACCTTTCAAGATAGCCTTTATCTTTCTTCAAAAGATGAAAAAAAACTCCGTTCTATTGCACGGCGGACATGGCTTTATTATGCAACCTTTGTCAATGCACAAAACAACCATTTGCCTCCCGATAATTTTCAAGAAGATCCTGAACCTCTTGTTGCTCAACGTACATCGCCTACGAATATTGGGGTTTATCTCCTTTCTATTATTGCTGCACGTGATTTTGGTTGGATTGGTTTTGAAGAGACCATTACCCGTATTGAATGTACATTACGCTCTCTTGCAAAAATGGAAAAGTTCCGCGGTCATCTCTATAATTGGTATGAAACGGATACACTCAGGCCTCTTTTGCCTACTTATGTATCAACCGTTGATTCAGGAAATCTTGCCGGTCATTTGGTAACACTCTCTTCTGCCTTAAGTGAATGGGCTGAAAAACCTCATGTTTTTTTTCAAAGTGATCGAGAAGGCTTATCGGATGTTCTTGCTATTCTTGAAGAAACTGTCAGAGAAATTCCAGATCATCAACCCAGTTTACGCTCTTTACGCCAAAAAATCGAAGAAAACATCACTCGTTTTCATGATTCTATCTTCACTTTTATAGAACAAGAAAATACGATTCCTTCTCACATCATAGATCTTTCACTTGCAGCCCATGATATTGTGCACTTAGTCGGTGAACTTGACCACAAAATTCAAACGATAGAATCTGCTCGTGCGCTTTCTTGGGCTAAATGCCTTATCGACACCTGTAACGCTCATCATAATGATGCGACTGCTCATTGTGATACTGAAAAATTACGTAAAAAACTAAACAGGCTGGCTATAATGGCAAGGCAAATAGCCTTTGATATGAAATTTGACTTTTTAGAACAGCCTAAACGGCATCTCTTATCCATAGGATATCGTGTTCAAGAAAACAAACTCGATGAAAATTGTTATGACCTACTTGCTTCAGAAGCACGTCTTGCAAGCTTTTTTGCCATCGCAAAAGGAGATATAAAACTTAAACATTGGTTTCGTCTTGGTCGACTTCTCGTACCCATAGGTGGGAAAGGTGCACTCCTATCATGGTCTGGATCAATGTTTGAATATCTTATGCCATCTCTCGTAATGCATGAACCTTTAGGATCTCTCCTAGATCAAACAAATCGATTGATTATTCGTTGTCAAATACAATATGCCCATAAACGGGAATTGCCATGGGGTATTTCAGAAGCCGCATTTAATGCTCGCGATCATTTAATGAATTACCAATACGCTCATTTTGGTGTTCCAAACCTCGGACTCCAACGTGGTCTTTCACGCAATGCTGTCATTGCTCCCTATGCCAGCCTTCTAGCGGCACAATATGCTCCTGCTTGCGCTGTCGCTAATTTAAAACGACTCCGTGATCTTGGAGCTTTAGGAACATATGGTTATTATGACTCTGTTGATTTTACTCTAACACGCGTGAAAACAGGGGAAAAATACGCCATTGTACGCAATTATTATGCGCACCATCATGGTATGTCTATCCTTGCTCTTAACAATGTTATTTTTCAAGGGCGAATGCGTGATCGTTTTCACCGTGATCCCGTTATTGAAGCAACACAATTGCTCTTACAGGAAAGAGCGCCTCATCTCATTCCTATTATTCATACCAAAGCTGTTAATCGTATGCGCAATAAGTCTCAAGCATTTGACGCAGCCCCTTTGCACATTATTACAAACCCGTTACTCAAACCACGAGCAACTTTACTTTTGTCTAATGGCTTTTATTCTACCATGTTAACAGCGAACGGTTCTGGTTACAGCCGTTGGCACGATTATGCGATTACGCGCTTTATTCCTGATGCAACAGAAGATCAACAAGGTACTTTATTCTTCTTACGTGATACGCATAGTGGACGGTGGTGGTCTGTTACTGGTGAGCCAACACGTGTTATTGAAGAAGAAGCTGTCAGCATTTTTACAGATGAAAAGGCTGAATATACAAAAATGGTTGATGGTATTAAATCAACACTTGAATGTCTTATTACATCTGAAGGATGTGGCGAAGGGAGACGTATTCAACTGATGAATACGACAAATAAAGACCGACTCATTGAAGTGACTTCTTATGGTGAATTAGCGCTTGCCACGATGGATACAGACCAAGTTCATCCTGTTTTTTCCCGTATGTTTATAGAGACAGAAATTACTGAAGAAGGTAAAACAATTTTTGCCAAAAGGCGCAAACGCTCGCCTAGTGATCCTGAAATCTATGTTACCCATTTTGTTTCTAGTACAACAGATATTCTCCAAGAGACAGAAGCTGAAACAGATCGCTCTCTGTTTATTGGTCGGGGGCGATCCATTCATCGACCCGCTGCATTTGACCAAAATGCTCGTTTCAGTAACAGTCAAGGTTGTGTTCTTGACCCTGTTATGTCATTGCGATGCCGTATAAAAATTTCAGCCCATGAAAAAGCAGAACTTATTTTTTGGACTTTTGCTGCTCATACAAAAGAAGCGCTAAATAATCATATTAAACATTATCGACAACCTGATATGTTTCAAAAAGAACTTTCAATGGCATGGACGCGCTCACAAGTCGCACTGTATCAGAGCGGAACCCAGCTTAAAGAAGCTATTGTCTATCAAAAATATGCAACACCGCTTATTTATCCAGAAAGAACGTGGCGTCTTCCTTCTGAAATATTAGCAAAAACGCTAGGAAAACAGTCTAATCTTTGGCCCATGTCTATCTCAGGAGACAATCCACTCTGTCTTCTTAGATTAAATAACGAGGGAAATATAACTGTACTGCGCGAGCTCCTTAAAGCACATGAATATTGGCGTATGCGTGGACTCATTGTTGATTTGGTCATTCTTAATGAACAAACATTTTCTTATATACAAAGTACACAACGCGCTCTTGAGTGGGTCTGTGAATCTTATTATCACCACACGCAAAAAGCAGATGAACGCCAACATATTTTCATGCTTCGACGCGATCAAATGAGTGAACAGAGTTTTAAAACGCTTCTTGCATCAGCGCGTATCGTTCTTGATGCCCAAAATGGCTCTTTATCTGAACAACTTAAACGACTTGATGAGAATGATTTTAATCTCACAATTCGTAAAAATTATCAAGAACCTTATGATCAATTAGACTTGCCAAGATATAACGAAGGACAGCAATTTACAACACAAACTGAACAAAATCTTTTTTCTTCCATTGGTCTTATTAGCCAACAAAAACCATCCTCTTTTCTCCCAAATGGAGAAGATCTAAGATATTGGAATGGTTACGGTGGTTTTAATCAGCACAATCATTATGTAATACGTCTTCATGGACGTACCACTACACCGCATCCGTGGATTAATGTCATTGCTAATCACAGATTTGGTTTTCATGTCTCTGCTGAAGGTGCAATTTTTACTTGGGCTAACAATAGCCGCGATTATCAACTAACTCCTTGGGCGAATGATCCAACGTCTAACCGACCAGGAGAAGCTCTTTATCTGGTTGATCGCCAGTCTTTAAAACGTTTCTCACCCGTTTCTACTGTTGAATGTGACGAAAATATTGTCTATGAGGCGTGTCATGGGTTTGGATTCTCAACTTTTAAATCAACACATTCAGAAATCGCATTAGAACTGACTCATACACTTGATCCCGAAAAACCTATTCGCTTTTCACGTCTTATCCTTACGAATGAAGGGAAAAAACCACGCAGTTTACGCCTTTATAATTATGTTGAATGGGTTTTGGGAAATGTCCGTACAAAATATGCCCCCTTTATTGTTTCCTCTTATGAGACCAGATGGGGTGCACATTTTATTCAAAATCCCTATCACATCGAAAAATCTCAACAAGTTACATTTTTATCAGCGTCCGAAATGCCAACCAGCACTACGACCAATCGCGCTGAATTTATTGGTGCAACGGGAACCGTAACACGTCCAAATGCGATCCGTAAAGCCGCTGCTCTTTCGAATACCATTGAAGCAGGATGTGATCCTTGTTCAGCATTCGCCTATGATATTGATCTTCAACCAGGGCAAACAAAAGAAATCATCTTCTATCTTGGCAGTGCTGAAAATAGGCAAGAAGCTGAAAAATTACTCAATCAAGTACGTGCAAGTGATTTTGAAATTCAGCTCACAAAACAAAAACAGCAATGGAGTGATTTTGTTTCTCCTTTCCAAGTCAAAACACCTGATGCTTCTTTTAATCTTATGGTCAACCATTGGCTTCCTTATCAAATCTACGCATGCCGCATCATGGCACGCGCAGGCTTTTACCAAGCGAGTGGTGCATTTGGTTTTCGTGACCAGTTACAAGATAGCTTGTCTTTGTTATTGCTGGAACCACAATTAGCACGTGAACAATTGTTAAATGCAGCAGCGCACCAATTTCTTGAAGGTGATGTGCAACATTGGTGGTTGCCTGACACAAATGCTGGTGTTCGTACATACATTTCTGATGATATCGTTTGGCTTGCATATGCAACAGCTCTTTATGTCACTACCACTGGTGATGACGCTTTTCTTGATACGCTCATTCCTTTTATTGAAGGTGATGTTCTCAAAAGTGGGCAACAGGATGCTTATTTTCAACCCACCCAATCCCCAAAGGTTGCAACAGTTTATGAACATTGTGTTTTAGCTTTAGACCTTGCCATTAAACGCTGCGGATCACATGGTCTCCCTCTTATTTTAGGTGGGGATTGGAATGATGGCATGAATTTGATCGGTGTGGAAGGAAAAGGCGAAAGCATTTGGTTAGGATGGTTTCTTGGGTACACATTACAAGCATTTATCTCTTTAGCCAAAAAACGTGGTGACAATAGCCATATGCAAATATGGAGTACGTACCTTGAACATTTAACAAAATCCCTAGAGAAAAATGGTTGGGATGGTGCTTGGTATCGACGTGGTTATTTTGATGATGGAACACCTCTTGGCTCTAAAATCAATGATGAATGTCAAATTGATACCATTGCTCAATCTTGGGCTGTCATTTCTCAAATGGCATCGCCTGAACGTCAAAAACAAGCAATGACATCAATGTTGGAACATCTCTATGATAAAAAAGGCGGACTCATTCGCCTTTTTTGGCCGCCTTTTGATAAAAGTACGCTCGAGCCTGGTTATATAAAAGGTTATCCTCCAGGAATTCGAGAAAATGGTGGTCAATACACGCATGGTGCCATTTGGAGTATTTTTGCGTTGGCTGAAATGGAACAAAACGATAAAGCTTATGCTTTATTTTCTATGATAAACCCAATTACCCATGGACAAGATCCTGAAATTTATCGTGTTGAACCTTATGTAACGGTCGCAGATATTTATGCTGTTGAACCACGATGTGGTCAAGGCGGTTGGACTTGGTATACAGGTTCAGCCGGTTGGTTTTATCGCGCCGCAACACAAGCTATTCTTGGAATACAGCGTCAGGGAGACCTATTGTTTTTGCAGCCACATTTACCCTCTATTTGGCCAAAATATGAAGCAACAATGAAGTTTTATGATGCCATTTATCGCATTAAAGTAAAATGGGGACCTAAAAATATGCTCTATATTAATAGCAAAGAATATACCGAAGTTCATACAGGGATAAAGTTACAAAAAACAGGTCAGCATGAAATTATACGTATTGTCAAATCTTAAAGATTAAAGATGAAAAAAGAGAGCAGACTTTTTATTCTTGTCCAAAACTGTAGAGTTGTTATATTGCACCGCCTATATTAGCCGTGTTGGTGCATAATATTTTAGATTTTATGAAAATGAAAGAAAAAGGTTATGAATCATCCGGATATTGCTAGACGTGTTTACAATCACACTTGGAAACTTGATCCCATTATTCGGTCACTTCTTGATACGGATTTTTATAAGCTTCTAATGGTGCAGATGATTTGGGGGTTATATCCTAATGTTAATGTTACTTTTTCCCTCATAAATCGCTCTAAAACAATACGTCTTGCCGATGATATTGATGAGAGTGAATTGCGTGCCCAACTTGATCATGCTCTTAGTTTGCGCTTTACAAAAAAAGAAATGATTTGGCTTGCTGGTAATACATTTTATGGACGCAAACAAATTTTTGAACCGGATTTTCTTCAGTGGCTTGAGAATTTTCAACTTCCAGAATATGAACTCACCCGCAAAGATGGCCAATATATCCTTCATTTTCATGGACCCTGGGCCCATAGTTCCATGTGGGAAATTCCTGCCCTTGCTATTATTAGTGAATTACGTTCACGTGCTGCTCTCAAAAAACTAGATCGTTTTGCTCTTGATGTACTTTATGCGCGTGCTAAAGCAAAAATGTGGAGTAAAGTTGAACGTCTCAAAAAATTGCCTGATATTAAAATATCTGACTTTGGGACAAGGCGTCGCCATTCTTTTTTATGGCAGCGCTGGTGTGTGGAAGCATTAAAAGAAGGCATTGGTCATTCTTTTACTGGAACTTCTAATGTTCTTCTTGCCATGGATACGGATTTAGAAGCTCTTGGAACCAATGCACACGAATTGCCTATGGTTATTGCGGCTCTCAGCAACAATGATGATGAATTACGCAGAGCTCCGTATCAAGTCTTGCAAGATTGGAATCGTTATTATGGTGGAAATCTTCTCATTGTATTACCTGATACCTTTGGTACAGAAGAATTTTTACGCAATGCACCAGATTGGGTCGCTGATTGGACGGGTTTCAGACCCGATAGTGCGCCTCCTATTGAAGGTGGTGAACGTATTATTCAATGGTGGAAAGAAAAAGGAAAAGATCCACGCAAAAAACTTTTAATTTTTTCTGATGCTCTTGATGTCAATACAATTGAAAAAACCTATCATCATTTCCATGGTAAAGTGCGCATGAGTTTTGGATGGGGCACGGATCTTACCAATGATTTTACAGGCTGTGCACCTCAGGAAATCGAAACTCTTGATGCTCTTTCCCTTGTTTGTAAGGTGACCTATGCCAATGGTCGACCAGCCGTAAAACTTTCAGATAATCCTGAAAAAACGATCGGTGATTCAAAAGAAGTACAACGTTATCTCAATTTTTTTGGTAATAAAAAGCGAATTGCTAGACCTATAAAGACATAGTTTCCGGTTCTTTAAAACAAGTATATTGATCCATCATATTGTTTATAAGATTGATTTTTGTCCTACCCTAAGGACGAGGATTCTTAACCTTTGCTGGTCTGTAAACAGTTCGGCTGTTTTTGAGCAGATTCTACTTGGCCTACCACGCATACGCTTCACTTACATAAGGCGCGATAGATAAGACTTAAAAATATTTACGACGCATTAAAAAATACTTAACGGGCCAAGGAAGTTTAGCCAAGGAGATTTTCTCATTTTAACCCTGTTAAATCAAGCACACTCATCTCCTTGCATGTATGAAGGTTTTCAAGTTCTAAGGGTTATTGTTGTAGTTTGACAGTAGGTTTTATACTAAGTGGGAAGAGGTTGGATTAAGTAGGAATACGTGGTAATTTGTTGTTTTTATGTACAATTTTGACCATTCAATGCGCGTTTTATCAAAATAGATTTTGACACCTAAAATTGCAAAAATTACCGAAAATCAGAAAAAAGTGCGTTTCCATAAGTAAAAATGAGAAAAGGCTTTCAAAACCCTTTGAGAACATCTTTAAACTCTTTGAAAAAAATAAATTGGTACAAAATCTAGTGTCAAAATATACAAAACCAGATGACAAGCTATAATTGTAGCATTAGGAATTACTAAGGCAACATTGGAGGATGACAAATAGCATGGTGACTATTGGTGTGCATTTTGAAAGGCAAGGATGATGGTGCTCAAATAGATTTTATACACGTTACAATGAGATTTTACTTTATCCATGTATGGTCTGCTATTATGAAATGAGTAAAGCGTTGAGAGATGTTTCATTAAAATAAATGTGTAAATAACATGATTTGGGAGACCTTTTGTTTTACGTGAGGGGCATGACTTTATTAAAAAACAGAGAATGCAATAATATTTTTATTTCGAATAAGCTTTATACAAAGACAGAGAAATTATTTATTCGCATATTATAATAAGAATGCGTGTATATATAAAACCATTTGAAAAACTCTGTTGTTTCTTATGAATTATTCTTAAGTTAATAACAGATGTAACATTAAAGATTGATATAATAGACCGGCTTCTTAACTGTATAAGTATAAAAATGATGGTGTTTAGTAAGCTTTGTATTATATCCTCATTAAGAGATATGAAAACAAACGAAATGTCTTTTAGAAAGAAATGACTATCATATCAATGACTTTTTAATGATGTATATGTAGAGATTCATACAAACATGCTTTACAAAAATAATGACTCTCTTCCATGAATGTGATTTATCATTGTTTACCAAGTGAGAACATTTTGAGTGTTCATAAAAATTATTTCACAAACATATTATTAATTAATTGCGTTCAAAAAGCTTGCTATTTCATATGCATTTTGGAAATGGAGAGCTTATATTCAAAACTTAAAAGTTCTCATAGTTTTTACAAATAAGTTGAAGCTAAAAAGAGTATCCCATAAAGCCTTTTTTATCATTAGGAAGATGGACGTGTTACAATATAAATGGCAATCAGCAATAATATAACCGCAACAAGTAAAGAAATCCACAAAGGAGGGTGTAGCATTACAAAAAAGGATAAAAATCCTCCTGTCATACTCATCATTGCAAAAACTTTAACGAATGGAGAGATTGCTTTTTTTTCTTCCCATCGCTTAATAGGGGGACCAAAAATACGATGATTATTCAACCATTGATGAAAACGTGGAGAAGAACGCGTAAAACACCATGAGGCAACCAATAAAAAAGGCACAGTTGGCATAATAGGTAATACGACACCGATAATACCTAATATAACCATCGTCCACCCTGCTATATAATAGCAGATACGTAAAGGGTGCGATATCTTCAAATCTTTTTTCATTTTCTCGTACTATTTTCCTCTACGCAAAACCCTATACAAAAACATTGTATCTGTTTTTTTCTGTTTACATGTCTGAGTGTACAATTACGCTCTATCCCTTCATGCGTAAGTGTCTTTGCTGTTATAAGTTCCTTGAAAATACCGAATAGCTTACACAATATTATAATCATTTTAAATGATTTCAAGAAATGAGAAAAAGTTTTAGAAAAAAATAAAAAGGCTGCAGAATAAATCAATGCAGCCTCTTAATTAAAATGCAGTGTTGGGGGGGAGAAAATTTACTGCATTCACCTGCTAGATATTAGGAGGAAAAATAATCTAGCACCTCGGACTCTAATTAAAATAAAAATGAGAAACAATATATAAAAATGCATGGCTGATATGCATGAATTTTAACACTTTCAAGTCTCTTGAACTGTGTTTCGACGAAAGAAAATCATCATGAAAATAGCCATAAAAATCAACGTCAAGATCAACACAATTGTGGAAGCAGAATCAGAGCCGATAAATAAGCTGAGATAAATCCCTAAAAAACCAGAAAAAGCTGCAACAAGTATCGCGATCATTAACATAAAAGAAAACCGCTTTGTGACAAGATAGGCAATTGCTCCTGGTGCTATCAGTAAAGAAATAACGAGTACGATACCTACAGCTTTCAAAGCCGCAACAATTGTAAGAGAAATCATCGTTAGCAGGGTATAGTGGAGTAGAGATATTGGTAACCCCATTGCACGTCCTTGAACTGTGTCAAAAATATACAGCATAAAGTCGCGCCATTTTGCTGCTAAAATAAAAGTGACAACAGCAGAAATGATTGCCGTCTGCGTTATATCAAGCCAGTTAACACCCAAGAGATTACCAAATAGAATATGATTCAAATCTAAGCTACTATAAATAGACGTGGCTAAAACAAGCCCCAAACCAAACATTGAAGAAAAGACCACACCCATCACCGTGTCCTGTTTGATACGGCTATTGCTCCCTAAAAAACCCGTTAATAGTGCACACACCATTCCTGCAACAAAAGCACCGCAAGTAATCAAAGTCATTGTAATATTCTCTGGACGCATATGCTGAAACCAAGCAAATGGCAAAGAAGTTAAAAATGCGATTACCCATGGTGTTGTCATATAACCAACAACAACACCTGGAAAAACTGCATGAGAAATGGCATCGCCTAACAGCGCCCATCCTTTCAAAATAAGAAAACAGGAAAGCATCGCCATGGGAATAGAAAGAATCATGACAATAAGCATACCCTTAAGCATAAAAGAAAACTGAAACGGAAGCAGTAATTGATCAATCATGATAATATTACACCCTTTTTTGCCGCATTTATGCGTAAGCGCGCAGCAATAAACCCATGTTTAGGAGCAAAAATAAAAGCCAAAACAAATAAAGATGCTTGAAAAAGCACTACAACCCCCCCCGTTTGTGCATTCAAAAAATAACTCACATAAACACCCAAGACACTTGTGAAGGTTCCAATTACAACTGCAATAACCAAGATGTTTACGAAACGATCACTTAAAAGATAGGCCGTTGCCCCAGGTGTCACAACAAGACAAATGACTAAGAACGCTCCAACGGTTTGCATCGCAGCAACGGTACAAGCGGCAAGCAATGTGAAAAAGAGAATCTTTAAAAATTTTACGTTTAATCCAATGGCATGCGCATGCGTTTCATCAAATAACGAAACAAGAAGATCTTTCCATTTCAAAAGCAATATAAGCAACGAAACAAAGCCGATAAAAGCCAATTGTAGAATATCTGTTGAACTCACTGCTAAAATATTTCCCAAAACAATCGTATCAATATTAACAGCCATTGGTTTTAATGATTTGAGAAACAACCCAAAGGCAAAAAAGGAAGAAAAAATGAGCCCAATAATGGTATCTTCTTTAAGCTTTGTCCGGTGGTTAAAAAAGAGCATTGCTGCTGCTGCAAGACCACCAGAAAAAAAAGCGCCGAGTGAAAAAGGTAACCCTAAAAGGTAAGCTCCTGCTACACCAGGAACAATCGAATGGGAAAGTGCATCACCAATCAATGACCAACCTTTTAACATCAAAAAAGCTGAAAGAAAGGCACAAACACACCCAACTAACCCAGAAACCCACATTGCATTCACCATATATTGATAGCTCAGTGGCTCAAGCAACCAAGAAATCATGCAACGTGCTCCACTCTTTCAATATCTTCACAAACTGCAGACTGCTTTCTTCCCATGAAAACATCATTTTTTTTTGTGGTTTGAAGATCAAAAATATGGTGATGCAAAGACCCTCCAAAAGTTTTCTCCAGATTTTCCTTTGTAAAGATTTTTTCTGTTAACCCAGAAGCTAAAACAGTACCTTTTATTAAAACTGTATGATCACAAAATTCGCGAACAGAACCCAAATTGTGAGTTGAAACCAAGATCACTGCTCCTTCTTTACGAAGATCTTGTAGCAAAGCAATGATTTTATCTTCTGTTGTAACGTCAACCCCTGTAAACGGCTCATCTAATAAAATAGCTTTTGCTTTCTGTGCAAGAGCGCGCGCTAGGAAAACACGCTTTTTCTGTCCACCAGAAAGTTCTCCAATTTGGCGCTTGGCAAAAGCCAACATATCAACGCGTTCTAAGGCAATACGAACGGCTTCATAATCTTGTGTACGGGCATAGCGAAAGAAATTCATATGACCGTACCGCCCCATCAATACAACATCTTCAACCAAGACAGGAAAATTCCAATCAACATCTTCACTTTGAGGAACATAAGCAATAAGATTTTTTTTCAAAGCTATATCAACGGGCAAATCAAACATACGAATTTTTCCCTTTGAGGGGCGTACAAACCCCATAATCGCTTTAAATAACGTTGACTTACCGGATCCATTAACACCAACCAATGCCGTAATAGAACCCTTTGGACTTTCAAAATTCACTTCGCGTAAAGCTGTATGTCCATTACGATATGTTACCGTTACTCCTTGGGCAAAAATTCCACATTCCGTCATTGGTTTTTTACTCCCTCTACTAAAGCATTGCTAATACGCCCACTCGTGACACGTAATAAATCAATATAAGTGGGTACCTCACCATTTTTCTCACTTAAAGAATCAACATAAAGAACACCACCGTATTTAGCTCCTGTTTCTCTGGCAACCTGCTTAGCAGGCGCAGGGGAAATAGTGCTTTCAGAAAAAACTGCATGAATATTGTATTTGCGAACCATATCAATAACATGCTTGACCTGCTGTGGTGTTCCTTGTTGGTCAGCATTGATGGGCCATAAATAAAGTTCTTTTAGATCAAAATCACGCGCCAAATAGCTAAAAGCCCCCTCACTGGTCACAAGCCAACGTTTATCTTGCGGTACAGCTTCTAATTCAGCCCTAATTGGATCAATCGTTGCACGAATTTTCTGTTTATAAATTTCAGCATTCTGTTTATAAATTTCAGCATGTTCAGGATCATATTTTACAAAAGCATCGCGAATATTATCAACGTAAATCAAAGCAGAGGTCGGTGACATCCACGCATGAGGATTGGGTTTACCGCTAAAGGGGCCCTCACCAATTTTAATGGGTACAATACCTTTTGAAACAACAACACTTGGAACATCCTTGATATTTTGAAAAAACTTTTCAAACCAAAGCTCTAACTCTAAACCATTCCACAATACAAGGTTAGCTCCCTGAGCACGCATAAGATCGCGTGGGGTGGGTTGGTATTCATGAATTTCCGCACCTGGTTTTGTAATGGATTCAACATCAGCGGCATCACCTGCTACATTGCGTGCCATATCAGCAATGATAGTGAATGTCGTAACAGCTTTAAATTTACCAGCACACAAAGCAAAATTGGGTGTAAAAAAAATAACACTTCCAAAAACTATGGTGAAAAACGTTCTTACGTTCATTGATTCTCTCTTTCCTTTATATGCCTTCTTTTTATTGCAAATAATTTGCATTATCATTTAGCAATAGCAGTTATCTTTTACATTTGCAATGAAGGATTAAGAGAAAAAATAACTTTTCAAGATGTTTAAAAACAGTTTTTTCATATTGAAAAAATTGATGATTTAAGCAGCTTGTTTTGGTAAGGAGGTCCCCTTTCAAGAAGTTCTATAGCTCTTGAGTGCTAAACAAAAAGGGAGTACTCAAACAAGCTCCCACTTCATGTAAAATATCTCATAAAAAATGAGAATACTCAGTAGCGTAAATATGCACCTGTCATTTTGGTAACATTATCCACGATCTTTGAGGCAAGCTTTTCTAAATCTTCATCTGTTAAAGTCCGTTCTATGGGCTGAATAGTTACTTCAATTGCAACAGATTTTTTATCTTCACCAAAGCTTAAATCTTCAAAAATATCAAAAACCTGCACTGAATGAATAAGTTTTTTATCGGCTCCACTTGCCGCCCGAATAATAAGAGAAGAGGCAACAGTTTTATCCGCTATAAAGGCAAAATCACGCCGCACCATTTGAAAAGGTGAGAGTTTCAAAGGAGGACGGCTTTTGGTCGTTTTTTTCTTTGATTCTGGAATTCGATCTAGAAAAATTTCAAAGCCGCATAAAGGGCCACTGACATCTAACTTTTCTAATGTAGCAGGATGAAAAACACCAAAAAAACCAAGAATAATCTTTGATCCAAGTTTTATGACACCTGAACGACCAGGATGATACCAATCCGGTGCTCCAACTTCAATCTGCACTTTCCCAACATCCATATCGCATGCTTCTAAAATAGCTAAGGCATCTGCTTTGGCATCAAAAACATCAACGACGGTTGCATTTCCATTCCAAAAACGCCCAGCCCCTTTAAATTGCTCTGTTCCGCGACGAATTCCACTAACAACACGGTGTTGTTTATCAGGGGTGTCGCCCTCATAAATACTTGAAACTTCAAACAAAGCAAGATCGGAAAAACCACGATCAGCATTTCTTTGTGCCGCCATAATCAAGCCAGGTAAAAGGGAAGGACGCATCATTGACATATCAGCAGCAATAGGATTAACTAATTTAAGCTCTTCTTGACCTCCTCCAAAAGCAAGAGCTTGATTTTCAGAAATAAAAGACCATGTCACCGCTTCTTTCATACCACGTTGCACTAGAGCCAAACGTGTAGCACGTGAACGAATTTGTGCGCATGTTAAAATTTGATCTTTTCCTTCTGCAAAGTTTTCCAAAGGAATAGGTTTAATTTTATCTAACCCATAAATTCTCATAACCTCTTCCACCAAATCGGCTTTACCCATAATATCAGGGCGCCATGATGGTACTTTTACCGTAACGACTTCTCCTTTTCCTTCAACAAAAAATCCAAGTTTTGTTAAAATAGAGATGACTTTTTCAGGTTCTATTTCCAAATTTGTTAAACGTTTAATTTCAGAAAAAGGAAAAGCGATCTGTTTGATTTCTTGTTGCTGATAGCCAACGATCTTCTTTTTAGATACTTCACCACCACAAAGACGTAAGACCAATTCTGTTGCAATCTCAAGTCCTGTTTCTATAAAAGCCGGGTCAACACCTCGTTCAAATCGATAACGTGCATCACTGATAAGACCTAATGCTCTTCCTGTTTGTGCAATGCTTCGCGCATCCCAAAGCGCCGATTCAATAATAATGCGATGTGTTGTTTCATCACAACTCGTTCTTTCACCGCCCATGATACCGGCAATCGAAACAACCTCCTCGTCATCTGCAATGACACAATTCTTAGGGCCCAGATGATAGATTTTTCCGTTCAGTGCTTGAAGCTGCTCTCCTTCACGCGCGCAACGTACACACAAATTACCTTTAATTTTATCTGCATCAAAAACATGGAGCGGACGACCAAGGTCAAAACTGATGTAATTGGTCATATCAACAAGCGCATTAATCGGTCTCAGACCAATTGCATTCAAACGCTGTTGCATCCACTGTGGTGATGCACCATTTTGAACATTGCGCACTTCACGCCAAGCAAAACCTAAACATAATGATGAATCTTGCGAAAAATCTAATGAAACATCGAGAGGTGTTTCAAAGGAAGGATCAAATTTTGACAGGGATAATTCTTTTAATTTTCCCATTCCAGCGGCAGCAAGATCACGTGCAATACCACGAACACCTGTGCAATCGGAACGATTAGGGGTCAAACCAATATCAATAACCGGATCATCTAAACCAGCATAAGCTGCAAATGAACCTCCAATAGGTGCATCTTCTGGAAGTTCAATAATCCCATCATGCTCATTTGATAATTCAAGCTCCGCTTGTGAACACATCATCCCAAAACTTTCAACACCTCGGATTTTTCCTACAGATAATGTTACATCAAGTCCTGGAATATAAGTGCCTGGTAGTGCCAGAACACCAACAAGACCTGCGCGTGCATTTGGTGCTCCACAGACAACTTGAACAGGTGTGGAAGTCCCTGTATCGACGGACAGAATCTGGAGTTTATCTGCATCAGGATGCTTTATTGCTGTTAAAACTTTTGCAATCACAAAACCTTTTAAAGAAGACCGATCATCAACGTAATCAACCTCAAGACCTATAGCGGTTAATTTTTCACAAATTTCATTCAAAGATGCATTTGTTTCTAAGTGATCTTTTAACCAGGACAATGTAAACTTCATTTTAAAACCTCACATGAAAGCGATGACTAAGATCACACATTTCTATTAGGAAAAAAAGCAGGCATATCAAAGCAACGAAAGCCATAATGGTCTAACCAACGCAGGTCAGCATCAAAAAAAGCCCGCAAATCAGGCATACCGTATTTCAACATGGCAATACGATCAATGCCCATGCCCCATGCAAAACCTTGATATTCATCTGGATCTAAACCAACATTTTTCAACACTTGGGGATGCACCATTCCGCATCCTAAAATTTCCAACCAATCCTGTCCTTCTCCGAACTTTACTTCTGAACCAGAACGATCACATTGAATATCTACCTCCATAGATGGTTCGGTAAAAGGGAAAAAAGAGGGACGAAAACGCATTTTTACAGAGGGAACTTCAAAAAATGCTTTACAAAAAGTTTCATGCAGCCACATCATATGGGCAATGGTGGAGGTTTTATCAATGACAAGACCCTCGACCTGATGGAACATGGGAGAATGTGTTGCATCCGAATCCATGCGGTAAGTTTTTCCAGGAATAATGATTCGTATCGGTGCTTTTTGTTTTTCTAGTGTGCGAATTTGTACGGGTGATGTATGGGTTCGCAATAATTTTCGTTCTCCCATTTTATCAACATCAAAAAAAAAGGTATCATGCATTTCACGCGCTGGATGCCCTTCAGGAAAATTCAATGCTGTAAAATTATAATAATCTGTTTCAATATCAGGTCCCTCTGCAAGAGAAAAACCCAACTTTGTATAAATGGCAATAATTTCCTCAATCACTTGTGAAATAGGATGAATGCGTCCCCGTTCTATAGGTGAAGAGCGAACAGGCAAGGTAACATCAACTTTTTCACGAGAAAGACGGGCATTCATTGCCTGTCTTTTCAGAAGATCACGCTTTTGTGCCCATAATTCTAAAATGCGATTTTTTAATCCATTAAGAACTGGTCCAACTTTATGGCGCTCGCCAGCATCCATTTTTCCTAATTCTTTTAATTTTTCAGAGATACTACCTTTTTTACCCAATGCTGCAATACGCACTTCTTCAAGTGCTTGTTCATCACCTGCTGCCTCTAAGGCTAAACAAATTTCTTGTTCCAGACGCTCAATATCATTCATATTTTTGCCTATTTTTTAATAAAGAAAAACCCGCACTCGCAATAGCCAGCACGGGACCTCGAATAAATGAATGCTTTAAGAGAACACGACTGGCTTATTTGACAGCGCCTTCGAAAGCATTAGGTGTCGTATCTTTTAAATATTCTAAAGCTTTTTTTGCCGAAGTTACTAAAGCAGAAAATGCTTCTGCCTCATGGATTGCTATATCTGAAAGAACCTTACGATCAACCTCAATACCGGCTTTTGATAAGCCATCAATAAAACGTCCATAAGTTAAACCTTCTGCGCGAACAGCCGCATTAATTCTCTGAATCCACAAAGCACGGAAAGTACGTTTCCTATTTTTGCGATCACGATAAGCGTATTGCTTTGAACGATCAACCGCTGCTTTAGCTGCACGAATGGTATTTTTACGACGACCGTAAAAACCTTCAGCCTGTTTAAGAACTTTTTTGTGCTTAGCGTGTGCTGTCACACCTCTTTTCACACGAGCCATATTATAATCTCCTCAAAATCAAAAGCGTAAGGTTTAAATACCATTCGGCAAATAATGCTGAATGACTTTTTTAGCATCTTGTTCACACAAAACCATTGTTCCACGTGCATCGCGAATAAATTTATTCGAACGCTTAATCATGCCGTGGCGCTTACCGGCAGCTGCTACTTTAATTTTGCCTGACGCAGTGATTTTAAACCGCTTTTTAGCGGATGATTTGGTCTTCATCTTGGGCATTTTGCTACTCCGTACATTAATTTATTCAATCAAACATTTTATTCACTCAAGCGGACCAACGCTTGAACAAGCATTTAAACAGCCACGGCATGCCCTGCCGGGCGGCTCTTAAAGACGTTTTCATAAGCTAGTATACACAAAATAGCAAGACCGTATTACAAAAAAATCGGCGCTCCATTGTCTTGAAGCTCAACCAAAGGTGCTGGAATTGCATTTGTTTTGATGGCTGCTTTACATAAATCGGCAATAATGCATTGCGTACATTGTGGTTTACGGGCTTGACAAATATAGCGACCATGTAAAATCAGCCAATGATGCGCATGGCGAATATAATGAACCGGTATAATCTTTAATAATTTTTTCTCAACAATTTCTGGTGTTTTTCCAGGCGCCAAACCAAGACGATTGCTTAAGCGAAAAATATGTGTATCTACTGCCAATGTAGGCTGACCAAAAGCAACATTCAAGACCACATTAGCCGTTTTGCGCCCCACTCCAGGAAGGGCCATGAGTGCTTCACGCGTATCGGGTACTTGACCGCCATAATAATCAATTAAACAGTTGCAAAGCGCATAAACATTACGTGCTTTTGCACGCCAAAGGCCAATTGAACGGATATGATTTGCTATTTCTTCTTCCCCTAATGCAACCATTTTTTCCGGTTGATCAGCAAGGCAAAATAATTCTTTTGTCGCTTTATTAACGCTTACATCTGTCGCTTGAGCCGAAAGCACAACGGCAACTAAAAGTGTAAAAGTATTTATGTAGTTAAGATCACTCTTAGGTGTTGGGCGTTGCACAGAAAAACGGCGAAATATTTCCGCAATTTCATCTTTATTATACAATATACTAGATAAATTTCGCACCTTTGATAATTTTATGTTACTTTGAGGCATTGAACTCTCTTAAATCTTCTCTCTTGAAGTTATCATTCACGCTCGCCATATGAGAGGAGTGCAGCGAACACTTTTATAGAGTTTGGTCAAGTAAAGCCATTTTAAAGAGGATACTCATGAATGACACATGTGACGCCTTTCTCCAATCCTTTTCTTTTAGGGTTTGAAACCGTAGAAAAAATATTGCAACGTATCGGTAAAGCTGATGAGGCTTACCCAGCCTATAATATTGAACGTTTGCATAAAAGTGATGATGCAAATCATATCCGGATAACTTTGGCTGTTGCTGGATTTAAGATTAACCATCTTAATATTTTACTCGATGATAATCAATTGGTTATTCATGGTAAACAAACAGACAACCAAAATCATCAATATTTATATCGCGGTATAGCTGCGCGACAATTCCAGCGAATCTTTGTTCTCGCGGAAGGGATGCATGTTACAAATGCAGAGTTGAAAAATGGTCTTTTATCAATTAATCTGTATCAACCAAAATTAAAAAAAGAAATAAAACAGATTCCAATTAAAGTCAGTAGTGGTGAGTCATAAAAGTTAAGGCGTAAAGGAACAGTGAAATGGGAGAACACAAACAAAACTTGTCGTTTCAGAACACATCCTACTCTGATGCGGGACAGATTGCCTATTTAAAAAAAGTTTGTACAGATGATCTGGCTAAAAACTTTCCAGATCTTCCACCAATGACCCCAGGCATTACGATATGGGCTCTCTTTGGTGAAACAGGTTATCCTATCATTTTATCCGATGAGCGTTCTATCGCCCTTGCTGGAGCCAATGAGCATGAACTACAAATTGTAACTCTGCACTAGATTACCTTACGAGAAAAAGCTGTACTCTTTATAAATTCTATCTGTTTTTTCGTAAAGGGTGTAATGTGAGTTATAATTAGATTAAGTATTGATTTATATTCATAATTAATTTTTTACAACTGGAATGAGAGTCCCGAATATCATAAGGTTCTCTCATTTGAGATCTTCTTATATTGAAACAATTAAAGTCACTTGCTTGATGTCATAAGCAGGGAGAGCCATGTGGATAAAAACACTTGAAGAAAGGAATAAAAATATCTCTTTTTAATTGTCTCAATTACCAAGGACGTTCACGATATGGGGATAAAAAAATGTATGATGGTGTCAGTTTTCTTCTTCATAAGTGTGAAGATGTCCCTTATAGATTTATATTATTCACGGGGGCTGTTATACCATTCATAGGCGCTATCGTGAAATGGGCTCGAGTGCATTGAAAGATGTCTCTTTAAAATGAGTATAAAGGCTATACAAGTGTATTTTGTTTGGTGTGTTTTGTTCTTCCTTAGGGGAGTAGCTCTATTGAAGAGTGTAAAAACAAAAGCATGAGATAATGCGTCATCATTATTTAAAAGATATTTTTTATGAATGCGTTTGAAAGGTGTAAAGCTGAATTATAAGGAGATGATAGATTTTTATCACGATTTCTTTATATTCTTTCCAATTCCAGAAATTACGCAAACAGATAGATGCAATATGCTAACCAAATCTGGCATACAAAAATCTGGAACAGTTCGTGTCATACTGAAGCGTTTTGATATTTGTCTCAAACGTGGACTTGCACAGGGATTAGATGTTGATTAACAGGTAATAAAAAACAAAGGCTTTATGAAAAAGTTTATGCAGAGCTTTTAATTTTGTGCTTCAAATGCCGCAGTACAAGGTATTTTTCTCTTTTGAATATTAAAGCTCTTGTTTTTATAATGAAGTTACAGCACAACAAGCAAAATGGAATTATTTGAGGGGAAAAAAATAATGCCTTCTTACCGTTCAAGAATATCAACCCACGGGCGTAATATGGCAGGAGCCCGCGGACTTTGGCGTGCAACAGGGATGAAAGATACTGATTTTGGTAAACCCATTATTGCGATTGCGAATTCTTTTACACAATTTGTACCAGGGCATGTCCATTTAAAAGATCTTGGGCAATTAGTCGCACAACAGATAGCAGTTGCCGGTGGTGTTGCGAAAGAATTTAATACCATTGCTGTAGATGATGGAATTGCGATGGGGCACGATGGAATGCTCTATTCGTTGCCCTCACGTGAAATCATTGCTGATTCTGTAGAGTATATGGTTAATGCACACTGTGCAGATGCACTTGTTTGTATTTCTAATTGTGACAAAATTACACCTGGTATGTTAATGGCTGCTTTACGGTTGAATATTCCGACAATCTTTGTTTCAGGCGGTCCTATGGAAGCAGGTAAGATTAAATGGAAGGATCAAGATCTAACGGTTGATTTGGTCGATGCCATGGTTGCAGCAGCTTCAGAACAAAATTCAGAAGAAGAAGTTGCTGAAATGGAGCGTGCTGCTTGTCCTACATGTGGTTCTTGTTCAGGAATGTTTACGGCCAATTCTATGAATTGCTTAACGGAAGCATTGGGGCTTTCTCTTCCCGGAAATGGATCAATGTTAGCAACACATGCAGATCGACGAATGCTTTTTGAAGAAGCTGGAAAACAGATTGTTGCATTGGTTAAACGTTATTATGAAGAAGATGATGAAACAGTTTTGCCGCGCTCTATTGCTTCACGCAAGGCTTTTGAAAATGCAATGACCGTTGATATTGCCATGGGGGGATCAACCAATACAGTACTGCATCTTTTAGCTGCAGCGCAAGAAGGTGAGGTGGATTTTACCATGACGGATATTGATCATCTTTCACGTTGTGTTCCTGTTTTATGTAAGGTTGCTCCTGCTGTTGCAAATGTACATATGGAAGATGTTCATCGCGCTGGTGGTATTATGGGGCTTTTAGGTGAACTGGATGCGGCAGGACTCATTGATACATCAACTTATACGGTTCACGCAAAAACAATGAAAGAAGCTCTTTACCGCTGGGATGTAAAGCAAACTAATGAGCCAACAGTTCATGCATTTTATCGTGCCGCTCCAGGTGGTATTCCAACACAGACAGCTTTTAGTCAATCTTGTCGCTATGAGACCCTTGACCTTGATCGTGAAAAAGGTGTGATTCGCGATAGGGAACACGCATATTCACAAGATGGAGGATTGGCAGTTCTTTATGGGAATCTTGCAAAAGATGGCTGCATTGTAAAAACAGCAGGCGTTGATCAATCAATTTTAACTTTTAAAGGTCCGGCAAGAATTTTTGAAAGCCAAGATTCAGCTGTTTCAGCTATATTAACTGATAAGATTAAAACAGGTGAAATTGTTTTAATCCGTTATGAAGGCCCACGTGGTGGACCTGGAATGCAAGAAATGCTTTATCCAACGAGTTATCTCAAATCTAAAGGATTAGGCAAGGTTTGTGCACTTGTTACAGATGGACGTTTTTCAGGGGGAAGTTCAGGGCTCTCAATAGGACATATTTCACCAGAAGCTGCTGAAGGAGGAGAAATTGCGTTGGTGGAAGAGGGGGATATCATAGAAATTGATATTCCAAATCGTAGAATTCATATGTTGGTGGATGACGTTGAGATGAAGCAGCGCCGTTCTAAGATGGAAGCAAAAGGAAAAGGCGCTTGGCAACCGATTGAGAAGCGTCAGCGTAAAGTTTCAAAGGCTCTCAAAGCCTATGCAGCGATGACCACATCTGCTGCAAAGGGTGCAGTACGTAATATTTGATGAGTTGAATAGAGATAGTGCTCTGATTTTTTGCATCTTTTGCACGATATTCTAAGCTAATTATTTTATGAGTTTATGAACTTTTATCAGAATATTTCGAGTCATGATGAGTATGATTAAAAAGCTATCAATACAACTAAAAACTGCGGTAGATTGCTTATTTTAGCAGCTATGTAAGACAGATACAGTATAATTACTTTTCATATCATATTCCAATCTTATATGAGATTATGATTTCTTATTACTCATAATTTATGAAAGATATTTATTGTACTGGTGGCATTATCTTGTTGTACCGTAAAAACACTGTCATTTAGAGCTGTGATATACGGCATCTTCCTTAAATATTAAGTGTGTTTTTAGTGTGTGGTGAATATTCTTAGACTTGTTTGTAAAGCTTTGAGTTTAAGAGAAGCGCATGATTAGGAAGTCAAGGAAAATCCGTTAGAAGCTGGACTATTTGCAGACTTTATTCGAATGAAAATCCTTATCCATTAAGGTGTGGGAAGGAGTTGAAGGATGTTTATGAAAATAAAGTACAGCTGTGATATATCTGATTATATGTTTCATATGAAAACAGTAAAAGAGCTCTTTATAACTTAAAATGTGAAGAAAATACGAGACCCATTATCTATGAATTTATTATGCAAAATGGGATGGTATTCCAACACTGACAGTTTTAAACTAAAAATATTGCTATGATAACAATAATATTGATCGTGAAAAAGCACAATTCATTAAATATGGCGTATTTGCAAGGTGGAGGAGATTTCATGACAATCTTTACAAAAAACGACTATCTTGTAAAAATAGCCGATCTTGACCAATTTTTTGTATAAGAGCTAATATTAATCTAAGGGAATATGAAATATAATGCATAGGGTTTTGCCTATAGGCAATTACACTTATCAAAATATATTATGTAGAAAAGCGATGGGAATACGATAAATAACTGTTTATGCTGTGGTATATCAAAAATGGTTACGTTATCTCCTATTAAGAAGGTTTTTTAATAAAAAATAACATCTGTTTTCTATAAAGGGTTACTCTTTTCAAGCTGTTTGAGGTGGTAAATTGCTTCTAAAGCTTGTTTAGGAGAGAGTTCATCGGGATGAATATTTTTTAAAGCTTCGTGAAGTATACAATGTTTGTTTTTTGCTTCATTGACGGGAGATGTTGCTTTAAGAGAAAAGAGTGGTAAATCATCAATGAGTTTATGTCCTTTTCCAGCCATTTCGCCTTGTTCTAATTGATGGAGTACATCTGTTGCTCGTGTAATAACGGCTGGGGGAAGTCCAGCAAGCTTTGCGACTTGTACACCATAGGAACGGTCAGCGGCTCCTGGTGTGACCTCATGAAGAAAAACTACATCACCATCCCAATTTTTGACTTTCATGGTTACATTATGCAGTCTGTCAAGTTTTTCGGTAAGTGCAGTCATTTCATGAAAATGGGTAGCAAGAATAGCACGACAATGGTTAACTTCATGGAGATATTCAACAGCAGCCCAAGCAATAGAAAGTCCATCAAAGGTTGATGTTCCACGTCCTATTTCATCAAGAATAACAAGGGAATGGTGGCTAGCATGATTGAGAATCGTTGCTGTTTCAACCATTTCCATCATAAAGGTTGAGCGCCCTCGTGCAAGATCATCGGAAGCCCCAACGCGACTAAATAGGCGATCAACGACACCAATATGTGCTGAAGTTGCTGGAACGAAGGACCCCATTTGCGCCATAATAGCAATAAGAGCATTTTGCCGCAAAAAAGTTGATTTTCCTCCCATATTAGGCCCTGTCAACAGCCAGATTGCTGCATATTGCTGATTTTCTTGCACAGAGAGATCACAATTATTGGCAATAAAGGGTTCTGCGGCTTGTTTGCGGAGTGCTTGCTCGACGACAGGATGGCGTCCTGCTGTAATATGAAAGGTAAGTGAAAGATCAATTTTAGGGCGGCAATATCCTTGTTCTTCAGCAAGATGTGCTAGAGCGACAGAGACATCTAAAATGGCAAGTGCTTCAGAGGCTTTACGAATAAAGTCAACTTGTTCGGTAATTTCCTGAACGAGAATATCAAAAATCTCTAGTTCAAGTGTCAATGCGTGATTGGCAGCATGGGCAATACGGCTTTCAAGGTCAGCAAGCTCTGTTGTCGTAAAACGCATAGCGTTTGCCATTGTTTGCCGATGAATAAAACGTGCTTTAGCTTCTGGATTATTTGTAAGAGCAGATGCTTGTGTGCTGGTTACTTCAATGAAATAACCTAGAATATTATTATGCTTTATTTTAAGCGTCTTAATATCTGTTTCTTGGGCATATTGCGCTTGAAGTTCAGCAATGACACGGCGAGATTCATCACGTAAAGCACGCATTTCATCGAGCTCTTTATGATAATTGGAACGAATAAAACCACCATCACGTTTAAGGAGTGGGAGATCATCAGCTAATGCCTGTTCTAAATGAAAGTATAACGCTGTGGGTAATTTTGAGAACACCTGTTGTACATCACTTATTTCTTGAGGCAGAAGCTCATTATCAAGAAGTTGATGCAATTCACGAATGATTTCAAAGCCACGCTGGATTGTCGCCATATCACGGGGACCTCCTCGTCCAAGAGCCAAACGTGAAACGGCGCGGGGCATATCTGGTCCCCCCTTTAAAATAAGCTTTATCGCTTCTGCAAGAGAAGGATTACGTAGAAAAAAATCGATAGAATCCAAACGCGTATCAATAGCTGAAGGAGTGGTGAGGGGAGCAATAAGGCGGTCAATAAGAAGGCGTGATCCTCCTCCTGTTACAGTGCGATCAATAGCTTTTAATAAACTTCCATCCCGTTGACCTGATGTCGTTCGAATAAGTTCAAGGCTTAGTCTGGTTGCGGCATCAATAAAAAGAGTTGCACTTTCATTTTGGCGTTCAGGCTGCATGAGGGGAGGGCGATGCGTGATTTGTGTTTTTTCGATATAACGAATAGCAGCTACAATTGCAGAGAGTTCACAGCGTGAATAATCGGCAACGCCTTCAAGAGTTGAGAGTTTAAAATAATTGCAAATATCGCGTTCAGCGGTGAGTGCATCAAAGAGACAAGCAGGTTGAGGTGAAACGATACGATCAAGAACACTAAAAAGTGACTTGTGAGATTTATCATGAAAAAATGAATCAGAAACAATGATTTCTTGTGGATCCACACGCATAATATCTGCTAAAAGTTTTTCTTGGCGGCTCTCTGTTACACGAAATATGCCTGTTGAGATATCAATCCAAGAAAGAGCAAATTCCTCTCCATCGCTAGTTTTTATACGGGAAAGTGTCATCAAATAATTTGCGCGTGTTGGATCAAGGAGTTTTTCTTCTGTTATTGTTCCAGGTGTTACAAGACGAACAACATCACGCCGAACAACAGATTTTGAGCCACGTTTTTTTGCTTCAGCAGGATCTTCTATTTGTTCACAAACAGCAACTCGGTAACCACAAGCAATCAGTTTTTGTAAATAATCATCTGCAGCATGAACGGGAACACCACACATAGGAATATCTTGTCCTAAATGTTTTCCGCGTGCTGTGAGTGTGATTCCTAAAGCCTGAGCAGCTTCAATCGCATCATTAAAAAATAATTCATAAAAATCCCCCATTCGGTAAAAGAGAAGGGAATCATGATGGACGGCTTTGATTTCTATGTACTGCTCCATCATAGGTGTAAGACGTTCTTGAGAGGAAGCAGATGGGGAGGCAGGCTGTGGAATTAAATTATTTATATGATTGTTTTTTTTATCCATTTGTACGAGGCCTGTTTCCTTTAAGTGAAGTTTTTACTCTT
Organism: Bartonella sp. AP88HLJMH; assembly: GCF_042195605.1. Taxonomy (NCBI): domain Bacteria; kingdom Pseudomonadati; phylum Pseudomonadota; class Alphaproteobacteria; order Hyphomicrobiales; family Bartonellaceae; genus Bartonella; species Bartonella sp. AP88HLJMH. Next base: position 52,281 of record NZ_JBHIOR010000001.1, on the reverse strand, counting down.
TTTTGTTTACTTCAATATCTATTTATCTCTAAATTGCAACGCATCATCAGATTTGCTAAGGCAAGAATAGCGATTTCTAATATATGAATCAAATTTAATGACTATACGCATTATCAAGCAAAATTTACACTGTTTTTGGAGAAAATAAAGTGAGATGAAAAAGAGCGAGCAAGATCAGAAAATGTCTCAAACTGTTTACAGTGCGAGCGAAAGAGAAGCTCTAGATTTTCATAGTCGTGGTCGACCAGGAAAGCTTGAGATTGTTGCAACAAAGTCTATGGCAACACAGCATGATTTAGCACTTGCTTATTCACCAGGTGTTGCAGTTCCAGTTAAGGCAATTGCTCAAAATCCAGCGCTAGCTTATGATTATACAGCAAAAGGTAATCTTGTTGCTGTTATTTCAAATGGAACCGCTATTTTAGGGTTAGGCAATTTAGGTGCACTTGCCTCTAAGCCGGTCATGGAAGGCAAAGCAGTGCTGTTTAAGCGTTTTGCGGATATTGATTCCATTGATTTAGAAATTGATATAAACGATACAGAAAGTTTTATCAATTTGGTGCGCCATTTAGAACCTTCTTTTGGTGGAATTAATCTTGAAGACATTAAGGCGCCAGAATGCTTTATGATTGAAAGCCGCCTACGCGAGGTGATGAATATACCTGTTTTTCACGATGATCAACACGGTACAGCGATTATTGTTGCTGCGGGTGTTCTCAATGCTTTGACTTTAACAGGGCGTGATATGCAAAATACGCGGTTAGTTTGTAATGGTGCTGGTTCTGCAGGGATTGCTTGTATTGAATTGATTAAAGCGATGGGCTTTCGTTCCGAAAATATCATATTATGTGACACAAAGGGTGTGGTCTATGAAGGCCGCAAAGAGGGAATGAATCAGTGGAAATCTGCGCATGCTATTCAAACAGATAAACGTACGCTTATGGAAGCAATGGAAGGTGCAGATATATTTTTTGGGGTTTCTGCTAAAGGTGCTCTTACTCCTGAAATGGTAAGATCCATGGCACCCCAGCCGATCATTTTTGCTATGGCTAATCCCGATCCAGAAATTACGCCGGAAGAGGTTATGCAAGTGCGTCATGATGCCATTGTCGCAACAGGACGTTCCGATTATCCAAATCAGATTAATAATGTTCTTTGTTTTCCTTATATATTTCGTGGTGCGCTTGATGTGCGTGCAAGAGTTATTAATGAAGACATGAAGATTGCTGCGGCAAAGGCTCTTGCTAATTTAGCGCATGAAGAAGTGCCTGACAGCGTTGCAGAAGCTTATCATGGAAAGCGATTAAAGTTTGGTCCTAACTATATCATCCCTGTTCCTTTTGATCCGCGTTTATTTACGGTTGTTTCAATAGCGGTAGCAAAAGCAGCAATGGAAAGCGGTGTTGCGCAAAAGAACATAAATGATTTAGAGTCCTATGAGCGCGATTTGAATGCGAGACGTGATCCTACTTCCTCGATGATGCGTGGGGTTTATAACCATGTTCGTCAAGCGCCAAAACAAATTGTCTTTGCAGAAGGTGAAGAAGAGCAAGTTATGCGGGCAGCCGTTTCCTATGTTCATCAAAAATTAGGACAAGCAATTTTGGTTGGTCGTGAAGAGCAAGTAAGAGAAGCGGCTGTTATCGCTGGAATTGATCTGGAGCGTGAAGGTATTTCTATTATGAATGCTAAGCTTTCTTGCCGTACAGATGCTTATGCGAATTATCTTTATAAAAAAATGCAGCGTCAAGGTTGGCTGTTGCGTGATTGTCATCGTCGTATCAATAATGATCGCAATTATTTTGCTGCGTGTATGGTGGCACTAGGAGATGCTGATGCAATGGTTACAGGGGTGACACGCAATTATGAAACAGCGTTGATCGATATACGTCGTGCAATTGATGAAAAACCAAAAGAACGATTGATTGGTATTTCAATGGCTATTTGCCGTGGACGAATTGTGTTTATTACGGATACAGCCGTTTATGAAAATCCTAATGCTGAAGAACTTGCAGATATAGCTGAACAAGCAGCTTCATTTGTGCGAGGATTTGGATATCAACCACGGGTAGCATTTTTAGCATTTTCTACATTTGGTTATATGAAAGGGAAGACGACGCAGCAAATTCAGGATGCGATTAATATTTTGCATGAACGCAAAGTTGATTTTGAGTTTGATGGAGAAATGAGTGCTGATGTGGCACTCAATTCCAAATTGATGCAGCAATATCCATTTATGGGATTAACGGAGCCTGCTAACATTTTGGTTATGCCTGGATATCACGCATCTTCCATTGCAAGCAAAATGTTACAAGAACTCGGTGAAGCAACTATCATTGGTCCTATTTTAATTGGATTGGAAAAATCTGTCCAAATTGTACCGTTTAGTGGGAGCGATACAGATGTTGTCAATATTGCAATGCTTGCGGCTTATCATGCCGCAAAAGTCGTCTAAAGGAAAAAAGCCCCTAATATACCAATAATATATCAAGGGGCTTTTTGATAGCAAAAAAAATAAATTTTTTAAGAGGGCTGTATTTGATTGTCTTTTTGCTCTTCAGAAAGACGCTTTTGGAAGAGTGCTGCAAAATCAATAGGATCAATCCACAAAGGTGGAAAACCACCACTTTGAGTAGCATCAGATATAATTTGGCGAGCAAATGGAAATAAAAGACGGGGACATTCAATAAAGACCAGTGGCATAACATGTTCTTGTGGAATGTTTTTAAGGTGAAAAACACCACCGTAAATAAGTTCTACATGAAATAAGGTTTCAGTTTCATCATTGGCTTTGACGGAGAGAGACAAAACGACATCATAATTGTCATCACCAATTGGGTTAGCATTGACGTTAATATTGATATCAATTTGTGGTGATTTTTCACGTGTACGTAATGAACGAGGAGCACCAGGGTTTTCGAATGATAAATCTTTTAAATATTGAGTTAATACAGCAAAAACCGGCTCTCCACCACTGTTATTCATTTCATCTTCGGCCATACGACAAACCTCTTCCATTATAATATGTATATTTATTCTAGATCTAAAGACCAGATTGGTTATCACGCCTTGCAAAAGGTTGCAAGAAATGCGCTCTTTATCTTGAATATTTTTTTAGTTTGTTACAGATTTTTTAGGCATTTCAATGGTTATCATCATTTTTGCGCCATGGAGATTCTGTCGTATCATGAATTGTGTAATCTTCTGCTTTAAGATCAATTATTTTTTCAGAGTTATTTTTTCTTTTAGTATTGGGATTCATTTTGTTTTTTAATGATGCAAAGAAATGCCAAGCAACAGAGCGAATTGGTTTAATAAGAAGTAATATTCCCAAGAGATCAGTGACAAAGCCGGGAAGAATAAGTAAAATTGCACTAAACATGATGAAAGCATCATTAATAATATTATTCTCTAATGTGCGTCCTTGGATAAGTTCATTTTGTATATTTTTTAAAAGGCTAATCCCTTGAATTCGCAATAAAACAACCCCAACTATGGTTGTGAGAATAACCAAACTCAAGGTTGCCAAAATACCAATTTCTTGACCAACAAAGATAAAACCAGCAATCTCGATTAAAAGAATGCAAAGAAAGATAACAACAAAAAAACGAGGATTTATAGAATAAAGTTTTATCACATGAAAGTTTCCTTCTAGATGAGTAGGGGGAGAAATTCTTAAGAGAACTCCGTTTAAATACAAAATCTATAAAAATATTTGAATGATAAGATTCCTTATTTTACATATTTATTGATAAATGGTATTGACTGCAATGTTTATTAGAGACTTAAGCTTTGGAGATTGACAGCGCCTATGGAATTTGACGTTATACTTGTCATAGCTCTTGTTGTTATGGTTGTTATTTTTGTGCAACTCCGTAATGTATTAGGGAAACGAATTGGGTTTGAAAAGCCACCCTTTGATCCTTATTCACGACGTTCTAAAAAACAAGTTGAAGCAGAAACGGCTGATAATATTGTTTCGTTCCCTCATCAGAAAAATTCACAAAAAGACGACTTTAGTGAAATTGATAAAATTTCACCGGAGGGGAGTGTTTTGAATAAAAATTTGCGGGAATTTCATAGAATTGATCCTCATTTTTCTCCTCAACTTTTTATAAAAGGTGCACAAATTGCGTATGAAATGATTGTAACAGCTTTTGCCAAAGGTGATCGCAATAAACTTAAAAGCTTGCTTTGTCAGGATGTTTTTGAGAGCTTTTGTATGGCTATTGAGCAACGAGAAAAAAATAAAGAAAGAATAGAATTCACTTTTGTTGGAATTAATAAGGCCGAATTTGTTGCGGCGGCAATACAAGAAAAAGATGAACTTTTAACGATACGTATTGTCAGTGAGATGATTTCTGTTACTTATAATGAACAGGGCGAGCGTATAGACGGTGATCCTGATGCTATTGTAGAAATCAGGGATATTTGGACTTTTGTTCGCAATAGTTTATCGTCAGATCCCAACTGGAAGCTTTTTGCTACAGAAAATGAAAATTAAAATACTTTTTGTTTTTCTTCCATAAGCATTCAATGATTTATGAGAAATTAAAATGTCCTCAAGTAAATGGAGACAAAAAAGAGATTTATTGGCTCCACAAGATCGTCTTTTATGGGAGATGGTTTGTCGTACGATAACACCGCTTCACGGTAAGATGCTCTCTTCTACTTCAGAAACTATTGCAAATATTAATGATAAAAAACAGCCTGTAACTCAAATCTCCTCATTGTCTCAGGAAAATCAACAACCCTCGACAATTATTAAAAGAGAAAAGAGGTCAGTTACACAAGCACAAAAGATTCATTTCTTTGATCATGTTGCATATCGTAAAATTTCCCAAGGTCGTTGTCCTCTTGAGGCGCGTCTTGATCTCCATGGTTATATGCAGGAAGAAGCTTATTTTTTCTTAAAAAAATTTCTACAATCCTCTCAGCAGAGAGGATTGCGTTATGTCCTTGTGATTACAGGAAAAGGACGATCCGTTGGGAGCGATGGAGCTTTGTATAGATTTGTTCCGTATTGGTTATCAACACCAGCTTTTCGATATTATGTCCACGCGTTTGAGCAAGCAGCACGTCAGCATGGCGGAGAAGGTGCGCTTTATGTTTGGTTGCGCCGTTTTGTGTCGGGAGAAGGAATGTGATGTCATTATGGTCGTTTCAGGTTTAATATTTATTTATACTTATAATTTATTGTTTTCGTATATTTCGTAAGAGCCTTGAATACAATATTCCCTTCTTTATAATTTTTTATAAAGAATTATAAAGATATTATTTTACATTCTACGTATTGCTTCACGCTTTTGTTTATAGCATTCGTTAACGGGGCACATCCCTCACGCAAAACAGAACGACATTGAATTGAATATATCCACAGGCTTGTTTTAAAGAAACATCTTTCAACGCTCTCAAGCTTATTTTGCGACAGTATCCGTGAAGGGTATAATGATAAATCCATGAAGCACCCCCCCTATCTTTATGCTTAGTAAAAGAGTAAGCTGGCATCATCATACACTTTGCCATCTCCCAATGTTGCAACAACCCTTTAAGTCTTTGGTATTTTAAAGCGTTTATACAGAGGTATGCTTTTCTTTAAGTGTTTTTACTCTCCGCAGTTCTCATCTCGCTCGTGACGCCCAAACGAAAGATTTTGATCGATTCAATATAAGAGGATTTAAAATGAGAGAGATATAGATGGATCTCATTCAGGTTGCAAAGCGATAAATTATTTTTATAAACCACAGCATTACTCTATTAAACACAGGAAGAATAAAAACATGAGAAATTGAGAACTGTATTACTCAAAAGACATTGCTATGGATAGTGTTAACAGCAGTACAACTAAATTAAAGAGAATCGTGAAAATAAACAAGAATATAACTTTACAACACATAGCTGCGCAGTAGCATCAAAAGATACAGTTTCGTTGAATAATTTCATGAAGAAATTTTTTCATTCATTAAAAGCTCCATCAAATTTCGTTCTCATAATAATTCGATAATTAAAATTTAATAACGAAGCGCAGAAGACGTAAAATACGAGATTCAATTGAGGATATTACACTCTTATCCGACGTCTTTCAGATATTGGTTGAAATGCTAGCTTAGCATGAAAGGCACAATAGGGGCTACTTTCATCAGAATCTGCACCACAAAAATGAAAATCTGCTGATAATGGATCGCCAACCGGCCATCTACATGTATTTTCACTCAATTGTAGAAGATTAAGTTGACGTGATATAGGCACCACTACATTGGATTTTGTGGACATATCAACTTCTTTTACATCTTCCACTACAAATTCTGTCTTTAAAGCTGTTTCTTCAATACTTACAGATGATGTGTTTATTGGCGATACTGTGGATGTGTTGCGACGCACACGTGGAGATGATGGGCTGCTGCTTCCCACGGGAGTTTTTTGCGCACGCGTGCTTCCTTGTGCTGTCTTACCACGTCCTGGTAACTTTAATCGATGTACTTTGCCGATGACTGCATTTCTGCTGACCCCACCTAATTGAGCAGCAATTTGACTTGCACTTAACCCTTCACTCCAAAGCTTTTTAAGAAGCTCAACGCGTTCACATGTCCAACCCATACCAGCACTCCATTCCGATTACGTCACTAAGATGCTCTCCCCCGTTGCATCTTCAAATGTTTAAATAATGTTTTCATTACGCTGAATGAAAGAACTTTACACTCTAAACGAGCATAAGAAAATCATCCAGCCTGTGGACTTACAAATCAAAACACATCATCTTGCTTATTATATTGTAAATTACAATATGCACTCACTCTATGACAAGAGTCTTTACCTCTTGAAGAGTTTATTTAGAATGTTTTCCCCAACTTGCAAATCAATCATAGGTTAAACTTTCACTTTTGTTTAAGGCTTTTCCCCAAAATGCTTATTTGTAGAACCTTCATTGACTTTTTTTCAATTGGTGTAATGATCTATTCTATAGGTGTAATCACTAATCGTAATGAAATGTTGAAAGCACCGTAACGAAATGTACCATGCTGTTTTATTTGTAGTGTTGCTTTGTATATATATTGAAAAGGTTAAAATATAAAGGGAATTATGATGGATGCTGTCTCTATACAACCACTTTATGAATGCTTCGCACGACGAAATTTGCATTTTGAACAGGGGCATGGTGTATGGCTTATTTCCGATAAAGGAGAACATTATCTTGATTTCACATCTGGCATTGCTGTTAATGCATTAGGGTATTCACATCCAAAATTGGTTGATACGCTCAAAATGCAAGCTGAAAAACTTTGGCATGTTTCTAATATTTTTCAATCTCCTGAACAAGCATCTCTTGCCACGCGGCTTTGTGCAAATAGTTTTGCGGATAAGGTTTTTTTCTGCAATTCAGGTACTGAAGCATTGGAGTGCGCATTCAAAACGGCACGTCATTATTACTATGCTGCTGGTCATTCAGAACGCATTGAAATAATTACTTTTGAAGGGGCATTTCATGGACGTACACTTGCAGCACTTGCTGCGACTGGGCATGAAAAATATCTTGAAGGCTTTGGACCTAAAGCTGGTGGATTTATTCAAGTACCTTTTTGTGATGAAATCGCTTTGTGTAACGCTATTAATAAAAATACCGCCGCTATTCTTATTGAACCTATTCAAGGAGAAGGAGGAATACGAACGGTTCCTCATGAATATTTAAGATTTTTGCGCAAAATATGCGATGATAATGGTCTGTTATTGATTTTAGATGAAGTCCAAACGGGTATAGGACGAACAGGAAAGCTTTTTGCTTATGAATGGAGTGATGTCACGCCTGATATTCTTACCCTCGCAAAAGGATTAGGAGGGGGATTTCCATTAGGCGCTTGCCTTGCAACGGATAAAGTTGCAAAAAGCATGACACTTGGGACACATGGTTCAACCTTTGGAGGAAATCTTCTTGGAATGGCTGTAGGAAATAGTGTTCTTGATATTTTGTTAGAGCCAAGTTTTCTCAACCATGTTCAGCGCATGGGGGATAAACTAAAAAGTGGACTTTTGCATATTCTCAATATCTATCCTGATATTATCTATGCAGTTCAGGGGATGGGGCTAATGTTGGGTATTCAGTGTGTTGTGTCTTCAAATCTTGTCGTTAATGCTTTAGAAAATGAACATCTCTTAAGTGTTGCTGCCAACAACAACGTTGTGCGCTTATTGCCTCCTCTTATCATTAGAGAAGAAGAAATAGATGAAAGTTTGCATCGTATTGAAAAAGCAATAGCTTATCTTTCGCAAGTAAACAAAGAAAGACAAATATCACACACATGACAAATGCTCTTCGTCATTTCACGGACTTATCCATTTTAACGCCAGCAATAGCACGCGCACTGATCGATTATGCGAAGATCCTTAAAGCATCTTTTAAAGCAGGAAAAGGTTCAAAACCTTTTATAGGTAAAACACTTGCGATGATTTTTGAAAAACCATCCACACGAACCCGTATTTCATTCGATATCAGTATGCGCCAGCTTGGCGGAGATACAATCATGCTCACGGGTTCAGAGATGCAGCTTGGTCACAGTGAAACTATAGCTGATACGGCTCGTGTTTTATCTCGTTTTGTGGATATCGTGATATTACGAACAACAAAACATCAACGTATGCTCGAATTGGCACAATATGCACAAATTCCTGTCATTAATGCCCTTACAGATGATACACATCCTTGCCAAATTCTAGCAGATATATTAACCTATGAGGAGCATCGGGGGCCTATTTCTGGTAAAATATTTGCGTGGATGGGGGATGGTAATAATGTACTCCATTCCTTAATTGAAGCTGCTGCTCTTTTTGATTTTCATTTGCGTATTGCTACTCCAAAGGGAAGTGAGCCACAGGAAAAATTTATCCATTGGGCACGTGAACGAGGAGCGCATCTTACACTAACCCATAATCCCCAAAAAGCAGCTCAAGATGCTGATTGTATTATGACCGACACATGGGTCTCCATGGGACAAGAATTTCGTGCTCGCAGTCGTTCTACTTTTCAGCCTTATCAAGTCAATGAATCTCTCATGAAATTAGCAAAATCTGATGCTCTTTTTATGCATTGTCTTCCCGCTCATCGCGGTGAAGAAGTTGTTGATTCTGTGATTGATGGACCGCACTCCGTTGTTTTCGATGAGGCTGAAAATCGTCTTCATGTTCAAAAAGCAATTCTTTCTTGGTGTTTACAAGATGCGTTTTTCTCTCCACAATAGCCTCCCTACAACAAATTATATAAAAAAGGCAAAGCTATGAGTGAACAAGCTAAAGATGAAGCCTCTCTCAACAACAACTTCTTGCATGAAGATGATAGTGTTATTCCCTTTCAAGTTGAAGAACTTGATATCCGTGGACGTGCCGTACAACTTGGGGAAACTTTAAATTCTATTCTTAACAGACATCAATATCCTGAACCGGTTTCTTATCTTCTAGCAGAAGCTTTACTTTTAACGGTTCTGCTTGGAACTTCTCTAAAACTTACGGGAAAATTTATTCTACAAACCCATTCCGATGGACCGGTTAATATGTTGGTGTGCGATTTTTCGCCTCCTTCCAGTTTACGTGGATACGCTCGTTTTGATAAAGAACAGCTGAAACAAGCCATAGACAATGGTCAAACCTCTTCAGAAACACTTTTAGGAAAAGGCACTTTAGCCTTCACCATTGATCAAGGTTCCCATATGCAACCCTATCAAGGGATAGTTGCATTAGATGGATCAAATTTACAAGAAGCTTCTCGTATTTATTTTGATCAATCAGAACAAATTCCTACCGATATCCGTCTGGCTGTTGCTATATTAATTAATCGTGACCAACAAGGAAAACCGCAGAAAAGCTGGCGAGCTGGAGGTATTTTGATCCAACTTTTACCCCAAGAATCGTCTCATCATAAAATAGAAGCCCTTCATCAAAAGCGAGAAGAAACGAAAACTCATACCCAATTGGATAACCAATGGCAGGAATCTAAAATACTCATGAAAACGATTGAAAGTTCAGAATTAACAGATCCCCAAGTCGGTAGTAAACAGCTCTTGTTCCGTCTTTTTCATGAACAAGGTGTTAGAGTTTTTAATCCTTTTTCTCTTGTCGATCAATGTTCTTGTTCACACGAAAAAATTAAAGGAATCCTAGAAGGTTTTTCTATTGATGAACGCAATAAAATGGTTAAAAATAAATATATTTCAGTCACATGTGAGTTTTGCTCAAAAACATATTGTTTTACACCGCAAGAATTTTTAGAAGAAAAAACATAATCAAATATTTTTCATAAAAAATGATGATTGCAACAAAAGCCTATTTTATTTGCGTTATAAAAGTTTACGCATAAGCTCGTATGAACTTCTAGAATATTTCTTGTCTTAGAGTTTTTTAATGTATACGAGTGATCTTTCTGTTGAAATCAGTAATCACGTCATAGAGTGCTTAAAAAAGAGTTCTCTGTAAAATATATTTTCTCCTCTCGAAAAAGCTTCTTTTATACTTTTTACATCTCAAAAGTTTATTTCTTACAATGAATTCTTTTATAATGTTCATTGATAGATTGATTATGTATTCATAACTTATCTTCTCTGTTAAATGAGACTTTTTGATTTTAGTCATATTTTCTTACTCGAATTTATCTTATTAAGAGTCAAAAAAGCTCATTAGTTATAATCATAAGAGAAATTATCGATAGAATAAGAATGTATAGACTCAATATGGACTTTATAGAGTCTATTACGAACAGATAGTGTAATGGGAATAAATGTAACAATGACGCTGCGAAGGAACGGGTTTGTTATTTTATAAAAAAGATGAGAATAGTGGTGAAGTCCCCTCATAACAATGTGCATTTTAGATAAAAAGCGAAGACAAAATACTATATGACTTTGAAAATAATAGTTGGTTGCTGTCACTAATCTAACGATGGTTCTATAGCAATATTGTTTTTGTCCAAGTAATCAAAAATAAAGCTCCCAAACAGATATTTCTTTACACATGTTTTTGAATCAATAATGGTAATGCTCTTGTAAAATTTTTCTAAGAAGAATGATGGTCCGTATAAATAAAATAGCATACATAGCATGATAAAACGTTATGTTTTTACAAACCTGCATTATTTTTCTTCTGTCATAATCGCTTGTTCAATTTTTGGTAGAATTTTTTTTTGATAAATTTGCCATGTTAAGGGACCAACATGTTTGGCAATAATGATGCTCTCTTTATTCAAGAGAAAGGTTTCTGGAGGTCCATATATTCCCCAATCAATGGCTGTATATCCTGAATCATCAAAGCCAATAAATTTAAAAGGATTACCAAAACTGTTTAAAAAGCGCAGGGCGTTTGTTTTATTGTCTTTGTAATTAATACCAATCAGATCAAAACGTTTATCTTGTGCAATTTGCATAAGAATAGGATGCTCTTCGCGACAGGGCAAACACCAAGAACCCCAAAAATTGACCAATGTGACACGTCCTTTAAACTGTTTTGAATTGAGATAACTTTCTTTATCAAGAAGAGGAAGATAAATATTGGGAGCAGGTTTTTCAGCTAATGCGTTTGGGAGAAGAGAAGAATCTTGAAGGTGTTTTTTATCCATAAAGTTGAAAAAAAACATCATGAGAAGAAGAAAAAGCACAAATGGTCCAAAAAAAACAAGCAGAACAGGCAAAGATATATTTTTTTTAAGTTTTGGAGGGATGTTTTTCATTATACTTTTCTTTTTGTGACAGCTCTTTTTTGTTTAGCTGTTGGAGAATTTTTTTTTGGTAGAGGGCTTTGCAAAGAATATATCCAATAAGACATAAGAGGGATATTGCAGAAAGCACATAGCTTAAAACAACAATTTGCTCGTGTTTAAGGGTGCTCAGGAAAAAATCAATTTTCTGAGATAGATTTCCTAAAAGTCCGCCGTGGATGCCATTTAGGTCGAGCATGATGAAGCGTCCTGTTGTTGTGCACGACGGGATTTTTTAATCTGAAGTATTCGGATATAATGACGATTGATTTCATTTCGCATAGCCATCAAATAAAGAGCAATAAACATAAAGATGAAACAAAAGAGCATTGTTATAAGGGGCCATAACATAGCATTGTCGATTGTTGATCCTCCAGCACGTAACAATGATGCTGGTTGATGCAATGTATTCCACCAATTAACGGAAAATTTAATAACAGGGATATTAACAAATCCAACAAGTGTAAGAATTGCAGTAGCGCGAGCGGCTTTTACTTGGTTGTCAAAAGCACGCCCAAGCAGGATAATGGAGAGATAGATAAAAAGCAGAATTAAAACTGATGTTAATCGTGCATCCCAGACCCACCATGTTCCCCATGTAGGTCGCCCCCAAAGCGCTCCTGTCATGAGAGCCAAGGCGGTAAAAATTGCCCCAATAGGCGCTCCACATTTAAGTGCTACATCAGCAAGATGATATTTCCAAATCAGATTTCCTAAAGCCGCTGCACTCATCGTTACATAGCAGAATGTAGACAACCACGCAAAGGGTACATGAAGGTACATAATCTTAACAGTAATGCCTTGTTGATAGTCATCAGGGGAATGCATCACTAGAATAAGCCCTAAGATAAGGAAACACAATGTTATGCCGGCCAACCAAGGTAAGACGACTCTGCTTATTTTCATGAAAAGGGTGAAACTTGCAGGGAGTAACCTGATTTTATATGTACGAGATAGTTCATTCATAAAATTCATAATAGGCAGAGTTTTGCTATGCGGCAATCATCTTTTATTATTCTGATAAAAGTTTAAGCGTTATCGCAGCAACAAAAGAGCTAAAGAGACTCAAAAGAAGTGAAAAAGCGCCAAGAAGAGCTAGGGATGTGAGAAAAGAGGCATTTGGGTTTGTTGGAGCTGTAGCAGCTGAAACACCAAAAATCATAATTGGAATGATCCATGGCAAGATAATGATGAAAATAAGAAGGGTACTTTGCAACAATGAGGTTGCCAGTGCTGCTCCTATAGCACCAATAAAAATAATAGCTGGTGTTCCGCATAAAAGGGTAAGTATTGTTGTAAAAGTTATTACTACATCTAAATGGAGCATGAGGGCTAAAATAGGTGTGGCAAAAATAAGAGGCAGCATTGTTCCTACCCAATGGGCAAGACATTTTGTAAAGACAATTAGTGTAAAACTTTGTCTTTTTCCTGAAAGGATAAATTGGTCGAGATTACCATCATCGCGATCGATTTGGAAAAGTTTGTTCAGATTGAGGAGTCCTGCAAGAAGGGCTCCAAACCACAATATACCTGGTCCTATTTGTGCAAGAGTTTTGGGATCTGGTCCAATGGCAAAGGGGGTTATGACAACAACAGCGATAAAAAACAATAATCCTGTTAGTGAAGTGGCTTGTAGCGCTAATAATAGTTTAAGATCACGCCAGAACAGTGCTTTCATTTTATTCTCTCCTAGAGAGGTAAAAATTTTTCCAGAGCGATTTTATGGTTTTCTGGAATGCCTATGGAATTATGAGTTGCAGCGATAATCATACCACCTTGATTGAGATGACGCTGGAAAATACGAGCAAGGAGTTTTTGAGCATGGTTATCAAGCCCAGATATTGGTTCATCTAAAATCCAAAGAGGACGATAGGAGAGCAAAAGGCGGGCAATAGCTACGCGTCTTTGTTGTCCAGTTGACAGAGCGTTAAAGGGTAAATGTTCAAGGTTAGAAAGACCAATATCGGCAAGAGCTTCATGCGCAAAACGTAAATGTTGACCGTAAAAATCTGCCCAAAATTGCAAATTATCAATGACAGATAAGAGAGGTTTCATAGCATTTTGAGGACCAAGATAATGACAAGCAGTTGCAACAGGGTATATTTGATCATGGTCTTTAAGTATTATATGACCTTCAGCAGCCTCAAGAAGACCGACAATGATTCGGAGTAATGTAGACTTTCCGATACCATTAGGACCGGTGATTGTCATAAGTTGCTGTGAAAATAAACAAAAAGAAAGACCTTGAAACAGAATTTCCTCGTTTCTGTAAGCGGCTAAATCTTTGCCTGATAACACCATGTGATTGCCTATTTTATTTTTATTTTCATATTCTTTATTGCATTATAGAATAAAAAACACATTTTTTATGCAATTGTACCTAGAATAGTTCTAGAAATAGTTCTATAAGGGATACCTTACATCAATATCTGGTGTAAAATGGTTTCTGGCGCTGATTTCCGCATTATGCCTAGAGGGTGGAGGGGGAAATGGATGGCGGAGGTAATTGCGTCTGCGCTCAAGCTGCGACCTTGACTCGTAGTTTGTGTTGTTCATTCCTGGAAATTGGGTGGTTATAGTATGAGGGTGGACAGTCATGACTCAAATTGATAGCTTTAATTGTCGTAGAGTATTAAATGTTGGTGGCAAAGAATATACTTATTATAGCTTGATTGAAGCGGAGAAGAACGGACTTGAAGGTGTTTCTCGTTTACCGTTTTCGATGAAAGTTATTCTCGAAAATTTATTGCGATTCGAAGATGGTCGCACAGTTAAAAAAGAGGATATCTTCAATGTTGCTAAGTGGTTAAACGACAAAGGGAGCGCTGGGGCAGAAATTGCTTACCGTCCTGCACGTGTTCTTATGCAGGATTTTACAGGTGTTCCAGCAGTTGTTGATCTTTCTGCAATGCGTGATGCTATGGTTAAACTTGGCGGTAACGCTGAAAAAATCAATCCTCTCATTCCCGTTGATCTCATCATTGATCACTCAGTTATTGTTGATGCTTTTGGCAATTCCATGGCTTTTAAGGAAAACGTTGAGCATGAATATGAACGCAATGGTGAACGCTATCGTTTCCTTAAATGGGGGCAACAAGCCTTTCAAAATTTTCGCGTTGTTCCTCCAGGAACAGGGATTTGTCATCAGGTTAACTTAGAATATTTAGCACAATGTGTATGGATGAAGAATGAAGAGGGCTGTGAGACGATTTATCCTGACACCTGTGTGGGAACTGATTCGCATACGACTATGGTAAATGGTTTAGGGGTTTTAGGTTGGGGTGTGGGTGGTATTGAAGCAGAAGCAGCAATGTTAGGTCAACCTGTTTCTATGTTGTTACCTGAAGTGATTGGTTTTCGTCTAACAGGTAAACTTAAGGAAGGTGTAACAGCCACCGATCTCGTATTAACGGTGACCCAAATGCTACGTCGGAAGGGTGTTGTCGGTAAATTTGTTGAGTTTTTTGGTCCTGGTTTGGAGCATATGACGCTTGCTGATCGGGCAACGATTGGAAATATGGCACCTGAATATGGAGCAACGTGTGGTTTTTTCCCAATTGATAAGGAGACAGTGCGTTATCTCAATATGACAGGGCGTGATGAAAGTCGGATTGCCTTAGTGGAGGCTTACACCAAAGCACAAGGGATGTGGCATGATGAAATGGTGGCTCATCCCATTTTTAGTGATACAATTGAATTAGATATGGGAACCGTTGTCCCTTCTATGGCTGGTCCTAAACGTCCTGAAGGACGTATTGCATTGGAAAATGTTGGGCAGGGTTTTGAGAAGGCATTGGTCGAAGACTATAAGAAGACTTCTGGACAAGATAAGCGTTATCAGGTTGAGGGTGAAGAATATATGCTTGGTCACGGTGATGTGGTGATCGCTGCGATTACGTCGTGTACGAATACATCGAATCCAAGTGTTCTTATTGCTGCGGGTCTTTTGGCACGAAATGCTGTGGCAAAGGGTCTTAAGAGTAAACCATGGGTAAAAACTTCTCTTGCACCTGGTTCACAAGTCGTTGAAGCTTACCTTCAAAATTCGGGTCTGCAAAAAGATTTAGATGCATTAGGATTTAACTTAGTAGGATTTGGGTGCACAACATGTATTGGTAATTCTGGTCCTTTGCATCCAGCTATTTCCAAAACGATTAATGACAATGGTATAATTGCATCTGCGGTTCTTTCAGGAAATCGTAATTTTGAAGGGCGTGTTTCCCCTGATGTGCAAGCGAATTATTTAGCTTCACCACCGTTAGTTGTTGCACATGCGCTCATCGGGACGGTGTGTAAAGATTTAACCAAGGAGCCTCTAGGTGAAGATTCAAATGGCCACCCCATTTATTTGAGAGATATTTGGCCAACTTCTCAAGAAATACAGGAGTTTATCGAAAAAAATGTCACGCGGAAGGTTTTTGCCGAAAAGTATGCAGATGTTTTTAAGGGAGATGAAAATTGGCAAAAAGTTCAGATTCCTAGGGGTTCTACCTATTCTTGGGATGAGCAATCCACCTATGTACGCAATCCACCTTATTTCGATGATATGCAGAAAACACCTGATATCTTACCAGATATTAAAGATGCACGGATTTTAGGTTTATTTGGTGATAAAATCACGACGGATCATATTTCTCCTGCTGGTTCTATTAAAGCAGCTTCTCCTGCCGGAAAATATTTAATGGATCATGGTGTTAAAGTGGCTGATTTTAATCAGTATGGAACGCGCCGTGGGAATCATGAAGTTATGGTGCGTGGGACCTTTGCCAATATTCGCATTCGTAATTTCATGTTAGGGGAAAATGGTCGAGAAGGAGGTTATACGGTTCATTATCCGTCAGCGGTAGAACAAACCATTTACGATGCAGCAATGGCGTATAAACAAGAAGGTATTCCACTCGTTGTTTTTGCAGGTATTGAATATGGTAATGGATCATCCCGCGATTGGGCTGCCAAGGGGACCAATCTTCTTGGTGTCAAAGCAGTGATTGTGCAGTCTTTTGAAAGGATTCATCGCTCTAATCTTGTTGGTATGGGCATTGTCCCTTTTGTTTTTGAGGAGGGGCTAAGTTGGAAATCTTTAGGCTTAAAGGGAGATGAAAAGGTGACAATTGAAGGGATTCATAACTTGAAACCTCGTCAAAAGACTGTAGCGAAAATTACTTTTTCTGATGGTACGGTAAAAACCGTTCCATTATTATGCCGTGTTGATACTGAAGATGAGCTAGATTATTTGCATCATGGTGGAATTTTGCAATATGTCTTGCGTAAGTTAGCCGTTTAAATTCTTTTGTTTGTTAAGGAATATCTATTATTAAGCTATAAAGTTGCGGATCAAAGAGTTTGGCTTCGTTTTTTTATGGCTATCTTTGAAAATCTAATTGACGTTAGCTTTAGGATTGCGCTATAATCCACACGGTTATAGGCAGCTTTATAGTTTTGCTTGGGTTGGATTTATTTATATTGGTAGAGTTGTTGTTGAGACTCATTTTACCAAGGTGTTGAAAGAGAGATTATATTTATGGCGAATACACCTTCTGCTCGAAAAGCGGTGCGCAAGGTTGCGGCGCGCACACAGGTTAATAAGGCCCGCCGTTCACGCGTTCGTACTTTTATACGTAAGTTTGATGATGCTTTAGCGGGTGGCGATAAGGCATCTGCAGAGATTGCATTTAAGAATTTTGAGCCTGAAATTATGCGTGCAGTTTCTAAAGGGGTTTTTCATAAAAATGCTGCTGCGAGGAAAGTATCGCGTTTAGCTAAACGTTTGAAGGCTCTCAGCGTTTAAGCTTTTTCTCCTTTAATTGAGAACAAAGCCAGTATCCATGAGGATGCTGGCTTTTTGTTTATTATTTCAAAAAGTTTCTATTGAAAATAAGAATCGATAATGATTCTCCACTTGAAAAAGGAGAGAAAGTTTATAGAGGGAGGTATGGTTATCCACAAGCTTTGTGGATTTGTACAGAGTCTTTTTTGTCAAGCATTTTATTTTTTTTTTTAAATCTGAAGAGATTCTTTAATTATTGGTAAATTTAGAGAAAAAAAATGAATTGAATCAATATTTTTTTTCAGTCCTCATTAATATAAGCATTTTTTTCGGGTTTTTTGATTTTATTTTGACCTCTTGCATTTTACCTCTGCTGTTTTGTATGGTTCTTATGAAGACTAAGAAGCATGAAGGGGTCACATCAGCGCATTATTCTGTATTTTGTTGAATACAAGATGTTTTGATTTAGGCTTTTCGAAACTTTTGTGTTGGAGAGGTTTTCTGACGGTTTTTTAGTTTTCTTAATGGATATGTTTACCATTTTAGAAGGGTGGGTCATATCATGAGTGCAAGTAAATCTTATTGGTCATCTTTGTTAGTAGGGTTGTGATGAGGCTATCCTAGGGGAGGGTGAGTAATCTTATTTGGGGTAGGGCGTTTTGCCTTCGCTAGATTTATTTTAGTTGTTTGGCAGGACAAAATTTTATTTTTATCAGGATGGAAGATGGTGGATAAATTGAACTCTAAAGCTAGTTCCTTTAAAAGGGTTTCGGTAAATATCCTGTCGGCAGAGAACATAATAAAGAATAGGATGACGGAAAGTGATGAGAACGTTTGTAGAAATGCTTCTATAGGGCATTCTATTGTTTCAGAGGAGGAAAGTGCGGCGGCTTTTATACGTGTTATGGCGCAATTAAAGGTGCAGGTTGGTGTTGAGGCTTATACCAGTTGGTTTGGACGTGTGAAGCTTGCTGAATATAGTCATACTCTTGTAAAGCTTTCTGTTCCTACTGCTTTTTTACGTTCATGGATTAATAATCACTATGGTTCTCTTTTGACTCATTTATGGAAACAAGAGAATTCAGCAATTCTTCGTGTTGAAGTTATTGTTCGTGGTATGGAACGCGTTTCAAGAGATGTCGTTTGTAAAAGAAGTGTTCCTCCTGTTGTGCTAGAGGAGCAGGCGACTTCATCTTTTGTTGAAAGTTGCGCAGAGCATTCAGTTAAGAATTCTCAAACGGGAGTTTTTGGATCTCCACTTGATTCTCGCTATACTTTTGAAAGTTTTGTTGAGGGGGCTTCTAATCGTGTTGCTTTAGCAGCTGCGCGTTCCATTGCAGAGGGGCATAAAAGTGCCTTACGTTTTAATCCTCTTTTTATTCACGCATCTGTTGGCTTAGGAAAAACACATTTGCTTCAAGCGATTGCTGCTTCTGCATTGAAGCGTTTAACGTCTGCGCGCGTTATTTATTTAACTGCTGAATATTTTATGTGGCGTTTTGCAACAGCTATTCGTGATAATGATGCTCTTTCTTTTAAAGAACAGCTTCGTGATATCGACCTTTTGATTATTGATGATATGCAGTTTTTGCAGGGTAAGTCGATACAACACGAGTTTTGCCATTTGCTTAATATGTTGCTTGATAGTGCAAAACAGGTTGTTGTCGCTGCAGATCGTCCACCAGCAGAATTAGAATCGCTTGATCTTCGCGTTCGCTCTCGTCTTCAGGGAGGGGTAGCTCTTGAAATTGAAGCACCAGATTATGAAATGCGTTTGCAAATGTTGCGCCAGCGGTTGAAGGTGGCACAACAAGATGATGGCATGGTATCAATTTCTGATGATATCTTGGAATATATTGCGAAAACGGTTTTAGGGTCGGGGCGTGATATTGAAGGTGCGTTTAATCAGCTCTTGTTTCGTCAATCTTTTGAGTCTGATTTATCTTTAGAGCGGATTGATGAGTTATTAGGTCATTTGACACGTCCTGGTGAACCTAAGCGTATTCGGATTGAAGAAATTCAGCGTACGGTAGCACGCCATTATAATGTTTCTAAACAGGATTTGTTATCTAATCGTCGAACACGTACGGTTGTGAAGCCACGGCAAGTTGCAATGTATTTAGCAAAAGTATTAACTCCTCGCTCATTACCAGAAATTGGGCGCCGTTTTGGTGGGCGTGATCATACAACAGTTTTACACGCTGTGCGTAAAATTGAAGATTTGGTTTGTGGTGATCAGACCTTGGCTAAGGAACTTGAGTTGCTTAAGCGGTTGATTGGAGAACAGGCTGTATAGTGTTTATCGTTTCTTTCTTTGGAGAGACTTTAAAGAATTTAATGAAAAGATTTATTTTTTCTTATGCAGGAGTGACTTGCCATTTTAAGAGAGGTTTAATAAACTCTAGCAGGCGATTCTCTAAAGGGATCTATTCTTTAATTCTAAGGAATTCTTATAGTTTTTAGTAAATCATACGGGGCTTTTATGCGTATTACAGTTGATCGCAGTCAATTTCTCAAGTCTCTTGGTCGGGTTCACCGTGTGGTAGAGCGCCGTAATACTGTTCCTATTTTATCGAATGTGTTGATTGATGCAGAAAATGGCCGTGTACAGTTAAAAGCAACAGACCTTGATTTAGAGGTTATGGAATCTTTTGCAGTTAATGTTAAACAAGCTGGAGCAACAACTGTTCCGGCACATTTGCTCTATGATATCATTCGAAAACTTCCTGATAGCAATGAAGTTGTATTATCCCTCGATGAGAATCAAGCAGGTACAATGTCCGTTGTTTCGGGTTGTGCACATTTTCAGCTTCAATGTCTTCCGAAGGCAGACTTTCCAGAGTCGCTTCCTGGGCAATTTGGTTATCGTTTTTCTTTATCGGCATCAGGCTTAAAACATTTACTTGATTGTACACAATTTGCCATTTCTACTGAAGAAACCCGTTATTATCTTAATGGTATTTATTTCCATATTATTAATGATGGTGTTTTGAAATTGCGTTTGGTTGCAACTGATGGTCATCGTTTGGCACAAGTTGAGATGGAAGCTCCTTCGGGAGTTGAGGGAATGCCTGGTGTTATTGTTCCCCGTAAAGCTGTAGGAGAATTGCAAAAACTTCTTTCAGAAGAAAATGATAGCGATGTATGTATAGAGCTTTCGGAGACAAAAATTCGTTTTTCTATAGGCTCTGTGATTTTTACATCAAAATTAATTGATGGAACATTTCCAGATTATCAACGTGTTATCCCTCTTGGAAATGATAAAGAATTAATTGTTAATAGGCAGGACTTTTCTTCTGCAGTTGATCGTGTTTCAACGATTTCAAGTGATCGGGGGCGTGCAGTTAAATTAACGATTGAGCATGGACAGTTAAGGCTTGTTGTTAATAGCCCAGATTCGGGCAGTGCAGAAGATCAATTATCAGTAACTTATGCATCTGAACCGCTTGAGATAGGATTTAATTCACGTTATCTTTTGGATATTGCTGGGCAGCTTTCAAGTGATGAGATGGTTTTTATGTTGGCTGAGGCTGGAGCACCAGCTCTGATTCGTGATAATGATGATGCGGATGTGCTCTATGTACTGATGCCTATTCGCGTTTAGGGGCCGTTGTTTTGCAATGCATGGCCAGTCATGTGCACAAAGTGGCAGTGAGGCAGCTGAAGCTTTTACGTTATCGCAATTATTCTTTTTTCAATATTCATTTTTCTGGTCAGCATGTGGTTTTTACTGGCCATAATGGTGCTGGTAAGACGAATCTTTTAGAGGCGTTATCTTTTCTTTCTCCTGGTCGTGGTTTGCGGCGTGCTGTTTATTCTGACGTTAGTTTTGTAGATGGTGGTGGTGGAGGATTTGTTGTATTTGCGCGTCTTGAATGCGCTCTTTATGGTGAAGTAAAGATTGGTACAGCTTTTGAGGTTAGCGATAACAGTCGAAAGGTCCATATTAATGGTGTGAATGAGTCGAGTGATTGCCTAACAGATTATTGTCATATTAGTGTCCTAACACCGTCTATGGATGGTCTTTTTACAGGTCCTTCACTTGAGCGCCGTAGTTTTTTGGACCGTATGGTTTTGGCGATTGATCCCTTGCATAGGCGCCGCATAGCCGATTATGATAGAGCTATGCGCGCACGTAATCGTTTGTTTTTAGATGGAAATGAAGATTGTGCTTGGTTTGATGCTTTAGAAAAGCAAATGGCAGAATTGGCGACAGCTATTTCTGCGGCGCGTGTTGATGTTATTCGTCTTTTAAATGACATGTTTACACAAATGCCCTCACAGATACCTTTTCCACGAGCTTTTTTGCAAATTGATGGTTTTTTAGAAACAGCTCTTAGTGAAATATCAGCAACTGAAGTTGAAGAACAATTTTGTGATCGATTGCGGCATAATCGCGCAATGGATCGTGCTGCTGGTCGGACGTTAGAAGGACCACATCGTGCAGATTTGCAGGTTTTTTATGCTGATAAAAATAGAGCAGCAACATCTTGTTCAACAGGTGAACAAAAAGCGCTGCTAACAGGTTTAGTTTTGTGTCATGCACGTCTAACAGGTATGATGTCGGAAAGATCTCCCATTCTTCTTCTTGATGAAATGGCTGCCCATCTTGATTCGCATCGACGTGCTGCTCTATTTGATATTCTTGATGATTTAGCTGTACAAACATTTATGACAGGAACAGATCGTCTTTTATTTGATGACTTAAAAGGACGCGCAGAATTCTTTGAGATTAAGGATGGAGCTTTATTGCCGTAAAAACATGCTAAATATTTTTTTAATAAGTGATAGGTCTGAAAGAAAAGGCTTGCTATGTCAGAGATAATAACGATTTTAAATGGTCCTAATTTAAATTTTCTAGGTCAACGTGAGCCAGAAATTTATGGAACTGAAACTCTAGAAGATATTGAAAAAAGATGCAGAGAATGGGCAAAAAAAAATGATATTATAATAAATTTTTATCAAAGTAACTATGAAGGGCAATTAGTGGCATGGATACAAGAAGCAATAGAGGCAAGTTCTGGATTGATCATTAACCCAGCGGCTTACAGTCATACATCTGTTGCACTTCTTGATGCCCTAAAAATGTTTTCAGGGCTGAAAGTAGAAGTTCATTTATCTCATATTTATCAGCGTGAAGCTTTTCGTCACCATTCTTATACATCTGCAGGTGTAGACGCTATCATAATTGGGTGTGGAGGTGATGGATATCGGTTTGCACTTGAGTATATTGCAAAACAATTAAGCAAAACAATTAAATTGTGATAGGTAAAGAGTAAGCGTTTAATAAGAGTAATATAGGCATTTAATTCTCTTGATAATTATTTTCAAATCTGTACAATGTGAGGTATATATTTATGACAGTTTTTAGTGCGTATGACGGGGGTAAATAGAGATGAAAAGCTTTGTTAGACAATTAGAAATGCTTGTGATTTTAGGGGGAGCACTGCTTTTGTCTGGTTGTAAAATTGATGTTATGCAGCCATCAGGTTATGTTGCACGTCAACAGCTCATTTTGATCGTTGTTTGTGTGGTGGTGATGCTTTGTATTGTTATCCCAGTTATGGTGAGTGTGGTATTTTTAGCTATAAAATATCGTGCATCGAATATGAAAGCGGACTATTCTCCTGATTGGGCACATTCAAATAAAATTGAAGCATTGATGTGGGGTATTCCAGTTGTAATTGTAATGGTTTTAGGTTCATTAACAGCTTATTATACCTATAAGCTTGAACCTACAAATCCTCTTCCAGTGGAAGTTGTAGGTGAAGGAAAGCCATTACAGATTGATGCTGTTGCTCTTGATTGGAAATGGCTTTTTATTTATCCTGAATACGGTGTTGCATCGATTAATGAGATTTATGCGCCTGAAGGACGTCAAGTTTTATTGCAATTGACGTCAGAGAATTCTGTCAATGCTTTTTGGGTTCCCAAATTGGGTACAGTTCTTTACGCTATGCCGCAGATGAATGCTAAGTTGCATTTGGTCGCTGAAGAGCAAGGAGTATTCAAAGGAGCCTCAGCAAATTATAGTGGTGATGGTTTTTCGGGTATGCGGTTTAAGTGGCATTCTGTGTCTTTGCAGGATTTTGAGGATTGGATTGTAAAAGCTCGGGCTAATGGTCGAGTACTTGATCGTTCATCTTATCGTCAACTTTCTATTGCGCCTCGTATGGGTGATATTGCTGCGAAGGAAAAAGATGCTGAAGTTCGTTATTTTGCACCTGTTGAGAAGCGGCTTTACTATCGTGTTGTTAATCGATGTGTCGATGAAAAGACGGTATGTAATGAAGATTTAATGAAACGTGCTGCTGCTCAGACGCTATGGGGTGCACTATGTTCAGTATTTGATCCTGATGTTATTTAACAGAGTCAATAAAGTAAAGAGCCCTTTTAACAAAGGTTTCTTTTAAACTTGAATTTCATTTGAAATGGGTTGAGAAATGTTTGGAAGACTTACAGATCCTACGGCAGGTGCTTTTCATGCGCTTGCACATGAACCGATCGTTTTGTATACATGTATTGCGATTGTTTTGGTTGGTTTAATTGCTGTTATTGCTCTAACAGTACTTGGGTGGTGGGGGATTCTATGGCGAAATTGGATTACAACGGTTGACCATAAACGCATAGGTATTATGTACATCGTTCTTGGAATTATTATGCTTGTTCGCGGTTTTGCGGACGCACTTATGATGCGAACGCATCAAGCTTTAGCTCTTGGGAGTGAAACAGCAGGTTATTTGCCCCCTGAGCATTTTGATCAAATTTTTTCGGCGCATGGTACGATCATGATTTTTTTCATGGCCACGCCTATTTTATTTGGTCTTTTTAATTATCTTATACCACTTCAAATTGGTGCGCGTGATGTTGCTTTTCCCTTTGCAAATAATCTAGGTTTTTGGATTACGGCTGCAGGGGCGATATTGATTAACATATCCCTAGGTGTTGGGAATTTTGGTCGTGGTGGTTGGTTGATGTATCCACCTTTTACAGAATTGCAAACGAGTCCAGATACAGGGGTAGATTATTATTTATGGTCACTTCAGCTTTCTGGTATTGCAACAACAATGGGATCAGTGAATTTTATTGCAACGATGATTAAAATGCGTGCTCCTGGAATGACAATGATGAGAATGCCTATTTTTTGTTGGAGTGCTTTTGTCAGCAATGTTCTTATTGTAGTCATTTATCCTGTTTTGGCTGTAGCATTTGCACTCTTGGCATGTGATCGTTATTTGAACATGAATTTCTTTACCAATGTTGGTGGCGGAAATCCGATGGTATGGATTAACTATGTTTGGGTTTTTGGTCATCCTGAGGTTTATGTTTTGGTTGTTCCTGCTTTTGGAATTGTTTCTGAAGTTGTATCAACTTTTTCTTCAAAACGCCTCTTTGGTTATACTTCAATGATATGGGCCATGTTGGTTATTTTGATTCTTTCGCTTCTTGTTTGGGGCCATCATTTCTTCACAATGGGTGGGGGTGAAGCTGTAAATACCTTCTTTAGTATTGCTACGATGATTATTGCAGTTCCAACCGGTGTAAAAGTTTTTAATTGGCTGCTTACGATGTATAGAGGTCGGATTCGCTTTGAGCCTCCTATGCTTTGGTGCATGGGTATGATCTTTACATTTGTTGGTGGCGGATTAACAGGTGTTTTATTATCTATTGTTCCTGCTGATTGGCAGTTTCATAATTCGCTCTTTTTGATAGCACATTTCCATCATACAATTATTGGAGGTGTGGTTTTTGCGTACTTAGCGGGGATTGCATTTTGGTTTCCAAAAGTTTTTGGTTATAAACCAAATCGCATACTAGGTATTACATCTTTTTGGTGTTGGTTTATTGGTTTTTACCTTGCCTTTTTCCCCGTTTATGCGCTTGGTTTAATGGGGGCGACGCGTCGTCTTCAGCATTACATGGAACCTAGTTGGCAGCCGATGTTTATTATTGCTGCATTGGGTGCTTGTATTATCTTACTTGGTATCCTTTGTTTTGTGCTACAGGTTGTTTTGGCGATTTGGTACGGTATTAAGCATAAAGGGCACTTACCGGTAACATTAAATGATTCTTGGGGTGATGCACGTACACTTGAATGGTTTACCTCTTCACCGCCTCCTTCTTATAATTTTGCCCTCCTTCCAAAGATACAGTCTGATGATGCTTATTGGAATATGAAGAAAAGTGGTTATCAACGGCCAACAAGTGGATTTACAAAAATTCATATGCCATCGAATACATCGGCTGGAATTATTGCTGGCTTCTTCTCATTAGTTGTTGGTTTTGCGCTTGTTTGGCATATTTGGTGGCTTGTTGCGGTTGGACTGGTTGGTTTTATTGCAACGCTTGTGTGTCATTCATTAACAGGTGATCATCATGGTTACTATATTCCAGCTGAAGAAGTGCAAAAAACTGAAGATGCCTTTACGGCTGTTCTTAAAGAACAAGGAGTGACAGTATGAGTGCTGTAACAATGAATAACGCGAGTACTATAGATGAACTTCACCACGATAGTAGCTCGGTAATGACGTTTGGTTTTTGGGTCTATATTCTTTCAGACTTAATCCTGTTTTCGACACTGTTTTCAAGTTTTGCTGTATTTTCTGCTTCTTATGGTGGTGGTAAAGCGGGCAGTGAGTTTATAGATTTAAAGTTTGTTTTGGTTGAGACTGCTTTCTTGTTGTTTTCATCCGTCACTTATGGCTTTGCAATGGTACAAGCACATAAAAATAACATCAGTGGTGTGCGTTTATGGATGGCTGTTACCTTTGTATTGGGGTGTTGCTTCATTGGTATGGAACTTTACGAATTTCATGAACTTTTGAGTGAGGTTTTTTATTTCGATCCAAATGCTTATGCGGGTATTGATCCTGCAACAGGTTTACAGCTTTTTGGACGGGAAATTCTCTCTGCTTATTGGTCAGCATTTTTTGCTTTGGTTGGCACTCATGGACTTCACGTAAGTGTTGGCCTTCTTTGGATGGTTGTGATGTTTTTTCATCTTCGTCGTAATGGCTTGGATCAGAACAATAAAACACGTTTAGCATGTCTTTCCATTTTTTGGCATTTACTTGATATTGTATGGATTGGTGTTTTCACCATGGTTTATCTATTAGGAGCGTTGTGATGAGCGTGCAAAATGAAACACATGGTCCCAGTACTGGTTCCTATTTGGTTGGTTTTATTCTGGCTGTATTTTTCACTTTGGGTTCTTTTATTCCTGTGATGTATGGAATGATGGAAAGTTGGGCAGTTAGTACAAAGGTTGCGTATCTTATTGGGATGGCGATTATTCAGATTATAGTACAAATTGTTTTCTTTTTGCACTTGAATTCTGGTCCAGACGCCAAGTGGAATTTAAGCGCGTTGTGGTTTGCTGCTATTTGCGTTTTTGTTATTATTGGGGGAACTTGGTGGGCTATTTCTCATTTGAATTATAATATGATGGGTGGTTCAGGACGTGTTATTGAACCGGAAATATCAAGTAGAGATGATTCTTCAGTGTCTGAGCAGTTATCAAACAAAGATATATCCGTAAGAAAACAGCCAGAAAAGATACAGGGCTCAGAGGTTTCGATGGAGCAAGGTGCAAGTACGCAAACTCCTGTAGATCAAGCACCTAGTTCAGAAATGCCTATGGGGCAGGGTCTAAGTACGCAAACTCCTGTAGATCAAGCACCTGGTTCAGAAATGCCTATGGGGCAGGGTCTAAGTACGCAAACTCCTGTAGATCAAGCACCTGGTTCAGAAATGCCTATGGGGCAGGGTCTAAGTACGCAAACTCCTGTAGATCAAGCACCTGGTTCAGAAATGCCTATGGGGCAGGGTCTAAGTACGCAAACTCCTGTAGATCAAGCACCTGGTTCAGAAATGCCCATGGGGCAGGGTCTAAGTACGCAAACTCCTGTAGATCAAGCACCTGGTTCAGAAATGCCTATGGGGCAGGGTCTAAGTACGCAAACTCCTGTAGATCAAGCACCTGTTTCAGAAATGCCTATGGGGCAGGGTCTAAGTACGCAAACTCCTGTAGATCAAGCACCTGGTTCAGAAATGCCCATGGAGCAAGGTCCAAATACGCAGTTTCCTGTGGAGTAGTTGTTAGAAATATCTACGGAGCTGATGCGGCATGTATCAGCTTCGTAGAAGAAATTTGTAGGATATAAAGCAGGAGATAAGTACAAGATATCAGTGGAATGAGTATCATTATTTTGAATATACTTTTAATTTAAAAGAGAAAGTCCGTGGGGTATTTAGTATAGCATTAAAATTATTTGTAATAATAATATGCAATTGAAATCAAAAATTTAGAGAATAATCAGAAAATTTAATGAAAACCGTTGCAATGACAGTTATAGGTGCTGGTTCTTTTGGTACTGCATTAGCGATAGCTCTTGCCCGTAATGGTCATAATGTTTTACTTTGGGGATATAGTCCTCAACATATCAAAGAATTACAGGAACAACGTTGTAATCAAGTATATTTACCCGATGTTCGATTTCCTGAAAATTTATTACTTGAAGCTTCCCTTGAAACTGCAATAACGGCAAGTCACAATATATTAATCGCTGTTCCAAGCCATGTATTTCATCAAGTTTTGTATAATATTCAGCCTTATTTAGATCAGCATTCACGCGTTATTTGGGCTACAAAAGGTTTAGAACATGGTACTGGACGTTTCTTACAAGAGGTTGCTCGTGAGATTTTAGGTGAAAAAATTCCTTTAGCTGTTTTTTCTGGACCAACTTTTGCGCAAGAACTAGCTATTGGTTGGCCTACTGCAATGACGATAGCAGCTTCTGATGTTGAGTTTGGTAAAGAATTGCAGCAACTTTTTCATTGTGACAAAAGTTTTAGAGTTTATAAAAGTTCAGATATGATTGGTGTTCAATTAGGGGGGGCAGTCAAAAATGTTATTGCTATTGGTGCAGGAATATCAGATGGCATAGGTTTTGGGGCAAATGCACGAATAGCTCTTATCACACGAGGACTAGCTGAAATCAGTCGTTTAGGGGGGGCTATGGGTGCTGAGCTTTCCACATTTATGGGAATGACAGGCTTAGGTGATCTGGTTTTGACATGTACTGATAATCAGTCGCGTAATCGCCGTTTTGGAATACTTCTTGGTAAAGGAATAGATATAAAAGAAGCAGAAAAACAAATTGGTCAGGTTGTGGAAGGATACTTAAATACCAAGGAAGTATATACGTTGGCGCAGCGTATTGGGGTAGAAATGCCCATTGTAGAACAAATTTATCAAATTCTCTATTGTGGTAAAAATATAACTGAAGCAGCAAACACATTACTAAGCCGCGCCCTCAAGGACGAAATTCAATGATATCCTGTTTTTTAATAATTCCAATCGTAAAAAATAGAAACATGTTATGATAGACATATAAAATAGATTTTATTGATGGTTGTATAAGGCGGTCATATTCCAGAAAATTATAGATTCATATCATTCGATTCTTTATGAAACATGGCTGAAATATAAAAGTTTTGGCTTTTGTCTCAGAGCTATCTCTTTGAAGATAAATTATCGTTTCCACTTACACATGTTTATGTAATGTAATGAACAAGATATTTTTATTGTCTCTTAAATTCATCTCACAATGATATTTGCAAACAGAATAGTACAAGACTCATTAGGTAGAAGCATCTTATTTATGTAACGTATAAGCTAAGAATATCGGGGCAGGGATATTGTGAATCTCTGTTTTTGTAATTCTTTAAAACAAGAAGACAATCTAATTTGGGAAGAAGATGAAATTTTAAAGCTGAAAATCTGTTCCCATTTCTACAATCATTTTTAAATTCAGTTTTACGCTATCTAAAGCAATATCTTTTAAATAATGGAGATTATCTCACACCTTTATTTTTCTCATTTTCTAATGAAAGCATTTCTCTGACGTGTCAGGTAAAATAGAACGTCCAAAAAAACACGATTGCTGTTATATATTCACGTGCTTGTTTTAAAGAGACCTCTCTTAAAACTCCTAAGTCCAATTTGCGACGGTGACCGTGAATAGTGTAACCGATAAAGCTATTGTGCACATCCCCATCTTTATGTTTATGAAGGAGGAAGACGAGCATCATTACACCCCCAAATGTTGTGAGACAGCTCTTGGCACTTGAAGCTGTTCAGTAGAGATATTTAAGCCTTTTATTTTCTCACATGTCAATTCTGTTTTTTATATGCAAGAAATGATTTTTGGAATTATAACTTTGAAAGTCTAAGATTGAAAAAATGTTATTGTACTTGTTTGTGGCTGTCATTTAAACTGAAAAATAATGTGATTATAAAGATAAAAAATTGATTTATATAAATGATTCATTTTATTTTTGTATTGAGTTAATTAAAAATATATGTTTGCTTGTCACAAGCGGGTTAGTATGTGGATAAAAATTATTAAAGATACTTCTAATGAATCATCTCAAGTGTCAAGGGTTGTTTCAATATTAGAACATGGCAAGTAAAATGACGGTGTCGGTTTGTCATCTGTATAAACATTAAAATGGTGGTAAAAAAAGGATTTTATGTACTTCACAAGGATTTTTTATACGTTCTACAGGTAGCATTGTGAAATGGAATGGCGTGCATTGAGAGATATCTTTAAAAAATGCATGAAGGAGCAACAGCTATAGTGTTTTTGGGTGTTCTATTTTACCTGACATATCAGAGAAACGCTTTCATTAAAGAACGAGAAAAATAAAGGTGTGAGGTAAAGAGTAATCTCCATTATTAAAAAAACATTGATGTAGATGCTTTTAAAATCGTAAAGTCTCATTAAAGAATAATAGTAAGATTAATGATTGATTTCTTTACGCCTTCATATTCATCCTAAATTAGATTGTATTTGCGTTTCAAGAATAAATCAAACGGTAGGAATATTTTTTTCAATTTGCTACACAAAAGCTGAAACTAAGGGTTTTAATAATTCTCTAATCTCTGTTTCAAACTGCGGTGGCATGAGGGTTGGATATTGATTTATAAGCAATGGCAAAAGCGTATGCTTTAGTAAGGTAAATAACGTCATAAAATACAAAATTTATCAACCATGGATTGAAGAAATATTCCGGCTTTTATAAAATATTTTGCGAAACAAGGCATCGTACATCTGATTTTGTATTGACTTATTCTTACAAACATTTGCACATATTCCTTACGTCATATTATTATAAGTCAATATACTATTATATAGCTGAGAAAGTACTCAATACCCGATTAAAGCACTATGTACATGATTGATTTTCTTTTTTAGTGCAATGAAATAAATTTTATTCTTCTTGGGAATCGTCACTTTTTTTCAGTTCTTCAAGTATTGGCATAGACATGATGTTATAGCCTGAATCAACATAATGGATTTCACCTGTAACACCTGATGATAAGTCAGAGAGTAGATAAAGAGCAGATTTTCCAATTTCATGAATATCTACGGTACGCCGTAATGGGGCATTACGGCGTTGATGTGAAAATATTGCCCGTGCAGCTGCAATACCATTACCTGCTAAAGTTCTAACAGGACCAGCGGAAATCGCATTGACACGAATATTTTGAGGACCAAAGTCCGCTGCTAAATAACGTACCATAGCTTCTAAAGCTGCTTTAGCAACACCCATGATGTTATAATTAGGCACAACTTGCTGTGAAGCACCATAGGTAAGAGTTAAAAGTGTTCCTCCATTGGGCATAAGCTTACCCGCGCGCTGGGCAATTTCAGTAAAGGAATAAGCTGAAATAACCATCGTGCGTTGAAAGTTTTCACGTGTTGTAACATCAACGTAACGCCCTTTTAGCTGAGTTTTATCTGAAAAACCAATGGCATGGACAATAAAATCAATTGTTTTCCATTCTTTTTCAAGTTGCTCAAAGACGTAATCAATATTTTCACTTTTTTCAACGTCACACTCTAGCACTAATTTGCAGCCAAGTTTATCTGCTAGGGGATGAACACGTTTTCCAAAAGCATTTCCTTGATAAGTCAACGCTAATTCCGCTCCTGCTTGTGCGAGCTGACAGGCAATGCCCCAAGCAATTGAATGGTCATTCGCAATTCCCATAATAAGGCCGCGTTTGCCCTCCATCAAACCTTTCATATTATTCTCCGTAAGACCGTACTTTTTTCAATTACTAAGAGCTTTTGTTTATACATAACGTTGGAAAACAAGCGTTGCATTGGTACCGCCAAAGCCAAAAGTATTCGACAATACGGTATTCAGTTGTTGATGATCACGTCGTTCACGAACGATTGGCATATCAGCAAAAGCTGGATCAAGTTCTTCAATATGGGCACTTTCACAAATAAAATTATGATTCATCATTAACAATGTATAGATTGCTTCGTGAACACCTGCTGCTCCCAAGGAATGTCCTGTTAGAGACTTGGTAGCGGAAATGGGGGGGCATTGATCACCTGCTCCAAAGACACGACGGATAGCTTCTATCTCAGGAGGATCACCAACAGGAGTTGCTGTCGCATGGGGATTGATATAATCAATTTTATTATCGACTGTTGCAAGGGCCATGCGCATGCATCGTTCTGCTCCCTCTCCTGATGGGGCAACCATATCATGTCCATCGGATGTCGCACCGTATCCAACGATTTCTCCGTAGATTTTTGCACCACGTGCTTTAGCAAGTTCTAAATCTTCAAGGACTAAAACGCCAGCACCTCCAGCAATGACAAAACCATCACGATTAACATCATAAGCACGTGAAGCTTTGTGAGGAATGTCATTATATCTGCTGGACATAGCGCCCATGGCATCGAATAAAACAGATAGTGTCCAATCCAAATCTTCGCAGCCACCGGCAAAGATGCGCTTCTGTTTACCATATTGTATCATTTCGTAAGCATTACCAATACAATGATTGGAGGTAGCACAAGCTGAAGAGATTGAATAATTGATCCCCTTTATTTTAAAGAAAGTTGCTAATGTTGCAGATGCTGTGGAACTCATCGCTTTAGGGACAACAAAAGGTCCAACACGTTTTGGACCTTTTTGGCGTGTAATGTCAGCAGCTTCTACGATTGAATGTGTTGAAGCACCTCCAGAACCCATAATAATACCCGTGTGTTCGTTCGATACTTCATGCGGTTCTAGACCCGCATCAGCAATTGCTTGATCCATGGCGATGTGATTCCATGCTGTTCCACGTCCATGAAAACGTAGAGCACGTCGATCTACGAGTTCTTCTATATTAATATCGGGCTTGCCATAAACTCTGCTACGAAAGCCTAATTCAGCATATTGAGGTGCGTAAGAAATTCCGGATTTTGCTTCACGTAAACTGGTTAAAACAGCTCCAGGGTTATTTCCAATTGCGGAGACAATTCCCATTCCGGTTACAACAACTCGACGCATTCATACCTCCTCGTTCCATACAGAATAGTGAAAAGTTCTTTCTGACGGAAATAACGTTCAATCTTCTTTGAATAAAGCAACGCGTAAATCGTTCGCTTTATAAATAGTCTCTCCATCTGCTTTTAGCCACCCATCAGCTATTCCTAAGACTAAATTTCCACGTCGAATACGCTTAAAATCTATTTCATATTCAAGAATTTTGGTTTGTGGAGTTACCATCCCTGATAACTTTACTTCACCTGTTGATATTGCTCTTCCTTTGCCTGGTTCGCCTAGCCAACCAAGAAAAAAACCTGTTAATTGCCACATACCATCCAGTCCGAGACATCCTGGCATGACGGGATCGCCTATAAAGTGACAATTAAAGAACCACATGTCTGGTGTAATGTCAAATTCGGCGCGAACCATTCCTTTATTGTATTTACCATCAGTTTCACTAATTTGAGTGATTCGATGAATCATTAACATTGGCGGTGCTGGCAATTGCGCATTACCTCTACCAAACATTTCGCCGCGAGCGCAGCTTAGAAGCTCTTCATAAGTGTAGCGAGACTTTTGTTCAGCCATTGTTACTCCATTTATTTGCATATATCTTTATTTCTGCGCTTTTCCCAACCTACTTTTAGAGCAAATTTTAAAGAGAGGGAAATGATTTTATATCATTTTTAATGACAAAAGCCTTTTTTTATGTATTCTACATAGGTAATTATTTAAAAATGGAATACAAGATTACACCATACTATTCCCATTTTTTTGTATTTTGATCTTATTTAGCAGGAATATATTTGGGTTTGTAATTATGTCAGTGAGTGCAGACAATTTAGATATGAATGAAGAGCAGCAGTTCACAAAAGAGTGTGGAAAAATTGTGCAATATTATTCCATT
Source organism: Bartonella sp. AP88HLJMH (assembly GCF_042195605.1). Lineage (NCBI taxonomy): Bacteria > Pseudomonadati > Pseudomonadota > Alphaproteobacteria > Hyphomicrobiales > Bartonellaceae > Bartonella > Bartonella sp. AP88HLJMH. The sequence goes on along the minus strand of NZ_JBHIOR010000001.1, from coordinate 18,534 downwards.
TCTATGTTAGAAAAACATTTGCGTCAAAATGGTCTGCGTCCAACACGTCAGCGGTTGGAGCTTGCACATATGATTTTTTCTCAAGGAAATCGTCATATTACTGCTGAAGAGCTCTATGAGGAAGCGGTGAGGGCAGGTGTACCTGTATCTTTAGCAACGGTTTATAATACGCTTCATCAATTTACGGAAGCGGGATTATTACGGATTATTGCCGTAGAAGGTTCAAAAACTTGGTTTGATACCAATACCTCTGATCACTACCATTTTTATATAGAAGGTGAAAATCGTATTCTTGATATTCCTTATAATTTGGAAGAAGCTCCCATTATTAGAAATTTGCCTAAGCCACCAGAAGGTATGGAAATTTCACATGTTGATTTAATCGTGCGATTGAAACCAAAAAATCAATCTTGTGATAGGCAGTGAGGATATTTAATGAGGAATAAAAATTAAACTTGTTGAGTTTGAGTATTCACCAACCTTTTACTTTTTCATCAGGATAGATTCCCCATAACTGGGGTTGCTGAAGCCATCCGCGCGTATTATTAATGTTTAGTTCGCACCATTGTCCATCACATTGGCGGATGTTACCAATGACGTTAGGTTCTACTTCCGCCACAAGTTCTGCGTTGTCGGTGGGGTTTTTTCGTAGCATCAGCCTTTTTGTTTTATCTTTTTGCCATGGAATAGTTATAGCAGTTCGCTTTCCCGATAAAAGCGATTGATACACCCATCCCTCATCGCCTTCTGCATCACGAATTTTGCGCCATTGATCATATTCTTGAATGATTTCAATAGGTAAGCCCTTCTTTTTGTAGGTGAAAATGATAGAATAGTTGCTTCCTGGTCCGACGCGTACATTAACGCTGGTGGGTTTAATCGAAGCAAATCGCGGAAGTGGTAAACCACTGGGCCCTAAATTTTGATTAAATGTTTGTGCATGCAACAAATGAGGTGAACCCAATACAATGACTGTTGCTATTAAGATACATGATATGAGTATTGAAACGCGAAACCAACGAGAATTTTGCACACCGAACTCCTTTATTTCGTCATATATTGGAAATTTAAAATCTGAAAGATAAGACTGGAAACTGATAAAAAGTATGACACATTGCTCGTTAAAGAGATCTAAACGATGAAAAAATTGCTACAAAAATATCAAAATAAGGAAAACAAAAGGTTTGTATTTCTTAGTGCTTATCTTGTTTATGAGGGGGTAGATATAAATAAACATTAGATTTTTATGTAGCTGTAAGCGTGATAAAACAGTAAAGTATATTGGAGCCATAGGCAGTTTTTGTACAGGAAATTAGGGCTAAAGTATTGCATCTCTTTTCTGAGTTTGTTTCTCAAAGTAAAAGTGCATGTATGCATACTATGAACAAAGAGCTGTTCAGAAAGGGATTATTGTGTGGCTTGAAAAGAAGTTTTGAATGAACAAAATAATACGATAAATAAAACATTTAAGCGTAAAAATATGAGCAACATTATAGAGTAGATTGATATATGAAGGGCTAATTTTAACAGGACACTTTTTCGTGATAATTCATTTATAAAATTTTCTACACTCTAATCTTATGCCATGATAATGCTTATCCGTATGGTAGATAAGCTGGCTCCATCGTTCTATTTACCAGCTTTCAATGTTATGCAGTTCCTATTATTTATAGTGTTTATAAGAAGCATTTTTGTTTTGTAATCAGACCTAGGATGATCGAAAGATGTAGAATATTTAATGACAAAAAAGAAATTCATCATGAAATTTGCACATAAGAAGCAGTTATTTAAGAGATATCCAGAAGGAGAAAATTATAGCAAAAAGTGATAATAAAACACCCCGCACTCAATTTACATAGGAAAAAGTCGCTTAAATATCTCAAGTGTAGTTTGTTATCTATTTTTAAAATATAAGAGTGAAATAAAAACCACCTCTATGATAGAAACCTTATTATTTTCAAATAACTAACATATTAGATAACATTGTACATAAAAACCTACACAAGCAATTCATCGCAATTGCCTATGAAGATAAAATTTTCTAGTAGCTTACTATCTATTGCTTATGCAATTATATAATATCATAAAGCACATTACTTTACCGCAACAGTCCGTCCGTTACTAACAAAACCTTCTCTTTGTGCACGCTTACGAGCAAGCTTACGTGTACGACGAATAGCCTCAGCTTTTTCACGAGCACGCTTCTCAGATGGCTTCTCATAATAACTACGCATTTTCATTTCACGGAAGATACCTTCACGCTGCATCTTTTTTTTCAACGCGCGGAGCGCTTGATCAACATTATTATCACGAACGAGTACTTGCACTATTTATCCTGCTTTTTTCAGTGTCACAAATAATAGGAAAACCTACGTCCTTTTAAAGGCATATCCAAAAGGACAAAAACTTATATCATATAAATAAGACATTTGTCTATATCGCTTTTAAAAATTCTATTTTTTTTGTAATAAAATGCTTTTTATAATGAATGATAGATTTCATGATTATAAACTTATGAAAGTCCTTGTATTTGATCATTTTCGTCAAGATGAATTTTTTCCGCCGTGGGATAATGGGGTAGTCCCGGCATGGTCATAACATCTCCACAAATGACAACAATAAAGCCGGCTCCCGCACAGAGACGAACTTCTCGTATGGGAATTTCAAAATCAACAGGAGCTCCGTATTGCTTGGGATCAGAAGAAAAAGAATAAGGTGTTTTGGCCATACAAATAGGGTAGACGCCAAAACCTTCTTTTTCCCAAGTTTCAAGTTGTTTGAGAATAGGGGCTGAGATGATGGCGCCACGTCCACCGTATAGCTTTGTTATAATACAATTAATTTTTTGAACGAGTGGAATATCATCTTGATAGAGAACTTTAAAATCAGAATCGTGCTTTTCAATCAAGGTAACGAGTTCTTGTGCAAGTTCTATAGCGCCTTTTCCACCTTGTTCCCAATGCTTACAGATAATAGCTTTGTGTCCAGTTGTTGCAACTATTTTTTGTAATGTTTTTATTTCAGCATCGCTATCGCTGTCAAAATGATTGATAGCCACAACACAAGGAATACCGTAGTGCTTCATATTTTTTATGTGTCGTAAAAGATTGGCAGCTCCTTTTTCTAAAGCGGTGATATTTTCTTCTGTCAGGTTATTTTTATCCAGACCACCATTCATTTTTAATGCACGAATAGTTGCGACGATCACTGTAGCATTTGGTACAATACCTGCTTGCCTACATTTGATATTGAAGAACTTTTCTGCTCCAAGATCTGCTCCAAACCCTGCTTCTGTGACAACATAATCAGCAAGTTTTAAAGCAGTTTTTGTTGCTATAACTGAATTGCAACCATGAGCAATGTTGGCAAAAGGTCCTCCATGAACGAGAACAGGATTATTTTCAATTGTCTGTACGAGATTGGGTTGTATAGCATCTTTGAGAAGAACTGCCATTGCACCTTCCGCATTGAGATCAGCAACGGTGATGGGCGTTTTATCATAACGATAAGCAACAATAATTTTTTTGAGTCTTTGTGTAAGGTTTTCTAAATTTTCAGAGAGACAAAGAAGCGCCATAATTTCTGATGCAACAGTAATATCAAAACCTGTTTGACGTGGAAAACCATTTGTTATGCCCCCCAATGAAATGACAATATCGCGCAATACACGGTCATTCATATCAAGAACGCGTTTCCAAACAATGCGACGTGGATCAATGTTTAGAGTATTTCCCCAATAAAGATGATTATCTATCATTGCGGCAAGAAGATTATGAGCAGCTGTAATAGCATGAAAATCACCGGTAAAATGTAAATTAAGGTCATCCATTGGAATGACTTGCGCATAACCACCACCAGCAGCACCACCTTTTACACCAAAACAGGGACCTAAAGATGGTTCTCTCAAGGTAGCTATTGTTTTTTTACCAATAAGATTAAGAGCATCACTTAGTCCAACTGTTGTTGTTGTTTTGCCTTCTCCGGCAGGTGTGGGATTGATAGCTGTGACAAGGATAAGTTTACCATCTGGATTTTTATTAAGCGATTTTATGTATTCAGAAGAAATTTTAGCTTTATCATGACCATAGGGAATGAGATTTTCATGTGAAATACCAATTTTTTGTGCAATTTCAATAATATGTTGCTTTTTAGCAGTGCGAGCAATTTCAATATCAGTTTTAGGCATGGAAAAATTCTTTAAATTCAGCTTTTATTAATGTTTGAGATCTGTACTCCATGGATTAATTAGAAAAATTCATAGAGAACAGAAAAATATTAAGATATCATAGAAATCGATGATATGCCATGCAAGAGATAATGCTAAAGAAGCACAAGAAGAGTTTTATTGTTTTTTAGGAAAAAGAATCTTTTTGCTTTTAAGCAGTAAAAATACGTTTAATTCAATTAAAAATATTGCGAAAAGAAGCTTTGGTTTGCAACAAATGCTGATGACATTAATGGATACCATAAGTGTTTCATAGTAGTACGTTTGAGAAGTAGTTTATTTATTCTTTCCAACAACACACTGAAAAAGTTTCACATGGTGGTAAACCGGAATTTATGGCGGCACATCTGAAGTCCCTCTTAAGATGGGACTGCTAGGAATAAAATATCCAGAAACATCCAGTTATGGAACAATTAGAAATAAGCACGTAAAAAATTACCTAACTGAGTAGAGAGTATAATCCGGAAGAGACCAAAAACAAGCGCATAGATTGATAAAAGAAAACAACAACATACGCTACTCATGCAATCGCTACGATTATAAGCTAATAAAAGCACCTTAGAGCTGAATTGAAGGACTCATAACATCTTATTCTAGCAAAATGGCTAAAGAAACGACTCACAACAGAATGAAATAACAAAATACAAAGATAGGTAAAAATAAATCACAAAATAAAGAATTTAAAAAGTCTGACTTTATAAGAAGATATTGATAGATGGCGCACCCGAAGAGATTCGAACTCCTGACCCCCAGATTCGTAGTCTGGTGCTCTATCCAGCTGAGCTACGGGTGCATACATTTCAATTTTTTACATTGTCTAAGACAAAGGGTTCCTAATCGTTTCATTAAAGAAATGCAAGTGAAACTTGAGTCGTCATAAAAAAAATCTCTCTTTTTTTATGATATATTTTAAAAAAGGATATAATATATTATGGCTTCAGTTGGTTTTGATATGAACATTTTTTTGTCATGACCATACAAAGCAATATGAACGATAGTTAACTTGACGTTTTAATCTATGAAAGATAGTCAAGCAGAGATGAGATGTGTTTTTTGCGGTGGGGGTAAGATATATACACCCGCTGTTGGGTTTTTGTGTAAAACGCCGATATTACTGTTGAAAACTATTTCAGATGAACATGACACAGCAAGGGCGGATGTATGGCGTTATTAAAAAAGAGCTTTCCATTAGTGTTTTTAATCGTTGTTTTAACGGTTACTTATTGGGCTGGAAAAAAGAGTGCAGACCAACCCATTTCTATGGTGGATAAAACAAGAGTATCGGATAAAGCTTCAAATGAAAAAATGGGAAGGCCACCGGTAAATGTTGTCGTTGATCTTGTAAAAGTTCAAGATCTTTATGAACAACTTAACGTTCTTGGGAGTGGAAAAGCTCTTGCAGAAGTCGAGCTTACCCCTTTATCCTCAGGTGTTATTGATAAGCTTTTTGTATCAGCGGGTACAAAAGTACAAGCTGATGATGTGATTGCAAAGCTTGATTCTAAAAAAGAAGAAATAGCGGCTGCAAAAGCAAAAGTGCAACGTGATAACAATGCGTTGACGCTTTCGCGTATTCTTAAATTACGCGCCAGCAATACAGCAACGGAAGTTCAAGAAATTATGGCACGCTTAGAGTTGGATAACGCAAATTTAGTTTTGCGTAATGCTGAATTAGATCTCGATCGGCGAACAATTCGAGCACCGATTCCTGGAGTTGTTGGTATTTTGCCCGTTGATGCGGGGAATAACGTGACCCTTAATACTGTAATAGGCCGTATTGAGAATAGAGAACGTATTTTGGTCGATATATGGGCCCCTGAACGATATGTGTCGCGCATCCATAAAGGAGATGAGGTAACGGCAACGTTAATCGCGCAGCCAGATAGATCTTTTGTTGGTCATATTTATGCGATTGATAATATCGTTGATCCAGAAAGTCGCACACTTCATGTTCAGGTTGAAATCAATAATGAAAAAGATACGCTCATGTCTGGTATGTCCTTTTCTGTTTCCTTGCAGTTTCATGGTGGTTCTTTTCCTGTCGTTAATCCTCTTGCAGTTCAATGGAATAGTAAAGGGTCATTCGTTTGGCGTGTGAGAGAAGGAAAAGTAGAGTCTATTCCCGTAACAATTATTCAGCATAAAGCCGATCATGTTTTCGTGAAAGCTCCCCTAGAAAATGGTGATCAAGTTGTCATTCAAGGGGTGCAAATGCTTTATCCAGGAAGTAAAGTAACTATTGATGATCCAAAGTCTCATCAACAGCAATTATCAGTAGGTTATGGAACGGATATACAATGAGCCAAGAATTGAGCACAAAACAGCCTATGTCAAAGGTGGAGCAAGGTGGTCTCATTACCTTATTTATTCGCAGACCGGTTTTTACTCTTGTTTTGAATGCTATGATCATTATTGCAGGATTTGCAGCATGGTTAAATGTTGATGTAAGAGAATTACCCGATGTTGATACTCCTGTAACAACGATTGTGACGATGTTTTCTGGTGCATCGGCAGAAACAATTGATCGTGAAGTTACAAAAGTTATAGAAGATGCTGTTTCTCGTGTTTCAGGTGTTAAGACGATTTCTTCAACGTCTTCTTTTGGACGCTCCCGTGTGAAGATTAACTTTAATGTCGGTGTTGATTTGAATGTTGCAGCATCTGATATTCGTGATGCTCTCTCTCGTGTTACCTATTCTTTACCGAAAGATGCGGATTCGCCTTTGATTATTAAAGCAGATTCGAATGCTGCTGCCATGATGTATTTGGTTGTGACGTCACCAACAATGAGTGTTGATGATTTAACCACGATTGTAAACGATCAGATTGTTGATGCTATTTCTGCTGTTGATGGTGTTGGTGATGTACAGGTCGATAGTGCTCGCACAAAGATTTTTCAGATTGATATAGATCAAGCAAAACTTGCAAGTTATGGATTAACTGTAGCAGATATTTCACGTGTTCTTGCTGATATGACAACAGATGTGCCAGTAGGGTCATTACGCAATTCTAAGCAAACTTTAGTTGTACGTGCTACTGCACGTTTAACAACACCAGAATCTTTTGAACAAGTTGTTTTAAAGCCTCATGTGCATCTTGGTGATGTTGCGCATGTTACTTTATCGCCGGATATAGAAACAGTTATTCTTCGTATCAATGGAAAGACAGGTATTGGATTAGGTATCGTGCGTAAAGCACAATCCAACACTCTTAATATTTCTGAAGGTGTGAGAGCCGTTGTTGATAATCTCAAAAGTATTGTTCCTTCTTCTGTAAATATAGACGTTATTAATGACGATGCAATTTTTATTAAAAGCGCTCTTCATGAGGTTGAAGTTGCGTTGGTCATTGCTATTTTGAGCGTTATCTTGGTCATTTTTCTTTTTCTCAGAGACATTCGTGTAACGCTGATACCTGCTTTATCTCTTCCTGTCGCTTTGATTGGTACCATTGCGGCTATTTATCTTGTAGGGTTTTCATTGAATATTCTCACATTTTTAGGACTTGTTTTAGCAACAGGGCTTGTTGTGGATGATGCCATTGTTGTTCTTGAGAATATTGTTCGGTGGCGCAATATGGGATTAGGTTCCAGAGCAGCAGCGGTGATAGGAACACGTGAAGTGTTTTTTGCTGTTTTAGCAACAACATTGACATTAGTGGCTGTGTTTGTTCCTATTTCCTTTCTTCCTGGGCAAGTTGGAGGTCTTTTTAGAGAATTTGGTTTTGTTTTGGCAATTTCTATTTTGCTTTCTTCAGTTGTTGCCTTAACGCTTTGTCCAATGTTGGCTTCGCGTTTTCTCAAAGAACATATTGAGGAAAAAGAGGAAAAGTCCCATCATTTTGCTTTTTTATATAAATTAGGTACTTTTTTTCATAAGGCATATACTTACAGTTTGCATAAGTGTTTAGAAAAGCCTTGGGCTGTTGTTTTTGCTTCACTTATTTTTGCGGGTCTTTGTGTTGGAGGCTATACGAAGCTACAACAGGAATTAACGCCAGCAGAAGACAGAGCTGTGATCTTTTTGGTTATTAATGGACCACAAGGTATTTCAACACAATATTTGAACGAGCAAATAGAGCAAATTGAAGCAAGTCTACAGCCATTACGTGATGCAGGGGAGATTGCTAACAGTTACTCTATTGCGGGTGCTGGCGGTTCACCCAATACTGCTTTTTTGATTTTATTGCTTTCATCTTGGGATAAACGTTTACGGAGTCAGCAAGAAATCGTGAAAGATATTAATGCAAAGGTTAAACAGTTTCCCGCAGTTTTTGTGTTTGCTGCGCAGGGAAATTCTCTAGGTGTGAGCGGAACTGGGCAAGGGTTGCAATTTGCAATTCTTGGCAATGATTATGCAATATTACAACCCATTGCTGATAAGCTGGTAAGTGCTTTACAAGATGATCCGCGTTTTATTCGCCCACGCCTTACTGTTGATGCAACACAACCGCAATTTTTTATTGAAATCAATCGAAAAAAAGCCTCCGATTTAGGGATTGATATCACCAATTTGGGCGATACATTACAAACAATGTTGGATGGTAAAAAGATTGGTTCCATTAACGTGGATGATCATTCTTACGATGTTAAATTGATATCGCGTACAAATTCTATGAAGAGTCCTAGCGATTTAGAAAATATTTTTTTAAAAACCAAAGACAATCGATATGTTCCTTTATCGGTTATTGCGCGTTTACATGAAAAAGCTATTGCTCCTCAATTAAAACGGGAAAAACGCATGAGTGCTGTTATTTTAAGCGCAAATCTTGCTCCAGATATCGCTTTAGGGGAAGCTTACCAAACTGTACAGAAAATTGCTTCTCCTTTGTTATCGAAAGGAACTTACTTGGTTCCCTTAGGGGAAGCCGAAACGCTTAACGAAACATCTTCCAATTTTATGATTGTTTTTGGCATTGCCTTTTTGATTATTTTATTGATTTTGGCTGCTCAGTTTGAAAGCTTTATTTCAGGATTCATTATCATGGCCACTGTCCCATTAGGGATTGGTTGTGCTGTAATTGCTATGCTATTAAGTGGTGTGAGTCTTAATATTTACAGCCAAATTGGATTAATTTTGTTAATTGGTGTTATGGCAAAAAATGGTATTCTCATTGTTGAATTTGCAGATCAATTACGTGATCAGGGAAGAAGCGTGCGTGAAGCCGTAGAAGAAGCAGCAAACATTCGCCTTCGTCCAGTTTGTATGACAATGATTTGTGCCATTTTAGGAGGTATTCCTTTGGTTTTGGCCAAAGGTGCTGGCGCAGAAGCTCGTATAGCCTTAGGTTGGGTTATCGTTGGTGGCTTAGGTTTAGCAACTATTTTTACGCTTTATGTCACACCGGTTGTTTATCTTTTTTTAGGGCGTTTTATAAGACCAAAAGCAGAAGAAGATTTACGTTTAACAAAAGAACTCAATCAAGTTAAATGATGTATATGATAGAAAAGATTTGAAAGTTTATTCTTGTAAAAATATCATTTTCGGATCTTATCCTTTTATTTTGTATATTCCTTCATTTTTATGTGAGCAGTGAAAATAGCGAGCAATAAAGGAGGTGTTTTCTGCTTTGTTATTGTTTGGGCATAGATTTCATTATCAATAACCGTATAGGATAAGCTTATGGGAGATAGCTTTTCGATTCGAAATGAAATGGCTTTTGAAGCCACATTAAAAGCTTTAAGAAACCATGCCGCAAAGGATGGGGTCTATGATATTCGTCGGCATTTTGTAGAAGATGAACAGCGTTTTTCCCATTTTTCCCTCAGACTTGATGATCTTCTTTTCGATTTTTCAAAATGTGGTGTGACATTTAAAACATTGCAACTTCTAGATGATTTAGCGGTCGCAGCAGATGTGTTAGGCCGGCGTGATGCAATGTTTTCTGGTAAGGCGATTAATACAACTGAAAAACGCTCAGTTCTTCATATTGCATTACGTTTACCTGCTGATGAAATTTTCATGTTGGATGGTCATAATCTTATTCGCGATATTCAAGACGTCCTTGAAGATATGGAAAGATTTTCTGAAAAGGTGCGTGATGGAAGCTATAAGGGAAGCAGTGGCGAGAGAATAAGTGATATTGTCAATATTGGTATTGGTGGTTCTGATCTTGGTCCTGCAATGGTCACATATGCTTTAAAACCTTATCATGATGGTCCACAGTGTCATTTTGTTTCGAATGCTGACAGTGCCCATATTTCTGATACTCTCTCTATTTTGAATCCAGCAACAACGCTGTTTGTCATTGCTTCTAAAACTTTTACAACGGCTGAAACAATGGTCAATGCTCAAGTTGCACGTCAGTGGATTTGTTCACATTTAGGAGAAGAAGCCGTTTGTACGCATTTTGTTGCTGTTTCAAGTGCGCTTGATAAAGTGGCAGAATTTGGCATAGATTCCACAAGAGTTTTTAAATTTTGGAATTGGGTTGGAGGACGTTATTCAATTTGGTCAGCCATTGGACTTGTTGTTATGTTTGCAATAGGTGGTGGAAATTTTCGCCAATTTCTCAATGGTGCTTTGCAAATGGATCAACATTTTAAAACTATGCCTTTGCATAAAAATATTCCTATTCGTTTTGCTCTTTTAGGATTCTGGCATCGTGTTATTTGTGGTTATTCATCACGTTCGATCATTCCTTATGCACAGCGTTTAATACATTTTCCAGCTTATTTACAACAGCTTGATATGGAATCAAATGGTAAACAAGTCTCGCTGGATGGAAAACCATTAAGTTTTTCAAGTGGTCCAATTGTTTGGGGGGATTCAGGAACAAATAGTCAACATGCTTTTTTTCAGCTTCTGCATCAAGGAACAGATATTATTCCTGTAGAATTTATTTTATTTATAAAAGGGCATGAGAAAAAATTACATTCTATGTATGAGATGTTGCTAGCAAACGGTTTAGCACAATCAAAAGCCTTGATGAAGGGGCGTAGTCTTGAAGATGCTCGGCATATCTTGATAAAAAATGGAGTTGATGAGGGTGAAGCAGACCATTTAGCACGTCATAGAAGTTTTAAAGGAAACCGTCCCAGCATTACGCTGGTTCAAGATTCATTAACACCTTTTGCACTCGGTCGTCTTATTGCGCTTTATGAACATCGCACTTTTGTTGAAGGGATTTTAATGAATATTAATTCATTTGATCAATGGGGTGTTGAACTTGGTAAAGAATTAGCAAACGAGTTACTACCAATTCTTCGTGGAGAAAGTAAAGCGGATAATCGTGATAGTTCAACATTAGGGTTGCTAGCACATATTCAAGCAAGACGTGCAAAATAATATAATTTTACAGTAGGTTTTGTACTAACTAAGCAAAAGTAGAATGAGAGAGAAATATGAGATAATTCTTTAATTTTACTATGCCTTCTCTTATTATCTGGATTAGATTTATGTAACAGAAAATCAAAAAAGTGCAAAAATTGTAAAAATGAGAATTTATTCGCAAAAACGATAAAGACCTTTGAGAGGTCTTTGAAGACCCTTTGAGCTCCCCCTTAAAATCCTTCGAAAAAAATAAATTGGTACAAAACCTAGTGGCAAAATATACAAAACCCGCTGGCAAGCTACAACAGTTTTAATAATATCGCTTTATAAACTGTGGCGGAGAGAGAGGGATTTGAACCCCCGATAGAGTTGCCCCTATGCCGCATTTCGAGTGCGGTGCTTTCAACCACTCAGCCATCTCTCCATAATAAAGTGAAACAAAAATCGGCACTATTTGAGTGTATAAGGGGTAGATAACCTTCAATTGTTTTTGGTACAACCTTTTTTTCTTTTTTATGGGACTTTATTGACAGAGAATAGAAATTCCTTCATATATACAAAATATAAGCGTGGGGAAATCTGCGCATATTTGTGTTGAAGAAGGTTTTATCCTTCTTTGGGATCTATTACGACTGATAAAAAGCAGCCTATTTTCCCTTATTTCAAGGCAGAAATTAAATAAGAGCTGGAGTGAACGGAAGGATAAAAAATGTTCGCAGTCATTAAAACTGGTGGTAAGCAATACCGCATTGTTGCTAATCAAGTGGTAAAAGTTGAAAAAGTTAGTGGAAATGCGGGTGATGTTGTTGAATTCAATGACATATTAATGGTTGGGCAAGAAGGTAATGCGGTTATTGGTATCCCTGTCGTTGCTGATGCATTGGTGACAGCTGAGATTTTAGAACAGGCACGTGGGCGCAAGGTTATCGCATTTAAGAAGCGCCGTCGTCAAAATTCTAAACGCACGCGTGGCCATCGTCAAGAATTTACGAGGCTTCGTGTTTTAGAAATATTAATGGGTGGTTCAAAACCTAAAAAAGTTGCTGCAAAACCGATAAAAGAAGAAGCAATTACACCAAAAGAAACAAAAGCTGCTGCTTCTGTTGAGAAGACGGCTAAAAAAACAGTTGAAAAAAAGACTGCGCCGCAGAAGAAAGCGTCTGTAGCATCAAAGAGTAAGAAAGATTAAAGGAGAGCGTCTATGGCACATAAAAAAGCTGGTGGTTCCTCGCGTAATGGTCGTGATTCAGAATCGAAACGTCTAGGCGTTAAAAAATTTGGTGGTGAAACCGTTATTGCCGGAAATATTATTATTCGCCAGCGTGGTACACGTTGGCATCCTGGTAACAATGTTGGTATTGGAAAAGATCATACGCTTTTTGCATTATCAAATGGAAAGGTTTCTTTTCAACGCAAAGCGGGTAATCGTTCCTATGTTTCAGTCATTCCTATGCTGGAGGCAGCAGAGTAATCTGTAACACTCTCTAGAAATCAACAGGATTTCATTGAATTATAGTTGTGGTTTTATAAGTATTAAAAGGGAAAGATAGAGTCTTATCTTTCCCTTTTTGCGTTGGTACTATAATAAATGTAGAAGATATACGAAAAAGGTAGAATTGAGGAAATGGCTTTTCTCAATGAGGGAAAAAGTTTCTGCGCTGTTATGTTAGTATTTAGTACTGAACATATTGATATTATGATAGAGTTTGTTGATAAGTTTCTGTATAATAATAGTGAGGAGAGACTTTCTTTTTATGTATGAAGAAGCGTCGAGTAATTTCTTATAAGAGAAGCAGTTTGTTTTCAGAAAATTATGAGAAATTTAATGAGAGCATTATTGATGTAATCATTTTGATAAAGATGGATCTTTTTATCGGCATTGTGGTATTGATGAGTTGTCATACTGTTTTTAGGTGGTAGTGTGGATAGGTGGGGCTATTCATTTAAAAAGACATAGGGATAAAAAATCCATAAAAAGGTAGTCAAAACTACTTTGAAAGTGACGTGCATTAAGGAATTTTCGGTAAATCGAGAGTGAAATTATATTTTTAAGGAGGACGGTGTTTAAAGATATAAAAATAACCAACGTGCAATCAGCGCCCTTCAAGAATATTTTTTCTGATTTCACTATTATTGTGTATTGTTGAAAATAAACAAGCATAAGAGCTAGAGTTAAGGCAATAATTGCGTTTCATTTTTTACTTTATTTATCTTATTTGTAGAGTTTTTCTTGATTTTAGTTGTTGGTGATGGTGCTTGGAGGGTGTCGTACTTTGCAAATGTGCGACAGAGGGCATTGTGTATTTACGATATTGATTGAAGTAAAGGTGTGGCTTAAAATATATAAATATTATATATCGAGGGTTTGATATCATAAGATGGGCAGCACGGAATTTTAAAGATGATAAGTTGCATGGAGCAATTTGTAATTATGTAATGAATTTATAAAGAGGGATAATAGGTTAAATAAACTTTGAGGAATCAATCAAAATATTAGCTGAAGTTACGGATGATTGGGAAGGATGCTTTCTTGTAGGAAAAATAATGAAAAGTTATGTTGGATAACTTAGGATCAACTTAGGATAATAAGAGCATTTTGAAAGCATAGTTTTTCAGGTGATTGGTGCTGTAAAAAACGGGGTTTTGTCTTTGTAAAGTAAAAGAGTAAGAGGCAGACTTGTTTATGATGGTTTTAAGCACTTAGGTGGATAATAATATCTAATTGTTTTATCGGTTATATTGAGGTATTTAAGCACCTCACTTAGCTATATTCTGTAAAATATAAAGAGAGCTGTGGTGGTATTTATAGCTTGTATTTTGGGAAATGCAGCTTTGAAAAGGAATGTATCAGAGATATTGGTGTTCAAATGTGAGGCAATTTGAATTCATGATGAGATATGAGAAAGCAGAAGCAATGAATGTAGATTTTGCTGATGGTGAAATCTTGTCTATAAGATCTGTACAACTTGCAGCTGCTTTTGATCATAAAAATGATGCAATTTATGCTGCTGCTGAATTGCTTGTGCAGGTTGGTGCAGTTGATAAGTGTTATCTGGCAAGCATGCTTGAACGTGAAGAAACAACCAATACTTGGCTTGGAAATGGTATAGCCATTCCTCATGGTATGGCTGAAAATCGTGATTTAATTATCAAGGATGCTGTTGCTGTTATACAGGTTCCTGCTGGTGTTGAGTGGCAGGATGGCAAGAAAGCATATTTGGTTATTGCCATTGCAGCGTGTCCAGATCGCTATAGAGAAATTTGTAAAAAATTGACGTCTCTTTTATTTGATAAAAAACAGCTTGAAGTACTTGCAACAACTATGGACAAACAACAAATTGTTACAACTTTGTTTGACCAAAATATGAAGATAGAAAAAACTTTTATTGGTGACCTTTCTGTGTGTCAGGAATGGACTTTAGATTATCCAAGTGGTCTTCATGCACGACCAGCTTCTCTTTGGGTTGATTTTGCGAAAAAGGCTCAAAGTTCCATCAGAGTTCGCCATGGTCAATATACCGTTGAAATGAAAAATTTGGTTGGTTTATTGCAATTAGGAGTAAAAAACGGTGATGTTCTGATTTTTTCTACAGATGCTGCAGAAGGAGCACAACTTCTCAATGATGCCATTGCTATTGCAAAAAAAGTGAGTATTAGTGAAAAATGTCTGATGAGAGCAATGGAATCTCAAACAAAGGCTTTTCATGGTTGGTATCCACGCTCTATGCAAAAAGGCATTTCTGGTGTTGGAGCGAGTTCAGGATTAGCATTTGGTAAGATTTTTGTTTTAAGGCAAAATGATATTTCCATAATAGATCAGCCAATTGATTTTGCAGTTGGTGCAGCATGTCTTGAAAATGCTCTTACAAAAACAAAACATAAAATGGCATCTGTGATTTCTGATATTACAGTGCGTATGGGAGCAGATTCTGCTGCGATTTTTTCTGCGCAAATGGTTTTGCTTGAAGATGAAAATTTAATAGCTCAAGCTTGTCGTTTTATAGCGGAAGGTCATGGTGTCGCTTGGTCTTGGGATAGAGCGGTTCGTCAATTTTCAGATATGTTTTTTAAGGTAGATAATCCTTTGTTAGCAGCACGTGCTGTTAATTTAGTTGATGTTGGTCGACGTGTTTTAGGTGAAATCAATCCATCCTATAGATCGTTCTTTTTAAATGATATTCCACATGGTGTAATTCTGGTTACAAATGACCTTTCTCCTTCTGATGTAGCACAACTTGATTGTACAAGGGTAAAAGGATTAGCAACAGCATGGGGAGGTCCATTATCTCATACAGCTATTTTGGCGCGTACTCTTGGTATTCCAATGGTTGTTGCTGCAGGTGATGATATTTTAGCAATTCAGTCTGATATTCAGGCTATTATTGATGGCGATAACGGGTTTATTTACCTTAATCCTACGCTTGAAGACGTTGAAGATGCTCAAAAGCATATTGATACTGTTGCGCAAAAACGTGTCAGTGAAATAAATGCATGTAGGTTACCAGCGCAAACGACAGATGGTCAAAGAATTCGTATCATGGCTAATGTCAACTACGCAAATCAGGTTCCTGTTGCGCTTGATTTAGGGGCTGAAGGTGTTGGACTCATGCGCACGGAATTTTTGTTTTTAGAGAATCCATATATTCCGGATGAAGAGCTACAATTTAATATATATCGGGCGATGATTACAGCTGTAGGAGATAAGCCATTAATTATTCGTGCACTTGATATTGGTGGAGATAAACAGGTTACGCATTTACATTTATCTAAAGAGGACAATCCTTTTTTAGGTGTTCGAGGAACGCGGCTTTTGTTACGTCGACGTGATCTTTTGGTGCCTCAATTACGTGCTTTATATCGAGCGGCAAAAGAGGGTGGAGATCTATGGATTGTGTTTCCGATGGTCATGTCTGTTTCAGAGATTGTCGCTATAAAAAAGATTGCAGAGGAAATCCGCAACGATGTTGGTGCACCAAAATTAAAACTTGGTATTATGATCGAAGTTCCAGCAGCGGCCATTATGGCAGATGTATTAAGCGCCCATGTTGATTTTTTTTCAATTGGAACCAATGACCTAACACAGTATACAATGGCTGTTGATCGGCAAAATCCGTACCTTGTGTCTGAAGCTGATAGCCTTGATCCAGCAGTTTTGCGTATGATTTATCAGACTATTCAGGGAGCTGCACAACATAAGTGTTGGGTGAGTGTATGTGGTGGTATGGCTGGAGATCCTTTTGGTGCAATGATTTTGACTGGATTGGGAATTAATGAGCTTTCTATGATATCTTGCGATATTTCTCCAGTAAAGGCGTGTTTACAGACTCATAGTTTTGAAGATATGAAAATTTTAGCACAAAAAGCATTACAATGTGAAACTGCACGAGCTGTACGTGCTCTAAGCAAGGATATAAGGTAATAAAGAACATTAAGGGGAAAGAACGAGCTCATTTTGCAGACTAATCAGATTTTTAGTGCTGTAAAACATTAATACAGTATATTAATTTATAATGGTAATTTATCGTTTTACATAATGAGAACCCTGAATATTGTAGGGTTTTTTCGTTTTAAATTTCTCTATATTTAATTAATAAAAATTACTCTTTTATACATTACAAGGAGGAGTAATGTATGGATAAAAACACTCTAAGAAAGAATAAATTCCTTTTATGCATTCTCTCAAATAGCAATAGATATTGTAACATTAGGCGAAAAATAGCGTGATAGTACTTGGCTTTTACTTTTTATTTAAGGAAAGATGATGTTATCCAATAGATTTTATACCATTCATAGATACCGTATGAGGTAGATGTGGCAAGCTTTAAGAGATGTTTTTTTTACAAACGTGTGGATGGGAAAGAAAATAGTATTTTTAGAGTATTCTGTTTTGTGATGAGACCATATCACGCTTAAAGAATGCGATAATCAAAAGTATAAAGTAATACGTAATTTTTTTAAGTAATGGAGACTACTTTAGATATTTTGAAAACTGTAAAGCTGAATTTAAAAATATATGGTAAAAATGAAAACAGGTTTGCATTTTTATGATTTTGTATTTGATCAAAATGAGACTATTTTTTCATTTTAGAAAATAAAATATATTCATACATATTAAATTAAAAATGCAAAGTTTTTTCTGAATTTTATTTTCTTTAGTATCAACTAAATATAGAAGTGTGAAATTGAATAGAGGATTTAGAATAGGGCTTATTATGTAATCCTATGAAAGAGAAAACTGATACCATCACACTATTTTACAGCTCTCAATGTTGCAAAAATTCGTGCTATTTAAGAAAATGCATAAGAGCCGCTTATCCTCTCTTAAAATGTTCTTCCCCCACATACCATCCCTTCCTATGACGTATAAGTAAGTGATTTTAATTATTTGGTTGTGTAAAACTATGGGCTGTATGCTAATTTTAAGAGAAGTATTTTTTTTGTGAAGCAGAAAGTGCGTAAATGAGCATGAAAGTTTATAACTGGTGACAATCTTTTTATTCTCATTATTGTATTCTACAAACCTATCCACGAAAAAAGTTTTTTCTTAAAAAGAAGGGATGTGCTTGTTATTCAACAGATAAAAGCTCTTACTTTAATAAATGAATTTGTTTTTTGGGTTTTGAATGTATAGTTTAGACTTGCACGTTATTTCTTTCTGGGTATAGTGCGAACTTCTGGAGAGGTGGCCGAGTGGTTGAAGGCGCACGCCTGGAACGCGTGTATATGGGAAACCATATCGAGGGTTCGAATCCCTCTCTCTCCGCCATACAATTTTCTCCTATGTATAACGTATTGATTCTTTGTAATCTTTTTAAAGGTTCGGGAGCGTTAACAAAAGTTCGGGAATAGGATTTTCCAACATACCGTTACAAAGCTCATCTTTTTCCTCCAACATTCTCTAATAATTTTTTGAATTTTTTGAAATCCACTGTTTTAAATGTGCAAAGACATTCTCTATCGGCTCCATGAGACGAGCAAAATTAAGAAACCATTTTCTAAAGAATTTCGCGCGTCTCAGAGTATGTTTAGAGTCGGATA